>NZ_JBEYVP010000037.1:0-111376 GCF_040644035.1 Streptomyces sp. NPDC047042 | reverse complement strand
ACGGCCTCGGCGGGCGCGTTGCGCGGGGAGCCGCCGTCGATCACGACGACCGAGCGGCGGGAGCGAGCGAGGACCAGTGCACCGTTCAGCCCCGCAGCGCCCCCGCCGATCACCACCGCGTCGACAGTCTCCTCGGACAGTGCGTCGCTTGCGTACGGAGGAGTCGCCACCGCCATCGCCTCCTGCGTTTCCTTGTCAGTCATGGTTCGGTCAGTCCTTCGAGTTCTGGGTGGTGGTTGGCGGGGGGGTAGCCCGACATTCGTGATGCACAGCCTGTCCGGGGAGGTCAGGACCGTTGTGGACTGAACAGTCGGAAACCTAGATGGTTCTGTACTGACTTGTCAAGAAGGGTGGGTCGGACGTACCTTCGGTGCATGGCCAGACCACGAAGCTTTGACCGCGACCACGTCCTGCACGCCGCCGAGCGGCAGTTCCGCGCCTCGGGCTACAACGGCACGAGCGTCGACGACATCAGCACCGCCACCGGCCTGGGCCGCGGCAGCCTCTATGCCGCGTTCGACGGCAAGCACGGCGTGCTGCTGGAGGCGATGACCGGCTACTTCTCCCGGCTGGGGCAGGGGCCGCCGAAGATGCTCGCCGGACCGGACGAGGGCGCCCTGGAACGACTGCACGCGTACCTGCTGCGCGCCGTCCACGGAGTGCCACTCGCCCCCGACGTGCCTCCCGCCGACGACCGGACGGAGGCGGCCTGCTTCGCCGCCAAGATGGCCCTGGAGATCGGCGCCTCCGACCCCGAGGTCAAACGCCTGGCCCACGACTGCTTCACCGTGGTCAGGACAGCGGTGGCCGACTGCCTGCGAGCGGCACAGCGCCACGGCGACCTCGCCCCCGACGCGGATGCCGACGACCTCGCCTACCTCCTGCTGACCGTCATCCGCGGGAGCGATGTCGTGGGCGCGTACGGCCACAGCCCCGACCGCCTGACCTCCATCGCGGAGACCGCCTTCGCCCTACTGCCCCGCCCCCGCCACACCTGAGAGCTGAGAAGGGGACGGCCGGCCTCGTCGCACAGGCATGCGATGCGGCCGGCCCAACTTCGACGCGCGGGGACACGGCCCGCAGGTTCACGCGCCGCCGGGCGGTCGCCTGGGCGGCGGGCCGAAGACTGCGCCCGCATCCAGTCGAGTTGCTCCGCCGCAGGCGCGGTGTGGCCGGTCCTGAACTGCTCGGTCAGCCGCCGAAGGATGCGCCGCCGACAAACTCGAAAATACGAAGAACCCCGGACCCATCCGGGGCCGGGGTTCAAACGTGCTGTTCTGGTGTCCGAGGGGGGACTTGAACCCCCACGCCCGTTAAAGGGCACTAGCACCTCAAGCTAGCGCGTCTGCCATTCCGCCACCCGGACAAGGTGTCTGCCGCAGTCGGGGGTGTTCCCCGCAGCGGCATGGCCAACAATACCAAGGTTTCGGACTGGCTTTCACCTGCATATCTCTCACCCCGGGCGACCGCGCGGAGCGACCGTACGACTACCGCGCCACGCCTACTTCTCCCGCTGGTGGTACATCTCGCGCGTGTGCTCCGTGTGGGCCCGCATGATCTCCGTCGCGCGCCGCTCGTCGCGGTCGGCGATCGCCGCGATCAGCGCGCGGTGCTCGATCCAGGACTGCTTCCCGCGCTGCCGGGCGACCGGCGTGTAGTACCAGCGGACCCTGCGGTCGACCTGCGCCGCCAGCTCGGCGAGGACCGTATTGCCGGCCAGTTCCATGATCTTGGCGTGCAACCGGGCGTTCATGGCGACCGCGCCGTCCACGTCATCGGCGGCGACGGCGCGCTCGCCCTCCGCACACAGCTCCTCCAGCGCGGCGATGGACGCGGCACCCGCGTTGGCGGCGGCGAGCCGGGCCGCCTCGGCCTCCAACAGCGCGCGGACGGTGAGGAGTTGATCCGCCTCCGCTTCCGTCGGCTCGTGCACGAAGGCGCCCTGGGCGGGCCGCAGATCGACCCAGCCGTCCGTGTTCAGCCGCTGGAGCGCCTCCCGTACGGGCTGGCGGGAGACCCCCAGATGTCCGGCGAGCTCACTCTCCACAAGATGCTGCCCGGGCTGCAGGGCTCGGGTGGTGATGAGTTCGAGCAGCGCCTCGTACACCCGGTCACGGAGCGGGCCGGGACGTTCGAGCTTGGGTACCGCGCCCTGCGGCAGTCCTGTCGTCGACAACATCGCAGCCCCTCCTCTGCAGCGCCGTGGCTACATATGAGAGCCAAGTATGAATTGGCTTTCGCCTACAGTCTACGGCGCACAAACCCCGCAAACCCCGGGAACCCGGTGCTCACACGGCACGGGTGGCCGTCCGGGTGCCACCGCAAACCCTTGCTGCCGCCATCTCCATCCTGTAGACAATATTTCGTCGACAGTTTTCGCCATTCTCGACAGTTCCGCGGTACACCCTCGACCGAACGGAGCGCCACCCAGTGAAAGTCGCCATCCTCGGCGCCGGTGCCATCGGCGCCTATGTCGGCGCGGCCCTGCACCAAGCAGGCGCCGACGTCCACCTTGTCGCCCGTGGACCGCACCTCGCGGCCATGAGGCAACACGGCGTACGGGTCCTCAGCCCACGCGGTGATTTCACCGCTCACGCCCAGGCCACCGACGACCCGGCCGACATCGGCCCCGTCGACTATGTCTTCCTCGGACTCAAGGCGAACTCGTACGCGGCGTGCGGGCCGCTCATCGAGCCCCTGCTCCACGGGTCCACGGCCGTCATCGCGGCGCAGAACGGCATCCCGTGGTGGTACTTCCACCGCCACGGCGGACCTCACGACGGGCATCGTGTCGAGAGCGTGGATCCCGGCGGCGCGGTCAGTGCCGTACTCGCGCCCGAGCGGGCCATCGGCTGCGTGGTGTACGCGGCGACCGAGCTCGAAGGGCCGGGCGTCGTCAGACACCTGGAGGGCACCCGGTTCTCCATCGGCGAACCGGACCGCACCCTCTCCCCCCGCTGCCTGGCCTTCAGCGAGGTCATGCAGGCCGGCGGGCTCAAATGCCCGGTCGAACCCGACCTGCGCAACGACATCTGGCTCAAGCTCCTCGGCAACATCTCCTTCAACCCCATCAGTGCCCTCGCCCGTGCCACGATGCGTCAGATGTGCCACCACGGCGGCACCCGGCAGGTCATCCAGACCATGATGGAGGAGACCCTCACCGTCGCCGAGGCCCTCAACTGCCGTATCGGCATCTCCATCGAACGCCGGCTGGCCGGAGCGGAACGCGTGGGCGACCATCGCACCTCCACGCTCCAGGACCTCGAACGGGGCAAACCCCTCGAGCTCGACGTCCTGCTGACCGCCGTCATCGAGCTCGCCGACATCACCGGTGTCGACGTCCCTACCCTGCGGACCGTCCACGCCATCAGCGACCTCCTGGCGTTGGGAACCGCCGCGTGACTCATTATGGATTCTGTATACGATCCATCTGTATACTGTCTTCTCGCACGCGTTCGGTGTCCGACTGCCCCTGCACGGAGGCGACATGGAAGATCTGAATCCCGAGGTGGTGCTGGGAATGGCCGCCCAGGCACCCGACGGCATAGTGATCATCGACGGCGAGGGACTGATCCGCTTCTGGAACCGGGGCGCGGAGCGCATCTTCGGGTTCTCTGCTGGTGACGTGGACGGTCGCAGCCTGGACGTCATCATCCCCGAGCGGCATCGCAAGCGTCACTGGGACGGCTTTGAGGAGGCCATGGACCGGGGCACGACCAAGTACGGGGACGCGGACCTGCTGAACGTTCCCGCACTGGCGGCGGACGGCCGCAAGCTGTCCATCGAGTTCAGCGTGGTGCTGCTGCCGGGCCCCGACGGCAGCACATACGTCGGAGCGGTCATCCGGGACGTCACCGCGCGCCGCGAGCGCGAGCGCGAACTCATGCGTCGGCGGGCCGAGGCCGACGCGTCGGTCTGAGTCCCACCGGACAACGTGCCCGATGACACGGAAGCGGCCGTGGCCCACAAGGCCACGGCCGCTTCCCGTCGGACACCGCGTCGGTCACCGCGTCAGACGATGACGCCGCTCTCCTTCAGCCGGCCGATGGTCTCCTCGTCGTACCCGAGTTCGACCAGGACCTCGGAGCTGTGTTCGCCCAGCAGCGGGGCGCCGACGATCTCCGGCTTGAAGGAGGAGAACTTCACCGGGCTGCCGACGGTCAGATAGGTGCCCCGCCCCTTCTGCTCGACCTCGACGACCGTGCCGCTCTTGCGCAGGTCCTCGTCGTAGGCCAGCTCCTTCATGCTCATGACCGGGGCGCAAGGGACCTCCCACTCCCGCAGGATGTTCACCGCCTCGTACTTGGTCTTGTCCGCGAGCCACTTCTCGATCTCGTCGAAGATCTCGAAGATGTGCGACTGCCGGGCGCGCGCGGTGGCGTACGCCGGGTCCTCGGCCCACTCCGGACGGCCGATCACCTCCGCCGTGCGCTTCCAGTTCTGCTCCTGGACGGTGAAGTAGATGTACGCGTTCGGGTCCGTCTCCCAGCCCTTGCACTTGAGGACCCAGCCGGGCTGCCCGCCGCCGCCCGCGTTGCCCCCGCGCGGCACGACGTCGGTGAACTCGCCGTTCGGGTACTGCGGGTACTCCTCCAGGTGGCCGACCCGCTCGAGGCGCTGCTGGTCGCGCAGCTTGACCCGGCAGAGGTTGAGGACGGCGTCCTGCATGGAGACGGACACCTTCTGCCCCTTGCCGGTCTTCCCCCGGTCGATGATCGCGGTGAGGATGCCGATCGCCAGGTGCATACCGGTGTTGGTGTCGCCGAGGGCGCCACCGGAGATGGTCGGGGGGCCGTCCCAGAAGCCGGTGGTGGAGGCGGCGCCGCCCGCGCACTGGGCGACGTTCTCGTAGACCTTGAGGTCGTTCCAGGACGACTGGTCGTTGAAGCCCTTCACCGAGCCGAAGATCAGGCGCGGGTTGAGTTCCTGGATGCGCTCCCAGGTCAGGCCCATCCGGTCCAGGGCGCCCGGCGCGAAGTTCTCCACCAGCACGTCGGCGTCGGTGATGAGCTTCTCCAGCACCTCGAGACCCTCGGCGGTCTTGGTGTTGATCGCGAGGGAGCGCTTGTTGCTGTTGAGCATCGTGAAGTACAGCGCGTCGAGATCCTCGATGTCCCGCAGTTGCTTCCGGGTGACGTCGCCGCCGCCCGGGCGCTCCACCTTGAGGACGTCGGCGCCGAACCAGGCGAGCAACTGCGTGCAGGCGGGACCGGCTTGGACCCCGGTGAAGTCGATCACCTTGATTCCGGCGAGCGGCTTTTCACTCATGTCAGCTTCCTTTTCATGTGCGTAGGGTCACTTCTTCGCTGCGGTGGTGATGTTGCCGACGGTGATGCCCTTGGGGTTGAGGTGCGAGATGTGGCCGCTCTCGGTGCCGGCCGAGGGGTCGATCACGCAGTCGATGAGGGCCGGTCCGCCGGAGGCCAGGGCCTCGGTGAGGGCGGCGGTGACCTCGGCGGGCGTGGTCGCGCGGTAGCCCCTGCCGCCGAACGCCTCGATCATGAGGTCGTGGCGGGCGGAGCCCATGAGGGTCGTCGGCGAGGGGGCGTCGTCGTAGGGGTTGGTGTCGTCGCCCCGGTAGACCCCGCCGTTGTTCATGATCACGGTGACGACGGGCAGGTTGTAGCGGCAGATCGTCTCGATCTCGATCCCGCTGAACCCGAAGGCGCTGTCGCCCTCGACGGCCACGACCGGCGCGCCGCTCTCGACGGCTGCGGCGATGGCATATCCCATACCGATGCCCATGACGCCCCAGGTCCCGCTGTCGAGACGGTGGCGCGGTACGTGCATGTCGATGACGTTGCGCGCGATGTCCAGCGCGTTGGCGCCCTCGTTGACGATGTACGTCTCCGGGCGCGCGCGCACGACATCGCGTACGGCCTTCAGGGCGCCCATGAACTGCATGGGGTGCGGGTCGGCCGCCAGGCGCTGCGCCATCTTGGCCACGTTCTGCGCCGAGCGGGCCCCGAGCTCCTCGCGCCAGGCCGAAGGGGCCGAGATCTGACCGGGCTTGGTCCGCTCGGCGAGTGCCTCGAGCACCGACTCGATGTCACCGACGAGGGGGGCGGCGATGGGCTGGTTGCTGTCGATCTCCTTGGGGTCGATGTCGATCTGCACGAACCTGGCCTCGGGGTTCCAGCCCGCCTGGCCGTGCCCCAGCAGCCAGTTGAGGCGGGCACCGATCAGCATCACGACGTCGGCCTTCTTCAGCGCGAGTGAGCGCGCGGTGGCCGCCGACTGCGGGTGGTCGTCGGGCAGCAGGCCCTTGGCCATCGACATCGGTACGTACGGAATGCCCGTGGACTCGATGAACTCGCGGACCCGTTCGTCGGCCTGCGCGTACGCGGCGCCCTTGCCCAGCACCACCAACGGCCGCTCGGCGCCTGCCAACAGCTCGATCGCCCGGTCCACGGCCTCCGGCGCGGGCAGCTGACGCGGCGCGGGGTCGACGAGGCGGCTCAGGGTCTTCGCGCCCTCCTCGGCCGGCATGATGGCGCCGAGCACGGCGGCGGGGATGTCGAGGTAGACGCCGCCGGGGCGTCCGGAGATCGCCGTGCGCAGCGCGCGGGCGATGCCCCGGCCGATGTCCTCGACGCGGCTGACCCGGTAGGCGGCCTTGACGAACGGCTGCGCGGCGGCGAGCTGGTCCATCTCCTCGTAGTCGCCCTGCTTGAGGTCGACGAGATGGCGCTCGCTGGAGCCGGAGATCTGGACCATCGGGAAGCAGTTGGTCGTCGCGTTGGCCAGCGCGACCAGACCGTTGAGGAAGCCGGGCGCCGACACGGTCAGGGCCACGCCGGGCTTCTTGTTGAGGTAGCCGGCCGCGGCCGCCGCGTGTCCGGCGTTGCTCTCGTGCCGGAAGCCTATGTAGCGGATGCCCTGCGCCTGGGCGAGGCGGGCCAGGTCGGTGATCGGGATGCCGACCACTCCGTAGATGGTGTCGACGTCGTTCATCTTCAGCGCGTCGACGACCAGGTGGTACCCGTCGGTGAGTTCGGTCGGAACGTCGGCTGCTGCCGCGGTCTCCAGGGGCGAGGGGGCGGTCATGGTCCGAGGTCCTCCTTGGGCAGGTCCTGCCGGAGCGGCTACTTCATTCACCATCCGCAGCGCGCCCGGCCGCGTCCAAGACCCATCGGCGACCAGCCGATAAACAGCTTCTATCGAGGGCTGGTCGAGGGCTTGCCAACTCCCTTGATAGACGGCTGCTATCGGCCGTTCACCAGTGCGTATTGGACGCCGACCGCGGGCCGCCGCAGGCTCGCAGAGGACTGCTTCATCAGAGCTGGCGCGAGGGGGTGGGGGCATGGCGGTTCCGGCCGCGGCATCCGTGCGCGACGTGAACCGGTACCGGCCTCCGGCGGTCACCGGCCTCGTGGATCTCCTCGACTGGCAGGTGCGGGAACGGCCGTACGCCCGGGCTCTGGTGGTCACCGGTGAGCGGGTGCCGCTTTCCTATCGGGGCCTTGCCACGCTGGCCGCCGACGTGGCGGACCGTCTCGGCCGTGCGGGTCTTCGGCGGGGTGACGCGGTCGGGCTGATCTGTGCCAACACCGCCGAGTTCGTGGTGGCGTTGCTGGGTGCGGCGCGGGCGGGGCTGGTGGTCGCTCCGCTGGATCCGGCGCTTCCCGCGTCCCAACTCGTGGCCCGGCTGCGCGCGTTGGGGGCTCGGGCGGTGCTCGTAGGACCGTCCGTATCCGATGTCGCCGTACTGCCGGTGCCGGTGTGGCCGTTGCGGGTGGAAGTGTCCCGGGCGGGTTCGGCGGCGGTCGCACTCGACACCGGGGACGTGCCCGAAGTGGCGGTCACCGCAGGCGAGTTGTCGGATCGGGACGCCCTCGTCCTGTTCACGGCGGGGACCACCGGCCGGGCGAAGATGGTCCCGCTGACCCACGCCAATGTGGCCGCCTCCGTGCAAGGAGTGTGTGCCACCTACGAGTTGGGCCCGGGGGACGCGACGGTCGCGGTGATGCCGTTCTTCCACGGGCACGGGCTGTTCGCGGCGCTGCTGGCCTCCCTGGCCAGCGGAGGGTGCGTACTGCTGCCCGAGCGGGGGCGCTTCTCGGCGGGCACGTTCTGGGACGACATGCGGGCCGTGACCGCCACCTGGTTCACCGCGGTGCCGGCGATCCACGAGATCCTCCTCGACCGCTCGGAACGGGAGTACCCGGGACCGAAGGCGCCGCCCCTGAAGTTCGTACGGAGTTGCAGCGCCCCCCTCAACACGGCCACGCAGCGCGCGTTGGAGCGGACGTTCGGCGCTCCGCTGCTGTCCGCGTACGGGATGACCGAGTCCTCGCACCAGGCGACCAGCGAGCCGCTGCCCGAGCGGGGCGCACTGAAGCAGGGCTCGGTCGGGCGGCCGACCGGGGTCGAGGTGCGGGTCGTCGACCGGAGTGGGCGGGCGTGTCCGGTGGGCGTCGAGGGAGAGGTGTGGGTGCACGGTCCGACCGTCGCCCGCGGCTATCTCGGCGATCCGGACGGGACGGCGTACATCTTTGTCGACGGGTGGCTGCGCACCGGTGATCTGGGCGCGCTGGACGCGGACGGCTATCTGTCGCTGACCGGACGGATCAAGAACCTCATCAACCGGGGCGGGGAGAAGATCTCGCCCGAGCATGTCGAGGACATCCTCGCCGGTTGCCCGGGGGTCGCCGAGGCGGCCGTGTTCGCCGTACCCGACGCGGTCTACGGGCAGCTGGTCGGTGCCGCCGTGGTGGTGCGCGCCGGCGAGGACGTGGGGCCCGCGGAGATCCTGCGCTACTGCCGGGACCGGCTGGCCGCGTTCGAGGTGCCGGACAGGATCGAGCTGGTCGCCGCCCTCCCGCACACCGCGAAGGGAGGCCTGGACCGGAAGGCCGTACAGGCCCGGTACGCGCCCTGAGGGGCGGGCTCGGTGCCCGCAGGTCAACGCACGCTGTGCTCGGTCGGTGTCGGTGTCGGCAGCGGATGCGGTGTCGGCAGGGGAAGCGGAAGTGGCATCGGGCGGGCGAAGAATTCGTCGAGGGACAGGCCCGTCGCGGCGTTGACGAACGCCCGCGCGGCGACCGAGCCCGGTGTGGCCGCGTGGATCGCCACCGAGACCTGCGCGCCGGCCTCCGGGTCGACCAGGGGCAGCGCTCTCGTCCGGCCGACGACGGGCATCGCGCGCAGCCAGGTGTGCGGCACTATGCTCGCCCAACCGCCGCCGCCCACATGGGCGTAGAGGGAGGCGATGGAGTCCGTCTCGACCTGCGGGGTCACCACGAACCCCTTCTGCGCGAACACGGTGTCGACGATCTGGCGGATGCGCATGTCGGGTGTCAGCAGGGCGAGCGGCAGTTGGGCGGCGTCCGCCCAGGTGACGGTGGCCGCCTGGGCGACGGGTTGGTCGTCGGAGACCAGCAGCATGTAGCGCTCCTGGTAGAGGGGGACGACCTGGAGGCCCTCCTGGTCGCCCGGGTCGAAGTGGGCTATCGCCACGTCCAGTTCGTAGTCGCGCAGTTGGCGGTGGAGTTCCTTCGTCGACAGCCGGGACCTGACCTGCACCTTGGCCAGCGGATGGGCGGCGCAGAAGGCCGCGACGGGGAGCGCGAGAGTCGTGGACGCCGTGGGGTCCGTGCCCAGCCGCAGTGTCCCGGTGATACCGGACTGTACGGCGGCAACTTCCGCCTTGAACGCGTCCTGTTCGGCGAGGATGCGTTTGGCCCAGACGACGAGGCGTTCGCCTTCCGGGGTGAGGCCCTGGTAGTTGTGGCCGCGGTTGATCAGCGTGACGTTCAACTCCCGTTCCAGCTTGGCGATCGCGGCCGAGAGCGCCGGCTGGGAGACGTAGCAGGACTCCGCCGCCCGGGCGAAGTGCCGTTCCCTCGCCACCGCCACGAAGTACTCCAGCTGCCGGAACAGCATGAACGACTCCTCTCTGTCGGTCAGCGCAGGAGCTTCACGGCGGCCACCACCAGGGGGTCGAGTCCGTCCGCCCCGGCATCGACGAACTCGTACAACCGGGTACGCATGCGCGGGTCCCAGAACCTGCCCACGTGCCCGGCGATCGCCTCGGCGGCGACGTCGTCCGGCAGATGACCGTGGTTGGCGGCGATGTCGTTGGCCATCCGGCGCTCCGGGGGTACGGCGGTTGCGGCCATCTCAGTCCGCCACCATGACCAGGCCGACCTGCACGGCGGTGACCTTGTACTCCGGGCAGTTGGTCGCCCAGTCGGAGTTCTCCGTGGTCACCACGTTGGCGCCGGTCACCGGGTGGTGGAAGGTGGTGTAGACGACGCCGGTCGGCATCCGGTCGGAGATCTCCGCGCGCAGCGTCGTCTGCCCGACGCGACTCGCCAGGGTGACCATGTCACCGCTCTTGATGCCGCGGTCCTCGGCGTCGTGCGGGTGCAGTTCGAGGATGTCCTCGGGGTGCCAGGCAACATTGCCGGTGCGGCGGGTCTGCGCGCCGACGTTGTACTGGCTGAGGATGCGGCCCGTGGTCAGCACCAGGGGGTAGCGCCGGGTGCTGCGCTCGTTCGTCGGCACGTACGAGGTGACCACGAACCGGCCCTTGCCGCGCACGAATTCGTCCACGTGCATGATGGGCGTCCCCTCCGGCGCCTCCTCGTTGCACGGCCACTGGATGCTGCCGAGCTTGTCCAGCAGCTCGAAGGAGACACCGGTGAAGGTGGGGGTGACCGAGGCGATCTCGTCCATGATCTGGCGCGGATGGTCGTACGCCATCGGGTAGCCCATGGCGGTGGCGATCTCGCTGACGATCTGCCACTCGTGCTTGCCCGTCTTCGGCTTCATCACCGCGCGCACCCGGTTGATCCGGCGCTCGGCGTTGGTGAACGTGCCGTCCTTCTCCAGGAACGAGGCGCCGGGCAGGAAGACATGCGCGAACTTGGCCGTCTCGTTGAGGAACAGGTCCTGTACGACGACCAGTTCCATGGCCTCGAGCGCGGCGCTGACGTGCTTGAGGTTGGGGTCCGACTGGGCGATGTCCTCGCCGTGGACGAACAGTCCGCGGAAGGTGCCGTCGATCGCCGCGTCGAACATGTTCGGGATACGAAGTCCCGGTTCGGCGAGGAGGGTTCCGCCCCAGAGGTTCTCGAAGACGGTACGCACGGCGTCGTCGGATACATGCCGGTAGCCGGGGAGTTCGTGCGGGAAGGAGCCCATGTCGCAGGAGCCCTGCACGTTGTTCTGACCGCGCAGCGGGTTCACGCCGACGCCGTCCCGGCCGATGTTGCCGCACGCCATCGCGAGGTTGGCCATTCCCATGACCATGGTCGAGCCCTGGCTGTGCTCGGTGACACCGAGACCGTAGTAGATGGCTCCGTTGGGGGCGGTCGCGTACAGCCTTGCGGCGGCCCGGAGTTCGGCGGCCGGTACGCCGGTGATCGGCTCGACCGCCTCCGGGCTGTTCGCGGGGCGGCCCACGAACTCCGCCCACTGGTCGAAGTCCTCGCACCGCGCGTCCACGAAGTCCCGGTCGAACAGGGCCTCGGTGACCACCACATGGGCCATCGCGTTCACGACGGCCACGTTGGTGCTCGGCCTGAGCTGGAGATGGTGCTCGGCCTCGATGTGCGGCGAGCGGACGAGGTCGATGCGGCGCGGGTCGACCACGATGAGCTTGGCGCCCTCGCGCAGCCGGCGCTTCATCCGGGAGGCGAACACCGGGTGCCCGTCGGTGGGGTTGGCGCCGATCACCATGATGACGTCGGCCTCGGCCACGGACCGGAAGTCCTGGGTGCCCGCCGACTCGCCGAAGGTCTGCTTGAGTCCGTATCCCGTCGGGGAGTGGCAGACACGGGCGCAGGTGTCGACGTTGTTGTTGCCGAAGGCGGCGCGCACCATCTTCTGTACGACGTACACCTCTTCGTTGGTGCAGCGCGAGGAGGTGATGGCGCCCACCGCACTCGTTCCGTACCGGTCCTGGAGTTCGCGCATGCGGCGGGCGACCATGCCGATCGCCTCGTCCCACTCGACCTCGCGCCAGGGATCGGTGGTCTTCTCCCGCACCATGGGCTTGAGTTGGCGGTCGGGGTGGGTGGCGTACCCGAAGGCGAAGCGGCCCTTGACGCAGGAGTGGCCCTCGTTCGCCCCGCCGTCCTTGTACGGCACCATGCGCACCAGTTCGTCGCCGCGCAGCTCGGCCTTGAAGGAGCAGCCGACTCCGCAGTAGGCGCAGGTCGTCACAACCGACCTGGTGGGCATGCCGAGTTCGACGACCGAGCGTTCCTGGAGCGTGGATGTCGGGCAGGCCTGGACGCAGGCTCCGCAGGAGACGCACTCGGAGTCCATGAAGGTCTCGCCGGCGCCCGCCGACACCTTGGAGTCGAAGCCGCGCCCCTCGATGGTCAGCGCGAAGGTGCCCTGGACCTCGCCGCAGGCCCGTACGCAGCGGGAGCAGGCGATGCACTTGGAGGGGTCGAAGTCGAAGTAGGGGTTGGAGGTGTCCTTCTCGGCGTCGAGATGGCTGGCGCCCTCGTAGCCGTACCGGACCTGCCTGAGCCCCACCACCCCTGCCATGTCCTGGAGTTCGCAGTCCCCGTTGGCCGGGCAGGTGAGGCAGTCGAGGGGGTGGTCGGAGATGTAGAGCTCCATGACGCCCTGGCGGAGCTTCTCCACCTTCGGTGTCTGGGTGCTCACCTTCATGCCGTCGGCGCACGGTGTCGTGCAGGAGGCCGGGGTGCCGCGCCGGCCGTCGATCTCGACCACGCACAACCGGCAGGAGCCGAACGCCTCCAGGCTGTCGGTGGCGCACAACTTGGGTATGTCGACGCCCGCTTGTGCCGCCGCGCGCATCACCGAGGTGCCCTCGGGGACGGTCACCGGAAGGCCGTCCACCTCCACCGACACCGTTGCCGGGCCGGGGCGTTCCGGGGTTCCGAAGTCGGGTTCCTTGAGGAGTGTCATGCCGTTCCCTCCGTCTTCGGGCGGGTCGCCGGTACGGGCTGGATGCTCAGAAGTTGACGGCCGCCGAGGAAGTCGTCGGGGAAGTGGGTGAGGGCGCTGCGCACGGGCATCGGGGTCAGCCCGCCCATCGCGCACAGCGAGCCGTCGGTCATCAGGTCACAGAGGTCTTCCAGCAGGGCGAGGTTCTCGTCGCGGTGCGTACCGGCCACGATCCTGTCGATCACCTCGACGCCACGGACCGAACCGACTCTGCACGGTGTGCACTTGCCGCAGGACTCCTCGGCGCAGAACTCCATCGCGAAGCGGGCCTGCGCCGCCATGTCCACGCTGTCGTCGAAGACGACGATCCCGCCGTGCCCGAGCATCGCGCCGGCCTCGGCGAAGGCCTCGTAGTCCATCGGCAGGTCGAACATCGACGTCGGCAGATACGCGCCGAGGGGTCCGCCGACCTGCGCCGTGCGCAGCGGGCGTCCGCTGCGGGTGCCGCCGCCGAAGTCCTCGATCAGCTCGCGCAGGGTGATGCCGAAGGCCGTCTCGACGATGCCGCCGCGCGCGATGTTGCCGCCGAGCTGGAAGACCTGGGTGCCGCGTGAACGGCCGACGCCGAGGTCCTGGTAGGCCTTCGCGCCGTGGGCGAGGACGACCGGGACGGTGGTCAGGGTGAGGACGTTGTTCACGACGGTCGGCTTGCCGAACAGGCCCTCGATCGCCGGGATCGGCGGTTTCGCGCGCACGGTGCCCCGCCTGCCCTCGAGGCTCTCCAGCATGGAGGTCTCCTCGCCGCAGATGTACGCACCCGCGCCGACACGGACGTGCAGGTCGAAGTCGAGGGCGGAGCCGAGGATGCCCTTGCCGAGCCAGCCGTGCTCGCGGGCGATCTCGATGGCCTCGCGCATCGTGGCGATCGCGTCCGGGTATTCGGAGCGGATGTAGAGATAGCCCTCGCTCGCGCCGACGGCGTGCGCGGCGATGGTCATGCCCTCGATGAGGAGGAACGGGTCGCCCTCCATGACCATGCGGTCGGCGAAGGTCCCGCTGTCGCCCTCGTCGGCGTTGCAGCAGACGAACTTCAGCTCGTCGGCGCAGTCCAGGACCGTCTTCCACTTGATGCCGGCCGGGAATCCGGCGCCGCCGCGACCTCGCAGTCCGGATTCGGTGACCTCGGCGACCACGTCGGCGGGCGCCATGTCCAGGGCGGCCCGCAGCCCGGCCAGGCCGCCGTGCTCGACGTAGTCCCGCGTCGACAGGGGGTCGGTCAGCCCGACTCTGGCGAAGGTGACACGGGTCTGGTGGGCCAGCCAGGGCAGTTCGTCGACCAGGCCGAGGCGCAGCGGGTGGTCCGCGCCGTCCAGCAGGCCGGCGGCCAGGAGTGCGTCCACGTCCTCGGCGGCCACCGGGCCGTAGCCGACGCGGCCCTGCGGGGTCACTACCTCGATCATCGGCTCCAGCCAGAGCATGCCGCGCGATCCGTTGCGTACGACGTCGATGGCGAAGTCGCCGCGGGTGGCGGCCCGTTGCAGGGCGCCCGCGACCTCGTCGGCGCCGACGGACCTGGCTGCCGAGTCACGGGGGACGTAGACGGTGGCGGCGCTGTGCGAGGAGTTGTTCATGAGGAGACCGTCCCCTTCAGCGATCCGTTGGGCGTCGCGTCGCGCGTGCCGTTGAGGAGGGAGCCCAGTCGGGCCGGGCTCACCCGTCCGTACAGCCGTCCGTTCGCCTCGACCGACGGCCCCAGTGCGCAGTTGCCCAGACAGAAGACCTGCTCGACGGTCACCGACCCGTCCACCGACGTCTCCCCCAGGGTCAGTCCGCTCTCCCGTACGTGGTTCACGAGGCGGTCGGCTCCCAGGGCCTGGCAGGCCTCGGCGCGGCAGACGCGCACCGTGGTGCGGCCGGCGGGCTCGCGGCGGAAGTCGTGGTAGAAGGTCACCACTCCGTGGACGTCCGCCCGGGAGAGGTTGAGTTCGTCGGCCAGCACCGGAACCGCCTCCTGCGGCACATGGCCCAACTCGGCCTGGATCGCGTGCAGTACGGGCAGCAGCGCGCCACGCCAACCCCGGTGATCGGCCACCGCCCTCCGGACCACGCTCTCGACCGTCATATCGCTCCCGCTGGTCGTCATGATCGCTCCGCCTTCCGAAACGCGGTCCCCGGCGAGGGTTGCAGGAGACTTCGACGATACCCCATACAGGCTTCTGTATACAGACGACAGTTTGAACTGGCCTCAGCGCAACGGCGACCACGCCATGTTGCATACCAAAACCTGTATGCTGAAAACGTCGTCGGCATCCCTCTTGGCGGCCACCTCTTGGCAAAGCCGTCGGCCCGGCGGCGAAGCAGAACAGGACAACCATGCGCGAGGCACTCACGGCTGCGGCGTCCCGGCGCGTCACCCGCCCGGCACCCCTGCGCCAGGCCGTGTACGACGCCCTGACCGAACTGATCGTCAACGGCTCGCTCAAGCCCGGTCAGCACCTGGTCGAGGCCGAACTCGCCGAGCATCTCGGAGTCAGCCGGCAACCGGTTCGTGAGGCCCTGCAGCGCCTGCAGACCGCCGGCTGGGTCGATCTGCGGCCCGCGCAGGGCGCCTTCGTCCACTCCCCCACC
The DNA here is from genome assembly GCF_040644035.1 of Streptomyces sp. NPDC047042. NCBI lineage: Bacteria > Bacillati > Actinomycetota > Actinomycetes > Kitasatosporales > Streptomycetaceae > Streptomyces > Streptomyces sp. NPDC047042. The sequence goes on along the minus strand of NZ_JBEYVP010000037.1, from coordinate 95,878 downwards.
GAGGAGGAGGCCGCCCAACTCCTGGGCGTCCGCTCGGTGCTGGAGACCTACTCGGCCCAGCTCGCCGCCCGCAACGCGACGCCCGAGGACGTCGAGCGCCTCTGCGAGCTCCAGTCGGAGGGCCTCGACGCGCTCGCCGCCGGCGATGTCGAACGCCTGGTCGCGGCCAACACCGCCCTGCACGCCTTCGTCACCACCCTGGCCGCCAACGACGTACTGGCCGAGATGCTTGCGCAGGTGGGCCAGAAGGTGCGCTGGTACTACACGCCGATCGCCAAGCCCCGGGGCAAGGAGGCGTGGAACGAGCACATCCAGCTCATCAAGGCCATCTCCAGGGGCGACGCGGACCGCGCGGGCGAGGTCATGCGCAAACACACGGAACGCACAACGGAGTTCTACCGCAGGCAGCTGGCCATCGGGGCAAGCCAGTCCTGACAGCCACGGCAAGCGGCCGAACCAACCTTCCGGGAACGGGAGTTCAGTGCGCGGTGAGGTCCCTCCGGCGTGGGCTTTCGCGAGGCGGGTTCACCCCGGGCAGGGTTCGCCCGCCCGAGTCTCCGCCGGGGTTTCCCCAGCCGCCACAGACCGGAGCTTCAGGAGCGCGCGAGAGAGTCGGCGGCGGCCAACCGTGGGGTCCCCGCAGCGGCTGCGGCCCCCAGTTCGAGCAGCCACGGCAGGATCGTGCGCAGCACGATGTCGTCCCCGCCGCCGTCCGGGCCAAGTCGGGCGTCCGCCGGTATCAGCACCGGGTCGGCCAGCACCGTGGACGTGGCGCTGCCCGGCGGTCCGGCGGCGTCGGGCCGGGCGGGTACGAACAGGTCCGGGGCGTGCGCCGGGACTCCCCAGAGAGTGAGGCCGTCGCGTACGCCGAGCGGCCGGGAGGACCAGACGTAACTGTCCGCCTCCCCCGCCGCGACCACCCCGCGCTTGCGGGCGCGCAGGGCGACCACCCCTCCGGAGCGCACGGCGGTGCAGCGAGGCATGAGCAGTTGGGCCTCCGCCCCCTGTTCTCCGGTGTCGTCCTCGGCCAGGGCGAGGCCGGCGAGGTGGCGTCCGGCGGCGATCTCGCCGCGTACCCACGGGCTGCCGTGCGAGTCGATGACGGCGACCGCCGCGTAGTGGGACCGGAGCACGGCTGCCGTCGCCGGGCAGACCCGCGCCGTCCGGGCGACCACCTCGGCGGCTTCCGGCAGGCCCAGTCCGGCGCCGCCGAACTCGGTGGAGACGGTGAGCCCCAACAGCCCGGTGGCCCCGAGGGCCGTCACGGCGCCTCGGGGGAACCTGCCCTCCGTGCCGGTGACTTCGGCACATGGCGCGACGGCACGGGCCAGGACTTCCGCGAGAGCGGTGCGGTACGACGACATGGAGTGCCCCCTGAGAGTGATTGCGTACAGTGGCCGACGCCACCCGGTTCACGGGCGCGGGTCGGGGCTCGGGTCGATCTCCCGCAGCAGCCCGGTCGTCACGTCGAAGACGAAGCCCCGGACATCGTCCGTGTGCGGCAGGAACGGGTTGGTGCGTACGCGCTGCATCGACTGGCGGGGATGACACTGCGGGTACCCAGCGCGCGCTGACTGATCGTCAGGGAGCGGATGGTGTCGTCGGTGACGACGCCGCCGGCGTTGCGGACGGTGTGGCAGTCGCCGAGCTCCAGGCCGAGCGCGGCGTGCAGGTCGAGACGGGCGTCCATGCAGGCCACGATCGCGACCCCGAGGACCGGGCGGGCGTCCGTCCCCGGGTCGGCGAACCTGGCGGCGTAGGCGCGGTTGGACTCCACGAGCCTGTCGGTGACCGTGTGTTGGGCGATATGAGACGCGTGTGTCGACATGCTGGGCTACCTCACTCCGGTCGAACGCGAATCGGAGACGAACGGGAACCGTCCCGGACACGCCGGTCCGCGCCGCGTGCCGGGACGGGGTGAAAGCAGCGTCGGTCGCCGCCGGTCAGACCACGCCCTCCGCCCTGAGCAGGCGCAGTTCCTCGTCACCGAGGCCGAGTTCGCCGATGAGGATTTCCTCGGTGTGTTCGCCCAGGAGGGGCGGGGTGGTGATGTGGGTGGGCGAGTCGGAGAGTTTGAGGGGGTTGCCGACCGTGGTGAAGGGGCCGCGTTCGGGATGGTCGACCGTGACGATCATGTCGTTCGCGGCGAGCGAGGAGTCCTCGATGATCTCCTTCGTGGACAGGATCGGCCCGCAGGGAATGCTGTGCGCGTTCAGCCGTTCGAGGACCTGCCACTTCGGCAGGGTCGAAGTCCACTCCTCGATCAGCTGGAACATCTTCGCCAGCCTCGGCAGGCGGGCTTCGGGAGTGGCCCATTGCGGGTCGTCGGCGAGTTCGGGCCTGCCGATCAGCTCTGCGAGAGGCTTCCAGCCGGGCGGCTGCACGATCACGTACACATAGTCGTTGGGTCCGCCCGGCGCGCATCGCACCGCCCAGCCCGGTTGCCCGCCGCCCGAGGCGTTGCCCGAACGCGGTACCTCGTCACCGAAATCCTCCGTGGGGTACTCGGCCAGCGGGCCGCGCTGAAGACGCTGCTGGTCACGCAGTTTGACCCGGCACAGGTTGAGGACGGCGTGCTGCATCGCCACGTTCACCCGCTGCCCCCGTCCCGTGCGTTCGCGCTGCAGCAGGGCGGCCAGGACACCCGCCACCGCGTGGATCCCGGTGCCGGAATCGCCGATCTGCGCGCCGGTGGCCATCGGCGGCCCGTCCTCGAACCCGGTGGTCGCCATCGACCCGCCCATCGCCTGCGCCACCACCTCGTACGCCTTGAAACCGGTGTACGGGCCCTCCCCGAACCCCTTGATCGACGCGTACACGATCCGCGGATTGATCTCCTTGATGCGATCCCAGGTGAAACCCATCCGGTCGACCGCGCCCGGCCCGAAGTTCTCCACCAGCACGTCCGAACGCCGGATCAGCTCCGTGAGGATCTCCCGGCCCCGCGCCGACTTGGTGTTCAGCGTGACACTGCGCTTGTTGCAGTTGAGCATCGTGAAATACAGGGAGTCCGCCCCCGCCACGTCCCGCAACTGCCCCCGCGTGACATCGCCTCCCGGCGCCTCCACCTTCACCACATCCGCGCCCAGCCACCCCAGCAACTGCGTCGCCGACGGACCCGACTGCACATGCGTCATATCCAGAACGCGGATTCCCGCGAGCGCCTTCTCCATGATCGCCACCTCACTTGTACGTCGACGGGTGTGCACGCGATGTCTGCCGGAGGGCGGCACCCCCGCACGGGTGCCGCCCGGCCGCCGGTCACGGCATGAGCTGGTACTCCGGGAAGTTGCCGGGCAGCCGTTCGTCCGCCGGTCCCCGGGTCACGGCGCGCACCAGCAGCTCGCCGCCGACGAACGCGCCGCGCCAGGACGCGCCGAAGCCGCCGAACAGCTCGTCGCGGTCGCCTCGTGAACGCGGCTTGTTGTGGCCTACTTTGAAGGCGCGGATCTGCGGGGCGAGCCGGTCGAAGGTCGCCCTGTCGTCCGTGGACAGGGTGGCGACGAGTGCGCCGTTGGAGGCGTTCATCGCGGCCAGCAGCTCCGCCTCTGTGTCGACGAGGACGATGGTGTCGACCGGCCCGAACGGTTCCGCGTGGTGCAGCGGCGAGGAGGGCGGCGGGCCCAGAAGGGTGACTGGTTGGACGTACGCCGAGGTGTCCTGACCGGGCAGGAAGCGGGCGTCGATCTCACTGGCGCGGTGCAGGGGGACGGCGCCGCGGGCGACCGCCTCGGCGACCTGGTCGTGGAGTTCCTTCGCCTTGGCCGCGTTGATCATGGGCCCGAAGTCCAGTGCCGGGTAAGGGTCGTCGGGGTTCTCTACGGCGAGCGGGTGGCCGACGCGCAGGGTGCGCACGGCGGGGAGGTACGCCGTCAGGAACTCGTCGAACAAGGCGCGTTGGACGACGAAGCGCGGGTACGCCGTGCAGCGCTGTTTGCCGTAGTCGAAGAGCTTGGGGACGACGGTCTCGAGGGTGTCCCAGTCGGAGAAGTTCCAGATGCCCCAGGTGTTGAGTCCTTCCTGCTCGAGTATGTGGCGCTTGCCCAGGTCGGCGACGGCCGTGGCCACCGCGGCGCCGGTGTCGCGACCGCCCACGAAGGAGACGCAGCCGATCTCGGGCGCCCGCACCAGCGCCTCGGACAGCTCTCCCCCGCCGCCGCTGACGAGGGTGACGGGAATGCCCTCACGGGCGGCGAGCGCGCAGGCCAGGGTCAGACAGGCGACACCGCCGTCGGTCGGGGTCTTGGCGATGACCGCGTTGCCTGCCAGTGCCTGTACCAGCATTGCGTGAACGAGCACGCTCATCGGGTAGTTCCAGCTGGCGATGTTGGACACCGGGCCGTCCAGCGGGACCCGGTCGGCGACCATCGGCTCGATGCCGTCGACGTACCAGCGCACCCCGTCGATGGCCCGGTCGACGTCCGCCTGCGCGAGCCGCCAGGGCTTGCCGATCTCCCAGACGAGCAGGAGGGCGAGGAGTTCGCGGTGCTGAGTGAGGGCGTCGAGGGTGGCCGCGACGCGGGCGCGGCGCTCGCCCAGCGGGATGTGGCGCCAGGCGCGGTGCTGGTCCAGGCACGCGCGTACGGCGTGGTGGGCGGTGTCGGGGTCCAGGCGGGGCGGGCCGGCGATCGGGCTGCCGTCGACGGGGCTGGTGGCGGGCAGGGCCCGGCCGTCGGCCTGCCAGGAGGCGTTCCAGAGGTTGAGGACGCGGTCGTCGCGGAAGGCCTCGGGGGCCACGGTGAGGCATCGCTGCCAGGCGTCGGACCAGGATGTGCCGGACTTCAGCACGAGGTGGGTCGGGTTGAGGGTGGTCGCCATTCGGTGTCTCCGCTCTCGGTGCACAGTCGGGGGCGGGGATGGGATGGGGCAGGAGTCGCGGCGGGGTGCGGGTTCATGATTCGGCGTCGTCTGAAAAGTGCTGCACGCCCCCTGGACATCACCCATCGGATGCGGGATAACAATCTTCATACAGTATTCGTCGACTGTATGCAATGTGCCGAACGAGGTGACTCTTGGGGGCGGTTCATGACGTAACCAGGCACAGGGAGGCGTCCGACGGTGCGCGTCGGACGGCCCCGGGACCCATGCGCGCACGAAAGGCATTTGGACAGGGGGCGCTGGCCAGATCTTTCGACGCAAGGAGTCTTCACCAGATGACAACCATTGACTATTCGACGTCCCTCCCCTATCGGGAGGTGACGGACCGCAACGGCCGCATGTACCGCATCGGGGAATCCGACGTCGACATCATGGGCCGCAGGCGCAGGTGGATGGTCATCCTGCCGTGGATCGGCATGATGGGCATCAGCTCCGCCGAGTACGCGTTCACGTCCGCGGAGGACACCCTCCACGAGGCCCATCTGTGGGACAGCGGGCACATCTTCTGGCTGATGGGCGTCTGGGTGTTCTTCCAGGCGGCCGTGGCCTTCCCCGCCGGACAGCTGCGGGAGAGCGGCAGGCTGCCCGCCCGTACGGCGATGATGCTCGGCGCGGTCGGCACCATGCTCGGCTACCTCTCGCTGGCGTACGCGCCGAACGTGCTCGTGGCCTACTTCGGCTTCGGCATGTGCAGCGGTATCGGCGCCGGTCTCGTCTACGCGACCTGCGTCAACATGGTCGGCAAGTGGTATCCGGAGCGCAAGGGCGGCAAGACGGGCTTCGTCAACGGCGGTTTCGCCTACGGCTCGGTGCCCTTCGTGTTCCTGTTCACCTCGTACATGGACCTGAGCAACTACCAGACCGTGCTGGCCTGTGTCGGCGTCGGGCTGTGCCTGGTCGTGGCGTCGGCGGGCTGGTTCTTCAAGGACCCGCCGAAGAACTGGTGGCCCTCGCACGTCGACCCGCTCAAGGTGACGGACGACCCGAAGATCCGCCGGGCGCTGGAGAAGAACCCGCCGGCGGTCAAGCAGTACGTCCCGAGGGAGGCCGCACGTCAGCCCGTCCTGTGGATGATGTGGTTCTGTCTGCTGTGCACCGCCGGCATCAACATCTTCGGGATCGCCTTCCAGGTGCCGTTCGGCAAGGACATGGGTTTCGCGGGCGGAATCGTGGCCACGGCGATGTCCCTGAAGGCCATCGTCAACGGCACCGGCCGGGGTGTCATCGGCTGGATATCCGACCGCTACGGGCGACGCAACACGCTGATCATCGTATGTGTGGTGCTGGGTACGGCGCAGTTCGGGGTACTGGCCTCCGGCCAGATGGGCAGCATGCCGTTCTTCCTGTTCTGCTCCATGGTCTCCGGCTTCGGCGGCGGGGCGATCTTCCCGCTGTTCGCCGCCATGACCGCGGACTACTTCGGTGAGAACAACAACGCCTCCAACTACGGCATGGTCTACAGCTCGAAACTCATCTCCGGCCTCGTCGGCTCCGGAGTGGGCGCGATCGTCGTCGACCACTGGGACTACGAGGGCGCGTTCGTCCTGGCCGGCTGCATCGGGCTGGCGTCCGCGGTGCTGGCGGTGTTCCTGAAGGCACCGGGCAGGCCCGTAGCCGACCGCAGGGTCTCCCCCAATCCCCAGCCCCTCGGCGAGGAAATGGCCTGACATGACGGCAGATCCCATCGCCACGAACAGTTCGACGAGCGACTCGACCGGCGGCTCGACCGGCGACTCGACCGGCGACTCGACCGGCGACTCGACGAACGGTTCACCGTCCGACCCCCAAGCCGCACACCGTCCCTACCGAGAAGTGACCGACTCCCGTGGCCGCGTCTACCGCGTGGGCGAGACCGACCGGGACATCCTCGGTCACTCCCGCAAGCTGGATCCTCAGTGTCTGGGTCTTCTTCCAGGCCGGCATCGCCTTCCCCGCGGGCCGGCTGCGGGAGAGGGGCATCCTGACGGCCCGCAAGGCCATGTACATCAGCTCGGGCCTGTGCGCCCTGGGATTCCTCGCCCTCTCGCATCTCGGCAACGTCTGGCTGGCCATCCTCGGCTTCGGCGTCGTCGGAGGCATCGGCGCCGGACTCGTCTACGCGACCTGCATCAACATGGTCGGCAAGTGGTTCCCCGAGCGCCGGGGAGCGAGGACGGGCTTCGTCAACGGCGGGTTCGCGTACAGGTCCCTGCCGTTCATCTTCATCTTCAACTACGGCTTCGACACCGCGAACTACCACCGGGTGCTGGACCTGATCGGCGCCTACATCATGATCGTGGTCCTCGCGTCCGCCTTCTTCTTCAAGGATCCCCCGAAGAACTGGTGGCCCGCGGACATCGATCCGCTGACGTACTCCGGCGACGCGAAGAACGCGAGTCTCCATCGTGCTGACCGCCGGTGTGTCGATCTTCGGGATCTCGTTCCAGGTCGACTTCGCCAGGGAAGTGGGCTTCGGCCCGCTGGTGGCCGCGTCCTCGATGGGCGTCATGGCGGTCATCAACGGCATCGGCCGCGGCGTGGTGGGCTGGCTCTCCGACAAATGGGGCCGCAAACCCACCCTGGTGTTCGTCATCGTCGTCCTGGGCCTGGCCCAGTTCGGGGTGATCTGGGCGGGCGACGTCAGGAGTGAGCCACTGTTCCTGTTCTTCGCCTTCCTCTCCGGCTTCGGCGGCGGCGCGTTCTACCCGCTGTTCGCGGCACTCACCCCGGACTACTTCGGGGAGAACCACAACGCCTCCAACTACGGGCTGGTGTACAGCGGAAAGCTGATCAGCGGCCTGTTCGGCGGGGGTTTGGGCTCCATGGTGGCCGCGGGCATCGCCCTGCTGCTGCGACAGCCGGGCCGCGTCACAGCCGCCCGGACCGCGCGACCGCAGCCGGCGGGCTGACGCCACGCGCGCGTGAGGAGGCCCTCCCGGGATTCCGGGAGGGCCTCCTCAGCTGTACGGGGCTGCTGTCAGCACTTCTCGCGCAGCGAGTGGAGGTGCGCGCTGGAGCGGCGCGCGAAGGTGAAGGACTCGGTCGGGTTGTCGTGCTCGGCCTGCCAGTGGTGGGCCAGGCGCTCGCCGCGCAGTCGGGTCACGGCGGAGATGAACCGCTGGTAGTCGATGTCTCCGTCGCCGACGTCGGTCATGCGGTAGCCGTACTGGTTGCCCGGGTCGCTCACGCCGTCCTTCACATGGAAGAGCGGGTAGCGGTGGGGCTGCCTGAGCACGTAGTCGAGGGGCTCGAACGGCGCGGGTTTGCCGTCGGGGCGCTTCGAGAAGCGGAACTGGCCCGAGTACGCCCAGAAGATGTCCATCTCCAGGTACACGAGCCTGGGGTCGGTCTCGGCGAGCAGGACGTCGTAGAGCCGGACCTTCGGGTTGTCGGTGGCGAAGGAGAACTCCTCGGAGTGGTTGTGCTGGTAGAACTTCATGCCGCGGGCCCGGGCCGCCGCGCCGTACGTGTTGAACTCCTCCGCCGCGCGCTTCCACGCGTCGACGGTGGAGCCGTAGCGGAACGGGTTGGAGGCGGTGCCTATGTGCTTGAGGCCGAGGGTTTGGGCGTCGTCGAGGACCTTGTTCAGGTTCTGCGCGAAGGTGTACGCGTTCGGGTCGGCGGCGTAGTAGCCGACGTGGCTGCCGATGGGGTTCAGGCCGTGGTCGCGCGCCAGTTTTTTGAGCTGGGCAAGGGTGATGGGTCCCGCGGAGCCCTGGGTGTATCCGGCGAACTCGACCTCGTCGTAGCCGTACTTCTTCAGTTCGGCGAAGACGGGGGCGAAGCCCAGCGTGGAGACCTTGTCGCGCAGGCTGTAGAGCTGGATGCCGAGCCGGCCGGGCGGCAGTACGGGGCGGCCGCGGCCCGCGGCGGTGGTCTGTGCCGAGGTGGCCGCCGTGGCCGGGGCGGCGGCCCCGAGGAGGGCGGCGGCGGTGGCACCGGCGGCCACGCCGAGCATGCCTCTGCGGCTGAGCCGGTCGGCGAGTTCGGGGTCGTGCGACTTGCTGCTGCCGGTCGTGCGGGGTGTGCGGCTCATGGGGAACTCCTCGTTGGGGGAAGGCGTTGTCAGTGGTGAGTGCTTCACTTGTGACCAGTCAGGACAGACCGGCCAGTTGGAGCAGGAGTGACTTCACGTCGGTGGCCGCGATACGGCCGTCGACGGCACGGGGGGTGGAGCAGATGAGGAGCGGACCGTCGTCGTCGCTCGCCGGAAGGCGGCCGTGGCTGCCGCGAATAGGTGAGGGATCCAGGGGCACGACCGCCATGCGGTAACGCAGGCCGAGCTTCTTGCGGGCCAGTGCGGTGGCCGCCTTGACCTTGATGAGCGGGTCGAGCGGATCCATGAAGAGTTCGACCGGGTCGTATCCGGGTTTGCGGTGGATCTCGACGAGCTGTGCGAAGTCGGGCGCGCGGGCGTCGTCGAGCCAGTAGTAGTACGTGAACCAGGCGTCCGGCTCCGCCACGGCGACGAGTTCGCCGGCGCGCGGATGGTCGAGATGGTGGGTCTTCTTGCCCTCGTCGTCGAGGAGTTGCTCGATGCCGGGCAGGCCGGCGAGGGCTACTTTGACGGTCTCCAGATCCTCCGGCCGGCGTACGTAGACATGGGCGATCTGGTGGTCGGCGACGGCGAAGGCGCGTGACGTCATCGGGTCGAGGTACTCCATGCCGTCCTGGGTGTGCACCTCCAGCAGTCCGGCGCGGCGCAGGGCCCGGTTGATGTCGACGGGCCGCTCGACGCGGGTGATGCCGTACTCGGAGAGCGCGACGACGGTTCGGCCTTCGGCCCGGGCCTCGTCCAGGAGCGGGGCCATGGCCGCGTCGAGGTCGGCGGCGGCTTTCAGGGAGCGTGGGTCGTCGGGGCCGAAGCGCTGCAGGTCGTAGTCGAGATGGGGGAGGTAGCACAGGGCCAGGTCGGGGTGGCGGGTGCGCAGGATGTGCCGGGTCGCGTCGATGATCCAGCGGCTGGAGGTGAGGTCGGCGCGGGGGCCCCAGAAGTGGAAGAGGGGGAATGTGCCGAATGCGGCGGTGAGTTCGTCGTGCAGGGCCGGGGGCCGGGTGTAGCAGTCGGGTTCCTTGCGGCCGTCGGAGTAGTAGACGGGACGGGGAGTGACGGTGATGTCGGTGTCGGCGCCCATGGCGTACCACCAGCAGATATTGGCGACCGTGTAGCCGGGGTGGGCGCGGCGGGCGGCGTCCCACAGCTTGTCGCCGGCGACGAGACCGTTGTGCTGGCGCCACAGGAGTACGTCGCCGAGCTCACGGAAGTACCAGCCGTTGCCGACGATGCCGTGCTCGGAGGGAAGGGCGCCGGTGAGGAAGGTGGACTGGGCGGCGCAGGTGACGGCGGGCAGGACGGTGCCCAGCGGGGCACGGAAGCCGGACTGGCCGAGGGCTTTGAGGCGGGGCATGTGGTCGAGGAGACGGGGGGTGAGGCCGACGACGTCCAGGACGAGGAGGGGTACGGGCTCAGGGGACTCGGTCCCCGGAGACGCGGGCTCTGCGGGTACTGGTGTCTCGGGTGGTACGGGGTCTTCGTGGGCGGGGCGGGGGCTCATGGCAGCTCCTTCAGGCCCAGGTCGGTCAACAGGTCTCGGGCGAGGGCCAGTTCGGCGGCGATGCCGTCGGCGAGCTGGGCGCGGGCGCGGGGTCGCAGCTCGGGTGGGAGTGCCTGCCAGGTGTAGGTCTCGATCTCCAGGTGACTGGTGAGGGGGTGCGGTCCGCCGACGAGCCGGGTCAGCGCGGCTTTGAGGACGGGGAGCGTGGAGGTGAGGGGTGCGGCGGGGGCCGCGTGGAGGGGGACGTGGAAGTGGGCGCGCCAGGGTGAGGCGTCGGGCAGCACCTGGCCGTGGAGTGCCTCGCCGAGGTCGTCGGTGCCGCGCAGGCCGGCGGCGGTGGCCGTGCGGGTCTGGTGCAGGAAGCGGGGTTCGTCGAAGGCGGCGAGTGCCTCTCGGACTTCGGGGAGATGGGGGTGTTCGGCGTGCAGGGCGGCTGAGAGCTGGGACTTGACGATGGGGACGCGGGCCTGGGTGAGCGCGTCCAGGGCGGTGTGCGGATCTTCGAAGGAGGTGGCGAGGTGGCAGGTGTCTACGCAGATGCCGATGCGGGGGTGGCTGATCTCGGTGAGCGGGGCGATGGCGTCGGCGGTGGTCTCGACGGTGCAGCCGGGTTCCGGTTCCAGGCCGATACGGATGGAGCGGCCGGTGAGTTCGGCGAGTGCGTCGAGGCGCTGCGCGAGGGTGCGCAGGGCGGTCGTGGCGGTGGCCGCGCGCTCGGTGTCGTAGGTGGTGCGCCAGGCGAGCGGCAGGGTGGAGACGCTGCCCTCGGTGACGTCGTCGGGGAGGAGACCGGCGAGGAGCCGGGCCAGGTCGGTGGTGTGCGCGAGGCGCTCGGGGTCGGCCCAGTCCGGTTTGTAGACGCGGTACTTGACCTCTTCGGCGCCGAAGCCCTCGTAGGGGAAGCCGTTGAGGGTGACGACTTCGAGGCCGCGCCGGTCGAGTTCGGTGCGCAGGCGGCGCAGGGCGGAGGGGTCGGTGACCAGGGCGTGGGCGGCGTCCCTGGCCAGCCACAGTCCGATGCCCAGCCGGTCGCGGCCGAGGCGTCGGCGTACGGGTTCGCAGTGGTCGCGGAGCTGGGCGAGGACGCCGTCGAGGGTTTCGGCGGGGTGGACGTTGGTGCAGTAGGCGAGGTGGACGGTGGAGCCGTCGGGGTGGCGGAAGCGCATCGGTCACTCCCCGCCGCGCAGCACGGAGTTGCCCTCGTGGGTCGCGTCGGTCGCGGCGACGTCGAGTTCCAGTCGGCCGCTGAGTCCGTAGAAGGCGACAGGATTGCGCCACAGGACGCGGTCGACGTCGTCCTCGGTGAATCCCTCCGCCAGCATCAGGTCGCCGACCCTGCGGGTCTTGAGGGGGTCGCTTCTGCCCCAGTCGGCCGCGGAGTTGATGAGCACCCGCTCGAGGCCGTGGTCGCGGAGGATCGCGACCATCCTTCGCTCGTCCATCTTGGTCTCCGGGTAGACCGAGAAGCCGAGCCAGCAGCCGGCGTCCTTCGCCTCCTTCACGGTGGTCTCGTTGAGGTGGTCGACCAGGACGTGTTCCGGGGGCAGGGCGGATTCCTGTACGACGTCGAGGGTGCGGCGCAGACCGGCGAGTTTGTCGCGGTGCGGGGTGTGGACGAGCGCGGGCAGGCCGTTGTCGGCGGCGAGCTGGAGCTGGGTGGCGAACGCGGTGTCCTCGGCGGGGGTCATCGAGTCGTAGCCGATCTCGCCGACGGCCACGACGCGGTCCTTGGCGAGATAGCGGGGCAGTTCGTCGAGGACGGGAGCGCAGCGGGGGTCGTTCGCCTCCTTGGGGTTGAGGGCGATGGTGCAGTGATGGGCGATGCCGTACTGGGCGGCGCGGAAGGGCTCCCAGCCCAGGAGGGAGTCGAAGTAGTCGACAAAGGAGGCGGGCGAGGTGCGTGGCTGGCCGAGCCAGAAGGAGGGTTCGACGACGGCGCGGACGCCTGCGCTGTACATGGCCTGGTAGTCGTCGGTGGTCCGTGACGTCATGTGGATGTGGGGGTCGAAGATGCGCATCAGGACTCCTTCGCTTCGGACTCCGCCAGGGCCAGGACGCGGTGCAGGTCCTGGGGGACGGGGCGGCCGGAGGCGGTGCGTTCGGCGGCGTAGTCGTCGAGCATGCGGGCGAGTTCCGTGTCGGCCCGGGCCCGGCGCTGGAGGTCGGCCACCGTGTCGACGGGCACTCCGGTGAACAGGCACTTCAGCACGGCGTGACGCCAGTTGTGGGCGTCCAGGTGCCGGGCGGCGTACGGACCGACGGCTGCGGCCACGAGGCGGGTGTCGTTGGTGCGCAGGGCGTCCTCGACCAGGGGGAGGGCGTCGGGGCCTGACACCAGATGGGGCAGGGCGTGCAGGACGGCTCGGCGTTCGGCGGCGGTGCCCTGTCGGTAGACGCGGGTGAGGGCGTCCGGGCCGGCGTGGGCGGCGTGCAGGATCAGGACGCGTACGGCGTCCGCGTGGTCGGCGCCGCAGCGGCGGCCGGCTTCGGCGAGGCGCAGCTCCCAGGCGGAGATGGGGCCGTGGGTGCCGGAGCGGGCGGCCGCCTCGTCCAGGGCGTGGGCGAGCCAGGCGCGGGCGGCCTCGTCGAGGTGGGCGGTGACGTGGGTGCGGAGGTCGGCCGGCGAGGTGAGGGAGAGGGGGTTGGGGGCAGCCGGGGTGACCGGACCGAGGTGGGGCTGGGTCATGGGTTGCTCCCTTCGGCCGCGGTGACGGAGGGCGTGGCCTGCGTGGCGAAGGAAGGGGTGGCTGCGGACGCCGTGGTGGTGGCCGCCGAGGGGATGGCGATCGAGACGGCTGCCTGCGGAGGGGTGGGAAACCCGGTCGGGAACGTGGCGTTGCGGCAGGCCGTGGCGGGGCCCCGTGGGGCGGTGGTGGTCCGGGGTGCCGTGGCGGTCGGCTCCGTGGCCCCCGAGGAGCCGTGGGCGGGGGCGTTGGTGGCGCGGACCGTGTCGTGGAGGAAGTGGAGGGAGTGTTCGGCGTAGTGGGGGCCCGCGTGGGAGTGGCGCGGGAGTTCCACGACGGTCAGGCCCTGATAGCCGGTGGCGGCCAGCGCGGCGAGTACCGGCGGAAAGTCGATCTCTCCGTCGCCGAACGGGAGGTGCTCGTGGATTCCGCGGCGCATGTCCTCGATCTGGACATGGCGCAGCCAGGGCGCGGCGGCGCGGACGCAGTCGGCGGGAGGGAGGGGTTCGAGGCACTGGCAGTGACCGATGTCGAGGGTGAGGCCGAGGGCCTCTGGGTCGTCGAGTGCGTGGCGCAGGCGGTGGAAGTCGGCGATGGTGGCGAGCAACTGGCCGGGTTCGGGTTCGATCGCGAGGGGGACGCCGGCCGAGGTGGCCGCGTCCAGGACGGGGGTGAGGGCTTCGGTCAGGCGGTGCCAGGCGGTGTCCGGGTCCGTGCCCGTCGGGGTGATGCCGCTGAAGCAGTGCACGGCGTGGGCGCCGAGGTCCGCGGCGACTCGTACGGCACGGAGCAGGAGGTCGACGCGTCGTGAGCGGTCGTCCGGGTCGGGGTCGAGGAGGGAGGGGCCGTGTTTGCGGCGTGGGTCGAGCACATAGCGGGCTCCCGTCTCCACGGTGACGCCCAGGCCGAGGGTGGTGAGCCGGCGGGCGACCTGCCGGGTGCGGGCGGGGAGGTCGGGGGCGAGCGGGTCGAGGTGCATGTGGTCGAGGGTCAGTCCGACACCGTCGTAGCCGAGGTCGGCGAGCAGCCCGAGGGCGTCGTCGAGGCGGAGATCGGCGAGGCCGTTGGTTCCGTAACCGAAGCGGAGGGGGGTGGCGGGGGCGCCGCAAGGCGCCTCCGCCCGTGCCGACTCCGGTACACGTGCCGATGCCGGTGCCGTGGACCGGGCGGTTCCCAGGTTGCCGCGGTCCGGTGCGCCGCCGAAGGGTGCTGTCGTGCTTGGTCCGATGCTCACCGGCGCACCTCCTCCCCCGACTGCTCCGGCGGAGCCGTCGCCTCTCCCCCGCCCCGCAGGCGCGTCGCGAAGTTCACCAGCGCCGCGTACTGCTCCGCCAGGCCCGGTGGGCCGTCGCCCAGGGGGTCCTTGAAGTAGAAGCCGAGTTCGCTCAGGGGGCCGGAGAGGCCCGCTTCGTGGGCGCGGGCGGCGAGGCGGGCCAGGTCGAGGATCAGGGGGGCCGCCAGGGCCGAGTCACAGCCCTGCCAGGTGGTCTGGAGGATCATGCGGGCGCCGAGGAAACCGTCGAAGGCGATGTGGTCCCACGCGGTTTTCCAGTCGCCGAGGGAGGGGACGTCGTCGATGTGGACCACGCCCTCCGGTGTCGTGCCGAGGGTGTCGGTGAGGACGCGTTCCTTGCCGGCGTTCTTCGCCGCCGCCGCGGCGGGATCGGCGAGGGCCGCACCGTCTCCCCCGCCGAGGAGGTTGGTGCCCGACCATGCGCGGACCTCCAGGGCCCGCTGGGTGAACATCGGGCCGAGGACCGACCTGAGCAGGGTCTGACCGGTTTTGCCGTCCCGGCCGGCGTAGGGCAGACCGCTCGTCGCCGCCGCGCGGGCGAGCGCCGGGTGGTGCAGCCCTGTGGACGGGGTGAAGTTGACGTACGGGCAGCCCGCGCGCAGGGCCGCCGCCGCGTACAGGGAACTCGGCGGGAGCGCGGTGCCGGCCGGGGCGGGCTCCGTGGAGGCGACGTTCACCACCACGGCCCGGGCCAGGTCGTGGCGCCGTATGAAGTCCTGGATGTCCGCGGCGAAGGTCGCCACGAGGTCGTCCGGGGTGCGGGAGGTGTCGCCGGGGGCGGGGCCGCCGGGTCTGATCTCCCGGTCGGCGGCGGTCAGTTCGGAGGTGATCGCCGAGATGAGGCCGTACGGCAGGACGCCTGCCGCTGTCAGGGCCTCGGCGCGTTTCGGCAGCGGGCAGTCCACGGTGTCGTGGCCGCCGAAGACGAGGTCGGAGAGGGGTGGGAGGTCACAGTCCGTGAAGGGGGGTGTTTCGGTGACCATGCCGGTGGGGCGGTGCAGTCCCGCTGTCACGGCGGCGCAGCCCGCGACGACGGTGGTGGCGACGGAGCCGCGCGCTCCGATCAGCCATACCCCCACACGAGTCCGGGGAAGGGACGACGACGTGGACATGGGCAGCCTCCTTGTCGTTCACGTGGCCGAGAGGGAAGGAAGGCGGCGGGCGGAGGTCCGGCGTCCTCCGCCCGTCGCCGCTCAGTGGCCCGTGGTGGCCGGGTGCGCCGGCGTGTTCGCGGGCAGTTCCTTGATCCGGATGTCCCGGAAGGACACCTGGTCGCCGGCTCCGTGGTTCTGGATGCCGAGGTGACCGTCCCGCAGGCTGCGGGCCGGGTCGGTGTTGGTGAAATCGTTGATGCGTACGCCGTTGAGCCAGACGCGGAGCCGTTCGCCCTCCACGCGGATCTCGTACGTGTTCCACTCCCCCGGCGGATTCAGCGCGCGGTCGCGCTTCTTCAGGTCGGCGGAGCGGAAGCCGTACACGGCCCCGGTGGTGCGGTCGGGGGTGTCGGTCGCGTCGATCTGGATCTCGTAGCCCTTGTCGACCGCCGACCACGGGTCGTCCGAGGGCGGGAAGCCCACGAACACACCGGAGTTGTCGTCGCCGCGGGCTTTCCAGTCCAGCTTGAGCGAGTAGGCGCCGAAGCTCCGGGTGGCGTACCAGAGCAGGCCCATGCCGCCGGACGACGTCAGTGTGCCGTCGTCGGACACGGTGAAGGTGCCGGGGCCTGCCTGTTTCCACCCTTCCTTTGAGGTGCCGTCGAAGAGCGGCCGGTAGCCGTTCTCCGGGCGGCAGTCCGCCTGGGCCTTGCCGGTGGCCCAGCGCAGTCCGCCCAACAGGTGTTGCCGCAGCGCCGGTTCGGCGTACGCGGACGACAGACGGCCGACGCCGGTGTAGAAGGAACGGCCGCCCGCGTAGGTGTGGCACCAGGCGATCGGATGGTCGCCGTTCATCGTGCCGCCGGTGTACGACGACTCGTCGAGCGAGGCCAGGACGCGCACCGAACTACGGGGATTGGAGCGGTAGTTGTACCACTCGTCGGTACGGTTCCAGTCCACCCCGAGGGACGAGGTCGCCGGGTGGGCGCGGTCCTCCACCACCGTCCGGGCCGGCTGGATCGCCGGGTGCCCCTGGAAGTAGGCACCGACGAGGCCGCCGTAGAAGGCCCAGTCGTACTCGGTGTCGGCCGCCGCGTGGATGCCCACATAGCCGCCGCCATGGCGGACATAGCTTTCGAACGCAACCTGTTGACGGTCCGTCAGTACGTCGCCGGTCGTCGAGAGGAAGACGACCGCCGCGTACCGGCGGAGGTTCTTCGCATTGAACGCCGCCGCGTCCTCCGTCGCGTCGACCCTGAAGCCGGCGCTCGCGCCGATCTCCTTGAGCGCCGCGACCCCGTCGGGGATGGAGTCGTGCCGGAAGGCCGCGGTCTTGGAGAAGACCAGTACCCGGTCGGCGTGCCGTGGGGCGGGCGTGGAGGCGGCCGGGGTCGACACGCCTCCGAGAAGAAGTGCCGCGCCCACAACAGCGGTGACAGCTGATCCAGTTCGTCCTGTTCGGTCTGTTCGGTCTGTTGATCGCATGGCGGCGCCTCCCCTCAGCCCGTGGTGAGGACGAAGTCGTCCACCTCGTAGAGGTCGCCGCTCGCCGCTCCCTTGAAGACCAGGTAGAGCGTGGTCGTGCCCTGTGGGGCGTGGGAGAGTCCGGCGGTGACGTCCTGGTAGGTGTCCCAGCCGCCGGTCGCCGGTACGGTCGTACGGCCCAGCACCTTGCCGGTCGGGGAACCCGCGCGGATCTCCAGCTTGCCGCCCGCGCCGGCCGAGGCGACGCGTGCCGTGAGCGACTTGGCGTTGCTCAGGACGTACGGCGTGAAGGCGATCCAGTCGCCGTTGTCGATGTCACCGACCGTCTTGCCGCCGTTCGCCGCCGCGCGTGAACTCACCGCTGTTCCGGAGGAGTTGTTGGAGTGCTCGGCCTGCCGGTGGGTGGGCTGGACCACGTTCTGGTCGTGGGTGGTCAGGGGCGCCTGGCCGCCGCCTCCGAGGTCGGTGTACTGGGCGTCGAAGACCCCGAAGATGTTGGCGTCCGGGTCGTGACCGCCGTCGGCGCTGGTCTGGATGGTGCCGGAGCAGCCGGTCGCCGAGGTCTGCGGGTGGCCGTGGCTGTCGTGGCCGAGGACGAAGGTGACCTGGACCTTGGTGCAGTCGATGGTCCGGCCGTCCTCCCGGTCGGTGACCCTCACCTTGAACGGGATCGCGTCGCCGAACGAGAACAGCTGTCCGTCCTGCGGGAGTTGGAGGACGACCTTGGGCGCGGTGTTGCCGACCACGATCTGGACGCTCGCGCCGCCGGTGCGGCCTGTGGTGTCCTTCGCGGTCACCGTCGCCGTGTACGTCCCGTTCTTCTTGTACTTGTGGGAGGGGTTCGCGGAGGCGGATGTCGTGCCGTCGCCGAAGTCCCAGCTGTAGGTGAGGGCGTCGCCGTCCTGGTCGGTGGTGCCCGCGGAGGAGAACTTCACCTTGAGCGGGGCCTGTCCGGAGGTGACGTCCGCGGCGGCCTGGGCCACCGGGGAGTGGCCGTCGGTGGCGTTCTCGATGCGGTAGAGGGCGGAGTGCTCGTCACCGCCGAACCAGGAGACGCCGTAGTCGAGGACGTAGAGCGCGCCGTCCGGACCGAAGGCCATGTCCATCACCTGGGTGCCGGTCCACGGGATGTCGTTGATGGACTGGACGGTCCCGTTGGCGTTGCTGCTGATGCGCTTGATCCAGCGGCGGCCGAACTCACCGGCGAAGAAGTCGCCGTCGTAGGCCTCCGGGAACTTGACCGGGGAGTCGAGCGAGGCGTCGTAGTGGTAGACCGGGCCGCCCATCGGGGACTCGGAGCCGTCGCCGAACTCCGGTACGGAGGCGCCGTTGTACGGGATCCAGGCGGCCTGCGCCGGGGGAAGGTCGGTCAGGCCGGTGTTGTTCGGCGAGGTGTTCTTCGGGGCGGCGCAGTCGAAGGCGGCGCCCGATGCCTTGGTCGCGAAGTCGTAGTCCACGTAGGGGTCGTTGGCACCGGTGCAGTACGGCCAGCCGAAGTTGCCGGGGCCGGTGACCCGGGCGAACTCGACCTGGCCTGCGGGGCCTCGGGCCGGGTCGGCCGCGCCCGCGTCGGGACCGTACTCGCCGATGTAGAGGATGCCGGTCGCCTTGTCGACGCTGAAGCGGAACGGGTTGCGGAAGCCCATCGCGTAGATCTCGGGCCGCGTCCTGTCCGTGCCGGGGGCGAACAGGTTGCCGTCCGGGACGGAGTACGAGCCGTCCGCGTTGACCTTGACGCGCAGGATCTTGCCGCGCAGGTCGTTGGTGTTGCCGGCCGAACGCTGGGCGTCGAAGGCCGGGTTGCGGTTGGCCCGCTCGTCGATGGGCGTGTAGCCGTCGGACTGGAAGGGGTTGGTGTCGTCGCCCGTCGACAGGTACAGGTTGCCCGCCGCGTCGAAGTCGATGTCGCCGCCGACATGGCAGCACAGGCCGCGCGAGGCCGGGACGTCGAGGATCTTCTTCTCGCTGGCGTTGTTCAGGGTGCCGTCGGCGTTGAGGACGAACCGGGAGAGCCGGTTGACGCCGTCAAAGGGCGCGAAGTCGGCCGGGGTACCCGTCTCGGGGGCGTCGCCCGCCGGGGTGTCCAATGGGGGTGCGTAGTAGAGGTAGATGAAGCGGTTGGAGCTGAACTGCGGGTCCACGCCGATGCCTTGGAGGCCCTCTTCATCGTGGGAGTAGACGTCGAGCTTGCCGGCGAGCCGGGTGTTTCCGGCGGCGTCGGTGATGCGGAGTTCGCCGTCGCGCGAGGTGTGCAGGACCGAGCGGTCGGGGAGGACGGCGAGCGACATGGGCTCGCCGACCTCCGGCTCGCCCTTCGCCAGGGTGACCTGCTGGAAGTCCTCGGCGGCCGCGGCAGCCGGCTCGGCGGCGGCGGCGCCCGCAGCGGGCGCGGTGAGCGAGAGCGAGGCGCCCGCGAGCAGCAGACCACTCAGCAGGGCGATCGGCCCGCGTATTCGGCGGCGGCCGAGGGGGCTGGTGGGGCGTCTGTGGTCGTCGTACGGGTGCACGAAATGCCTCCAGAGAGGAATTGGTCGTACGGAGGTGCACGGGTGTGTGCGGTACGCCGGGGTGCGCCGTCACCCCGGAAGACACAACAGGGCTGTAGGCCCTAGTCGTTGCTGCCGAACGCCGCGTCGAACGAGGCCGACGGCGGGTCGAAGTCGTACGCCTTGAGGCGGGTCAGTGCCTCGGGGGCGCCCTGGAGCCGGTCCATGCCGGCGTCCTCCCACTCCACGGAGATGGGGCCCCGGTAGTCGATGGAGCGCAGCATGCGGAAGACGTCCTCCCAGGGGACGTCGCCGTGGCCCGCCGACACGAAGTCCCAGCCGCGGCGCGGGTCGCCCCAGGGCAGGTGCGAGCCGAGGCGGCCGTTGCGGCCGTCGAGCCGCTTGCGGGCCTCCTTGCAGTCGACGTGGTAGATCCGGTCGCGGAAGTCCCACAGGAAGCCGACCGGGTCGAGGTCCTGCCACACGAAGTGCGAGGGGTCGAAGTTCAGTCCGAAGGCGGCGCGGTGGTCAACTGCCGCCAGCGCACGCTGAGTTGTCCAGTAGTCGTAGGCGATCTCGCTCGGGTGGACCTCGTGGGCGAACCGCACGCCCTGGGCGTCGAAGACGTCGAGGATCGGGTTCCAGCGGTCGGCGAAGTCCTGGTAGCCGCGGTCGATCATCGACTCCGGTGCGGGCGGGAACATCGCGACCAGGTGCCAGATCGCGGAGCCGGTGAAGCCGATGACGGTGTCGACGCCGAAGGCGGCGGCGGCCCGCGCGGTGTCGGCGATCTCGGCCGCCGCCCGCTGCCGTACACCTTCCGCGTCGCCGTCGCCCCAGATACGGCCGGGCAGGATCGCCTGGTGCCGTTCGTCGATGATGGCGTCGCAGACGGCCTGGCCGACCAGATGGTTGGAGATCGCCCAGCACTTGAGGCCGTACTTGTCGAGGAGCTGGTGGCGGCCTTCCAGGTAGGAGGGGTCCGTGAGGGCCTTGTCGACCTCGAAGTGGTCGCCCCAGCAGGCGAGTTCGAGTCCGTCGTAGCCGAAGTCCCGGGCGAGGCGGCAGACCTCTTCGAGGGGCAGGTCGGCCCACTGGCCGGTGAAGAGTGTGAAGTCGCGCGGCATGCTCGTCGAGCCTCCTCAGTCCGACAGAGGTGATATCGATACGGGCGAAGTCGGTACGGCTGAGTGCGAGATGGGCGTGTAGACGGAGTTCTTCTCCGCGCTCTCCTCGACCGCCGCAAGGACCCGTTGGACCTGGAGGCCCTCCGCGAAGGAGGGGCGGGGGCGGTGGCCGGCCGCGATGGCGTGGACGAGGTCGCGGGCCTGGTGGACGAAGGAGTGCTCGTAGCCGAGGCCGTGCCCCGGCGGCCACCAGGCGTCCAGGTAGGGGTGGTCGGGTTCGGTGACGAGGATGCGGCGAAAGCCCGCGTGGGTGCCGGGTTCGGTGCCGTCGTGGAACTCGAGTTCGTTGAGGCGTTCCAGGTCGAAGGCCAACGAGCCCTGTTCGCCGTTGAGTTCGATGCGCAGGGCGTTCTTGCGGCCGGTCGCGTACCGGGTGGCCTCGAAGGAGGCGAGGGCGCCCGAGGGGAAGCGGCCGGTGAAGACGGCCGCGTCGTCCACGGTGACCTGTCCGGTGCCGACGCTCGCCGCGGCGCTCATGCCGCTGGTCGGGCCGCCGGGCAACGGGCGTTCCCGTACGAAGGTTTCGGTGAGGGCGGAGACGCCGGCGAGCGGCTCGCCCACGAGGTACTGGGCGAGGTCGATGATGTGGGCACCCAGGTCGCCGAGCGCGCCGGACCCGGCGGACTCCTTGCGCAGCCGCCAGGTGAGCGGGAACTGCGGGTCGACCAGCCAGTCCTGAAGGTACGTCACCCGTACGTGGCGCAGTCGGCCGAGCCGGCCCTCGGCGACCATGGAACGGGCGAGCGAGGTGGCGGGCAGCCGACGGTAGTTGAAGCCGACCATCGCCAACTGGCCGCGCTGCTCGGCCTCTTCGGCTGCCTCTGTCATCGCCACGGCTTCCTCGACGCTGTTCGCGAGGGGCTTCTCGCACAGGACGTGCTTGCCCGCGGCGAGGGCGGCGAGGGCGATCTCGGCGTGGCTGTCGCCGGGGGTGCAGATGTCCACGAGGTCGACGTCGTCCCGGGCGATCAGGGCACGCCAGTCGGTCTCGGTCGCCGCCCAGCCGTACTTGGTCGCTGCCGCTCGGACGGCACCGGCGTCCCGGCCGCAGATCGCGGCGAGGGCCGGGCGCCGGGGGAGGTCGAAGACGTGGCTCACGGTGCGCCAGCCCTGGGAGTGGGCTGCGCCCATGAACGCGTATCCGACCATGCCGACGCCCAGTGTTGGCGTGTCGGCGTCTGCCTGTCCCATACGGGGGTCCTCCTCGTGGTGGTTGTCGGCTGCGGGTGCGCTGTGGCTGGTCGCGCAGTTCCCCGCGCCCCTTAAAAGCTCGGGTCCCTCTACTTGAAGCCGGTGGGCATGTACTGGTCGACGTTGGTTTTGTCCACGACTGCCGAGTAGAGCGTCAGGGAGGTCGGGATCTCGAACTCGGAGAGTCCGCCGATTCCCTTGCTCTGGCCCAGGGCGCGGGCCAGGTCGATGGCTGACGCGGCCATCGTGGGCGGGTAGAGCACCGTCGCCTTCAGGACGCCGTTGTCCTGCTTGATGGCCTGGAAGGCGGAGAGTGCGCCCGCGCCGCCGACCATCAGGAAGTCGTCGCGGCCGGCCTGGGCGATCGCCCGCAGCGCGCCCACGCCCTGGTCGTCGTCGTGGTTCCACAGGGCGTCGAACTTGGGCTGGGCCTGCAGGAGTTGGGCCATCTTGGCCTGGCCGGACTCAACGGTGAAGTCGGCTGCCTGGCGGGCGACCTTCTTGATGTTCGGGTAGTTCTTCAGGGCGTCGTCGAAGCCCTGGGTGCGCTGTTTGGTCAGTTCCAGGTTGTCGAGGCCCGCGAGTTCGATGACCTTGGCGTCGTCGACGTCCTTGAGCTTCTCGCCGATGTAGTGACCGGCGTTGAGGCCCATGCCGTAGTTGTCGCCGCCTATCCAACAGCGGTACGCCTGGGGGGTGTTGAAGATCCGGTCGAGGTTGACGACGGGGATGCCGGCGCGCATCGCCTTCAGGCCGACCTGGGTGAGCGCCTTGCCGTCGGCGGGCAGGATCACCAGCACGTCGACCTTCTTGTTGATCAGCGTCTCGATCTGGCCGATCTGTGCGGCGGTGTCGTTGGCACCCTCGGTGATCTCCAGGGTCACGTCGGAGTACTTCTTCGCCCGGCTCTTGGCGTTGTCGTTGATCGCGTTGAGCCAGCCGTGGTCGGCCTGCGGTCCGGCGAAGCCGATGGTGACGGCCTTGCCCGGGGTGTCGGCGGCGGCCGGCTGGTCGTTCGCGGCGGGCTCGTTGTCGGACTCATTGCTGGTGCAACCGGCGAGCAGGACTCCGGCCCCGACGGCGGCGGTTCCGAAGAGCAGCCCTCTGCGGCTGGCGAAAGGCGTCGACTCTGGCATGGCGGTGAACCCTTCCCTCAGGTCGTGCTGGCGGTACGGCGCTGGACGAGCACGGCGGCGACGATGATCGCGCCCTTGGCGATCTGCTGCACATCGCTCTGCAGGTTGTTCAGGGCGAAGATGTTGGTGATGGTGGTGAAGATCAGGACGCCCAGGACGGAGCCGACGATGGTGCCGCGACCCCCGCTGAGCAGGGTGCCGCCGATGATCGCGGCGGCGATGGCGTCGAGCTCGTACAGATTGCCGTTGGTGTTCTGGCCCGAGCCGGACAGGATGATCAGCAGGAAGGCGGCGATCCCGCAGCACAGTCCGGACAGGAGGTAGAGGTAGAGGCGCTGGCGGCGTACGTCGATGCCGGCCAGCCGGGCCGCCTCCGCGTTGCCGCCGACGGCGACCGTGCGGCGGCCGAAGGTGGTGCGGTTGAGGACCAGCCAGCCGAGGATCGTCACTACCGCGAATACCAACACCAGCGGCGGGATGCCGAGGATGTACGCGTCACGCTCGCCGAGGTCGAGGACGCTGTCGATGGTGACGATCTGTGTCGCGCCGTCGGTGATCTGGAGGGCGAGTCCGCGCGCCGAGGCCAGCATGGCGAGCGTGGCGATGAACGGGACCATCCCGCCGTACGCGATGAGCAGCCCGTTGACCAGGCCGCAGCCCACTCCGACGATCACCGCGGTGAAGAGGATGCCGGCGAAGCCGTACTCCTGGGTGGCGACGGTGGTCGCCCACACCGAGGAGAGGGCGACGATCGCGCCGACCGACAGATCGATGCCGCCCGACATGATGACGAAGGTCATGCCGACGGTGACGACACCGATCACCGAGGCCTGGGTGAGGACGAGTTGGAGGTTGCGGGTGTCGAGGAACTGGTCGGGCTTGGTGATGCCGCCGACGACGATCAGTGCGGCGAGGACACCGAGGAGGGAGAAGGTACGGATGTCGGCGCGGGCCATCGTGACCCGCCAGGCCGGGGGTTGACCGGCGGTCGGGGCCTTGTCGGTGCCGGCGCGCGGTGGGGACACGGGCTGCGTCATGATGCGGGGCCCCTTTCACCGGCCGCAGAACCGCCGGTTGCGGAACTGCCGGCCGTCGAGCTTGTGCTGGCCACTGGGGCTCCTTCCATGACGAGGTCGAGCACGCGGTGTTCGTCGAGTTCGCGGGCGGGTGCCGTGTGGACGACCTGGCCCTCGCGCAGGACCAGGACGCGGTCGGCGAGGCCGAGCACCTCGGGTACTTCGCTGGAGACCAGCAGGACTGCCAGGCCCTCGTCGGCGAGGCGGCGGATGACCGCGTACAGCTCGGCGCGGGCGCCGACGTCGACGCCCCGGGTCGGTTCGTCGAGCAGCAGGACCCGGCAGCCGCGCAGCAGCCAGCGGGCGAGGACCGCCTTCTGCTGGTTGCCGCCGGAGAGGGTGCGGACGGGTACGGAGGGGTTGTCGGGCCGCAACGACAGCTCGCGGGTGGCGGTGCGGGCGGCGCCGAGTTCGGCGCCGCGGTCGATCCAGCCGACGCGGGCGAAGCGGGACATGGAGGAGACCGACACATTGCGGGTGACGGACTCCAGCATCAGCAGGGCCTGTGCCTTGCGTTCCTCGGGGGCGAGCCCGAGTCCGGCGCGCACGGCGGCTCGTACGCTGCCCGGCTTCAACACCTGTCCGCCGACGAGGACTTGGCCTGCTGTCGGTTTGCGGGCGCCGTAGATCGTCTCCAGGATCTCGGAGCGGCCGGAGCCGACCAGGCCCGCGAGGCCGACGATCTCGCCGGGTCGTACGGTGAGGTCGACGGGCGCGAACTCGCCTTCCCTGGCGAGCCCTCGGACCTCGAGTACCGGCGCGGCCGCCGGGTCTCCCGCTGTCACCGGGCGGTCCGGGAAGACGTACTCGACGTTGCGGCCCGTCATCAGGGCGACCACCTCGCGGGTCGGTGTGGACTTCGCGGGGAGTCCGCCCGCGACCGCCCGGCCGTCCTTGAGCACGGTCACGCGGTCGCCGATGCGGCGGATCTCCTCCAGCCGGTGCGAGATGTAGACGACGGCCACCCCGTCGGCCGTCAGGTCGCCGACGATCCGGAAGAGGTTGTCGACCTCCTCCGGGTCGAGCGCGGCGGAGGGTTCGTCCATGACGATCAGCCGTACGTCGTGGGACAGCGCCCGTGCCATCGACACGATCTGCTGCTGCGCCGCCGACAACTCGCCGACCAGACACCCGGGATCGACCTCGGGATGTCCAAGTCGCTTGAGGAGAGCGGCAGTTGACGCTTTGGCCGCCTTTCCCCGTACGACGAAGCCGGCGGTCGTGGGTTCATGGCCGAGGTGGACGTTCTCGGCCACCGACAGGTGTTCCACCAGGTCGAGTTCCTGGTAGATGGTGGCGATGCCGAGGCGCATGGCGGCGATGGGCGAGCGCAGGGTGACCGGTTCGCCGCGCCAGGTGAGGCGGCCGTCGTCGGGCTGGTGGGCGCCGGCCAGGACCTTGATGAGCGTGGACTTGCCGGCCCCGTTCTGGCCGAGCAGGCAGTGCACTTCTCCGGCCTGGACGTCGAGGTCGACGCCGTCGAGGGCCCGGACGCCGGGGAACGACTTGGTGATGCCGGACATGCTGAGCAGCGGTGGTTCTGGTGCCATGACTGTTCCCCTTGGCGGGCGTGCGGGCCGGTTGCAGGGCAGATCGCGTGCCGGAACAGACCGCCTGGCGGGCAGGCGGCCGCGGCAGGCGCGGTGCGCAGGGCAGAGCAGTGCGCTGTACTGGTGAGGCGTGACCGCACAGCCGAATGAGCCGTGGGTACGAGGGGGTCTACGCGGGTGAGAACAGGTGGTCGCTGATGAGCCGGGCCGCGCCGATGACTCCGGCGGTTGGGCCCAACTCCCCGAGCACGATGGGCAGGTTGCCGGTCGCCAGCGGCAGCGACTGGCGGTAGACCTGGGTCCGGATCGCGGCGAGGAGGGTGTGGCCGAGGCCGGTCACCCCGCCGCCGATCACCACCAGGCCGGGGTTGAAGAAGCTGACGAGACCGGCGATGACCTGGCCGGTGCGGTTGCCGCCCTCGCGGATCAGGTCGAGGGAGGTGGCGTCCCCGGCGGCAGCGGCGGCGGCGACGTCGACGGCGCTCAGGGCGCCGCTCGCCTCCAGCCGGGCCGCGAGTTCCGCCGAAAGTCCTTGCTGGGCCGCCTCTTTGGCGTCCCGGGCGAGCGCGGCGCCACTGAAGTGGGCCTCCAGGCAACCGCGGTTGCCGCAGGCGCACGGGCGGCCGTCGGGCACCGCCTGGATGTGCCCGATGTCGCCGGCGCTGCCCGTCACGCCGCGGTGTACCTCACCGCCGACGACGATGCCGCAGCCGATACCGGTGCCGATCTTGACGCAGAGGAAGTCGCCCACGGAACGGGCGACGCCCGCGTGCTGCTCCCCCATCGCCATCAGGTTCACGTCGTTGTCGACCATCACCGGGCAGCCCAGTTCCTGGCTGAGCGCCTCCCGTACGGGGAAGCCGTCCCAGCCGGGCATGATCGGCGGGGCGACCGGTACGCCCTCGGGGAAGCGGACCGGGCCCGGGACGCCGATGCCGGCACCGTCGAACCCCTCCGCGAGCCCGGTGGCCTTCAACTTGGCGGCCATGGACAGGACTTGCTCGAAGACCGCGACCGGGCCCTCGCGTACGTCCATGGGCTGGTTGAGGTGTCCCAGCACTTCCAGTTCGGCGTTGGTGACCGCGACGTCGATCGAGGTCGCGCCGATGTCGACGCCGAGGAAGCGCAGGGCGGGGGCGAGCCGGATGTTGTGGGAGCGGCGCCCGCCGCGCGAGGCGGCGAGTCCGTCGGCCACGATCAGGCCCGTCTCCAGGAGCCGGTCCACCTCCACGGCCAGCTTGGACCGTGAAAGGTCGACCTGATCCCCGAGCTGGGCCCGGGAGTTGGGCCCACCGTCACGCAACAGCCGTAGCAGCCGGGCCTGATGGGCGTTCGCGGGTCGCGCGGTCATACGTCTCACAAGCCCCTCCCCGCCTAGTCAGGCACCAACCGGCCGCGTTTTCCGGCCACTTCGCCGGGCTTTCGAGTGGAACGTAGCAGTCGCTGCCGGGGCTGGGAAGAAGTCACGCACAGATTGCCGCTGACTTTTTCCACTGACAGGACAAAGGAGAAGGCGCCACGAGGGCGCCTTCAGTGGGTCGCGGATCAACCAAACCGTGTGCTCAGGGGCAGCGGACGACCTGTCCCGCGTACGAGAGGTTGCCACCGAAGCCGAACAGCAGGACCGGGTCGCCGGTGGAGATCTCCGCGCGCTCGACCAGTTTCGAGAAGGCGAGCGGGATGCTGGCGGCCGAGGTGTTGCCGGACTCGATGACATCGCGTGCCACGACGGCGTTCACCGCGCCGATCTTCTCGGCCAGCGGTTCGATGATGCGCAGGTTGGCCTGGTGCAGGACCACGGCGGCGAGGTCCTCGGGGGTGAGTCCGGCGCGCTCGCAGGCCTGGCGGGCGAACCGCGGCAGCTGGGTGGTGGCCCAGCGGTAGACGCTCTGGCCCTCCTGTGCGAACCGTGAGGGTGTGCCCTCGATGCGGACCGCGTTGCCCATCTCGGGCACCGAGCCCCACAGCACGGGCCCGATACCGGCGAGCCCCGGCTCGGCGGGGTCCGGTGCCTCGGTGGCCTCGACGACCGCCGCGCCCGCCCCGTCCCCGACGAGTACGCAGGTCGTGCGGTCGGTCCAGTCCGCCACCGCGGACATCTTGTCGGCGCCGATGACCAGGGCCCGGGTGGATCCGCCGGCCCGTACCGCGTGGTCGGCCGTGGCCAGGGCGTGGGTGAAGCCGGCGCACACGACGTTGAGGTCCATCGTGGCCGCCGAGGGGATGCCGAGCCGGTTGGCGACCCGGGCGGCCATGTTCGGGGAGCGGTCGACGGCGGTGGAGGTGGCGACGAGGACGAGGTCGATGTCGGTCGCGGCCAGCCCCGCCGCCGCGAGCGCCTTGGCGGCGGCGTGCGCGGCGAGCTCGTCCACGGGCTCGTCGGGCCCGGCGATGTGGCGTGTACGGATGCCCACCCGGCTTCTGATCCACTCGTCGCTGGTGTCCACCAGGCCCGCCAGATCCTCGTTGGTGAGTACCTTGGCGGGCTGGTAGTGACCGACGGCGGTGATACGCGAGCCGTTCATGGGTGGGCCCCCTTACTGCTTTTCGGTAGCGGGATCCACCAGTCTGATCAGTGACTCACCAGTACGACGGCACGCGATGCCACAGGATTAACGCGGCCGGCTTGTCGGCTTCCATCAGCCGTCCCGGTGACCGAACGCCTACCCTGTGAACAGCTGTGTCGCCTTCTGCACCAGCTCGTAGAGTCCGTAGCAGAGCGGCACACCCACCCACAGCCAGGCGAACGCGATCAGGGGACGGCGGTCGGGCGGGCCCGTGTTCTCAGACGGACTGCTCTCGCTGGACATCGTCGGCCTCCTTCGGCGCGGACGTGGGCGCTGGGATGTGGTGGCGGGGGTGGACGGGGCGGACGAGTTCGTTGGCGACGAAACCGACCGCCAGCAGTCCGATCATGATGTAGAACGACAGCCCGTAGAGCGCCGAGCCGTGCTTGCCGGCCTCCTCCTGCCGGTCGGCGATCCAGTTGACGATCAGCGGGCCGAGGACCCCGGCCGTGGACCAGGCGGTGAGCAGCCGGCCGTGGATCGCGCCGACCTGGTAGGTCCCGAAGAGGTCCTTCAAGTAGGCGGGGATGGTGGCGAAACCGCCGCCGTAGAAGGAGAGGATCACCAGCGCGCACAGGATGAACAGCGGCTTGGAGGAGTCCCCGAACCAGGCGATCGACGCGTACATCAGCGCGCCCACGCCCAGGTAGACGCGGTAGATGTTCTTGCGTCCGATGAGGTCGGAGGTGGACGACCAGCCGATACGGCCCGCCATGTTGGCCGCCGACAGCAGCGCGACGAAGCCGGCCGCCGCCGACACCGAGACCGGCGTGGAGCTGTCCGCGAAGAAGTCCTTGATCATCGGCGCGGCCTTCTCCAGGATGCCGATGCCCGCCGTGACGTTCATGCAGAGGATGACCCACAGGCACCAGAACTGCGGGGTCCGCACGGCACTGCGCGCGGAGACCTGGACGCCCGCGAGGGCGCTCGGCCCGCTCGCCCCGGTCCCGGCGGGCCGGTCGGCGCGCGGCACCCGCACCAGGAGCACGCCGAGCGACATGAACACGGCGTACGACAGTCCGTGCACGAGGAAGGCGAGCGCGATCCCGGAGCTGTCGGAACCGAACGACTCCAGCATCTGCGCCGACCAGGGCGAGGCGATCAGCGCGCCGCCGCCGAAGCCCATGATCGCGATGCCGGTGGCCATGCCGGGCCGGTCCGGGAACCACTTGATGAGCGTGGAGACGGGCGAGATGTAGCCGATGCCGAGGCCGATGCCGCCGACGAAGCCGTAGCCGAAGACGATCAGCCAGTACTGCTCGGTCGCCGCGCCGAGCGAGGCGATCAGGAAACCGGAGGAGAAGCAGACCAGGGCGACGGTCATGGCCCAGCGCGGCCCGTTGCGCTCGACGAGGGTGCCGCCGAACGCGGCGGACAGGCCGAGCATGACGATGCCGAGCTGGAAGGGCAGCGCGCTCTGCGTGCCGCTGAGGCCGAGGGCCGATTCCAGGGGCGGCTTGAAGACGCTCCAGGCGTAGGCCTGACCGATGGAGAGATGGACCGAGAGGGCGGCCGGAGGAACGAGCCAGCGGCTCCAGCCGGGCGGTGCTATGGGGGGACTCATGAGCGGACGATAGAAACCGGCCGCATGGTTGGGAAGGCGGCCCGGCGAAGTCGGCGACCGTATGCGGTGAACGGTATCCGGGGAGCGCCGAACGGTCGTTCGGACCCGATGAACGGTCGCCCGAGAAGCGGGTGTTGGCGTTTCCGGCCACTCGTCCCGGCGCTCGCGCCGTGCCGCATGTCCTGCCACCTGTGCTGCCGCATCTCTTGCCGCATCTCTTGCCGCCGCGACCACCATACTGTAGACAATATTCGTCCAGCCATTCTCCGGCGTCGACCGAGTCCGGTGGCCGCGGCGTCACCTCGCCCGTGCAGGACAATGGATCGCGAAGGTCACCAACCAGGCACGTACAGAACCGGGGCTGATCAGAACATGGGACGAGTCACGGAACGACGCAAGGTGATCCGCATCCGGGAGGGGGCGGTGTCCGCCCGGCCGGACACGCTCGTCGCCGAGGAACCCATGGAGATCCGGCTGAACGGCAAGCCGATCGCCATCACC
Organism: Streptomyces sp. NPDC047042; assembly: GCF_040644035.1. Lineage (NCBI taxonomy): Bacteria > Bacillati > Actinomycetota > Actinomycetes > Kitasatosporales > Streptomycetaceae > Streptomyces > Streptomyces sp. NPDC047042. Next base: position 65,651 of record NZ_JBEYVP010000037.1, on the reverse strand, counting down.
ATGCGCACCCCGGGCGACGACTTCGCGCTCGCCGTCGGCTTCCTGGTGAGCGAGGGCGTGCTGGCCGAGCGACGCGAACTCCAGAACATCGTGTACTGCGCGGGCGCCACGGCGGACGGCTCCAACACGTACAACGTGGTGGACGTGAGCACGGCCCCGGACGTGGTGCTGCCCGACATCACGCTGGAACGGAACGTCTACACGACGTCGTCATGCGGCCTGTGCGGCAAGGCGAGCCTGGACGCCGTCCGTACGACGGCGCGCTGGGCCATCGACGACGGCGCCGGCGCTCCCCCGGTCCGGCTCGCGCCCGAACTGCTCGCGAGCCTCCCCGACCGGCTCCGGGCGTCCCAACGGGTGTTCGACCGGACCGGGGGCCTGCACGCGGCGGCCCTGTTCACGGAGGAGGGCGAACTGCTCGACATCCGCGAGGACGTGGGCCGGCACAACGCGGTCGACAAACTGGTCGGCCGGGCGCTGCAGAACGGCGACCTGCCGCTGTCCCGCACGATCCTTCTCGTCTCGGGCCGGGCCTCCTTCGAGCTGGCGCAGAAGGCCGTCATGGCCGGGATCCCCGTACTGGCGGCCGTCTCGGCGCCCTCTTCGCTCGCCGTCGACCTGGCGGCCGAGTCGGGGCTGACCCTGGTGGGGTTCCTGCGGGGCGCCAACATGAACGTGTACGCGGGCGAGGACCGTATCGCCCTGCGGGCCACGGCCTCCCAGGGCTGACCGGCTTCCCCGCGACACGGCGGCGGGGCCCCGAACGGCGGGGAGCGCCCCCTGCGCCGCTGGGGCCCCGCCTCTACCGGTACGTCACCCGGCGTTCGCGACCCGGGTGAGCAGGCCCGTCAACAGCTCGCGTTCGACGACCGTGAGCGGCGCCAGCAGCTCCTCGTTGGCCTTGCGCGCCGCCCGCTCGCAGCGGGCCAGCAGTCGCCGGCCCTGTGCCGTGAGCGTCACCGCGTTCTTGCGGCGGTCGTGCGGATCGGGTGCGCGTACGACCAGTCCGGCGGCCTGGAGGTCGTTGAGGACGCCGACCATGTCCTTGGCGTCGAGCCCCACCCCGCGCACCAGTTCGGCCTGCGCGACCGGGCCCAGCTCCGCGACGGCGGAGAGCACCACGTGATGCCACATCTTCAGCCCTTCGCCGGCCAGCGCGGCGGCGACCAGCGCCCGCCCGCGGTCGGCGGCCCTCCCCAGGATCCAGCTGGGGAGGACGCGTATGGAACGAAGTTCGACAGACATAAAGAAATACTAGCCAATAATCATTGGACCTCCCAACGGTTATACGTTTATCGTTGGGATGCCCAACGGTTCTGGCGGCTCTACGGAGGAGTGGTGTGATCGCGTACGGCCGAATAGCAAGGTTGTCCTGAACCCGCGACACACGGTTCTTGTGGGGCGGCTGAGCATCCAACTACCGTCTTCTGCGCGCACGTTGGACGTGGGATGTCCGGATTTCCGGATGCCCGGTTGTTCAGATGTCCAGACCTCTGAAGTCAACGAACTCTGAAGTCCAGACGCATGAAGTCCAGACGTTGAAGGGCAGGCCGTACATGCCGTCAAGTCTTCGCGCACGCCTTAGATTCACCCTCATGGCCGTGTTCACCACGGCCGCTCTGCTGCTCGCCCTGCCGAGCCCGGCGGACGCCGAACCGACCACCCCGACGGCCACGTTCGAACAGCAGGTGCTCTTCCGGGCTTCCCAGGACCCCGGGTACTCCTGCTACCGGATCCCCGCGATCGTCAGGACCCTGAAGGGCACGCTGCTGGCCTTCGCCGAGGGACGCAAGGACAACTGCGGGGACGCCGGTGACATCGACATCGTCCTCAAGCGGTCGACCGACGACGGGCGGACCTGGGGCCCGCTCAAGGTCGTCGACGACGGCGGGGTCGACACGCACGGCAACCCGACGCCGATCGTGGACCGGGAGACCGGCCGCATCATCCTCGCGGAGAGCTGGAACACGGGCCGGGGCGGCGGCAACTGCCCGGTCCCCTGCGACCGCAGCCCCCATCTGCAGTACAGCGACGACGACGGACTGACCTGGTCCGATCCGCGCGACCTCAGCGCCGAGATCATGCCGCCCGAGTGGAACTCCTGGTACGCGACGGGCCCCGTCCACGGCATCCAGCTCACCCGGGGCGAGCACGCGGGCCGGCTCGTGTTCGGGGTCAACACCGAGACATGGGCGGGCGACCGGATCAGCGCCAACCACGCCGCGCTGATCTTCAGCGACGACGGCGGCGACCACTGGAAGGTCGGCGCCACCGACAGCTGGCCCATCGCGGCGGACGGCACCTTCCGGCAGAAACCGTCAGAGGTGACGCTCACCGAGCGCTCGGACGGGGTGATCCTGGTCAGCGGGCGGGAACAGGACGGGACCGATCTCGGCCACCGTACCCAGGCCTTCAGTGCGGACGGCGGCGCCAGCTTCCTCACTCCGTTCCGTGCCCTCCCCGACCTCTACGCACCGCAGGTCCAGTGCTCCACCGTCGGCTTCGGCGCCCGGATCCTGCTGGCCTGTCCGGCCGATCCCGACCGGCGCCGGACGATGATGATCCGCTCCTCGTACGACGGCGGGCGCACCTGGGACAGCGTGGACCGGGGCACGGTCGTCACCCGGGACTGGTCGGGCTACTCCGACCTGGTGAAGATCGACAGCGCGACGGTGGGTCTGATGTACGAGGGCGGAACCGTCGAGGCGCGCGACGAGATCCGCTTCGCCCGCTTCACGGAGGACTGGCTGACGCCGGCGCGCGGCCCGGACCCGACCACGCCCGACCTGGCCCCGCAGGCCCGCCCGGCCGCCGTGCTCGGCGGCGCCACGCGGACGGGTGGTGTGTTCGGCGGTGGCGCGCTGGAGTTCGACGGTGTGAACGATGCCGTACGCCTGCCGTACAGCGACCGGCTGCCGCTCGGCACGAAGGACTTCACGGTGGCGCTCTGGTTCCGTTCCACGGCGACGACGGGTGACCGGCCGCTGCTGTGGATGGGAGGGGTCGGCTCCACCCAGCCGCAGGTCTGGCTGCGGGCCGAGCCCGCGAGCGGGCGCGTACGGGGGCTGATGACCGTCCGGGACGGGGCGTCGGCGGTCAGGACGGCGTCGGCGACCTCGGTGGGCACGTACAACGACGGCCAGTGGCACTTTGTCGCTCTGCGGCGTGGTGGTGGGCAGTTCACCCTCTTCGTCGACGGTACGGCGGTGAGTGTGGCGGACGTGGCCGGGACGGTCAGTCGTAACTCGGGGTTCGGGGTGCATGTGGGGCAACGGGTGGACAGTTTGCAGCACTTCAGTGGGGCGATTGATGAGGTGCGGGTGTGGGATCGGGCGTTGAGTACGGGCGAGTTGTCGGCGGCGTCTGTGTCGGCGAGTGGGGGGGCGGTTACGGGGGGCACGGTGTTGTGGTTGCCGATGGATGAGGTGACGTCGAGCTAGGTGTGTGTATCGGTGCGGGCAGGTGGGGGCTGGTCGCGCAGTTCCCCGCGCCCCTAGGGGTCGGGAAGCGCGAGCCGGTCCCACAGCGCCTGCCCCCCGCGGCCCGCGGGTGTGTGCGTCACCGCGGGCCGGTTGGGGCCGGTCGCGCAGTTCCCCGCGCCCCTGAAGTCGGGGAACGCCAGCCCGATCACAGCAGCCCCGGCGTCCCTGAGGTCGGGGAACGCGTGCCAGTCCCACAAGGCCCCGCGCCCGGGTCGGTCGGGCTGGGGCTCAGTTGGGGTGTGGTGTTGTGGCGGCCGGGATGGGGGGCGGGTTCTGCACGGTGGTCCCGGGCTCGGGTGTCGGGTCGTGGGCGCGGCGTTTGGCTATGACCGCGCACACCATCAGCTGCATCTGGTGGAAGAGCATCAGCGGCAGTACCGCCAGCGAGGCCTGGGTGCCGAACAGGACGCTTGCCATGGGCAGGCCGGCCGCCAGGGACTTCTTCGAGCCGGCGAACTGGATCGTGATCCGGTCCTCGCGGTCGAAGCCCAGCGCCTTGCCGCCGTACCAGGTGAGCGCCAGCATCACCGCGAGCAGCACCGCCTCGACGACCAGGAGTCCGGCGAGCCGGGCCGGGCTCACCTGGTGCCAGATGCCCTCGACCATGCCCTCGCTGAACGCGGTGTAGACGACGAGGAGGATCGAGCCCCGGTCGACCAGCCCGAGCACCTTCTTGTGCCGGGTGACGAACGTGCCGATCCAGCGCCTCAGGAACTGCCCGGCGAGGAACGGGACCAGCAGTTGGAGCACGATCTCCAGGAGTGAGTCGAGCGAGAAGCCGCCACCGGTGCTGCCGAGCAGGGTGGCCGCGAGCAGCGGGGTGACGACGATGCCGACGAGGGAGGAGAAGGAGCCCGCGCAGATCGCGGCGGGCACGTTGCCCCGGGCCATTGAGGTGAAGGCTATCGACGACTGGATCGTGGACGGGACGAGGGTGAGGAAGAGCAGCCCGATGTAGAGGTCGTGGGTCAGGAACACCGGTTCGAGTCCGCGGGCGGCCAGGCCGAGCAGCGGGAAGACGACGAACGTACAGGCGAGGACCGTGGCGTGCAGCCGCCAGTGCTTCAGTCCCGCCAGCGCCTCGCGGGTGGAGAGGCGGGCGCCGTAGAGGAAGAAGAGGAAGGCGATGGCGGCCGTGGAGGCCCCCGAGGCGACGTCGGCGCCCGTCCCGCGCGCGGGGAGGAGCGCGGCGAGGCCCACCGTCCCGAGCAACAGCAGGATGTAGGGGTCGATCGGCATCCAGCTCGGCCACTTCAGGCGTTTCACGGTGCTCCATACAGGGAGGTCAAATACAGGGACGGGCGTGCCCTTTCCATCGTCCTCTTCCGGTTCGTGATCGGGAATCCTGTACACCGCTCTGACTGTCATCGCGTTGCGTGATGACCCGGTACCGTGGAGGAATGTACGACCCCTCTCAGCTGCGCACCTTCCTGACCGTCGCCCAGACGCTCAGCTTCACGCAAGCCGCCCGGCGGCTCGGGCTGCGTCAGTCGACGGTCAGCCAGCATGTGCGGCGGCTGGAGGACGCGGCCGGACGGCAGTTGTTCTCCCGGGACACCCACTCCGTGGAGCTGACCGAGGACGGCGAGGTGATGCTCGGTTTCGCCCGCCGGATCCTGGAGGTGCACGAACAGGCGACGGCGTTCTTCACGGGCACCCGGCTGCGCGGCCGACTGCGGTTCGGCGCCTCGGAGGACTTCGTACTGACCCGGCTGCCGGAGATCCTGGAGGCCTTCCGGTACGACCACCCCGAGGTCGATCTCGAGCTGACGGTCGAGCTGTCGGGCACCCTGCACGAGCAGCTGACCGCCGGGAAACTGGACCTCGTCCTGGCCAAGCGGCGCCCCGAGGACCCGCGCGGCGAGCCGGTCTGGCACGACGAGCTGGTATGGATCGGTACGGAACGGCTCCGCCTGGACCCCGACCGCCCGGTGCCGCTGATCGTCTACCCGCCGCCGGGCATCACCCGCGCCCTCGCCATGGAGGCCCTGGAACGACAGGGCCGGGCCTGGCGCGTCGCCTGCACCAGCGGCAGCCTCAACGGACTGATCGCGGCGGCCCGCGCGGGCCTCGGTGTGATGGCCCACTCGCGCGGGATGATCCCGCCCGGTCTGGTCCGCGTACCCGACCGGGCCGGGCTGCCGGAGCTGGGTCAGGTCGACTTCGTCCTGGTGCACGGCCGCCGTCGTACGTCGGCCCAGAGCGCGGCGGACGCGCTGGCGGCGGCGATCCTGACGAGCGGGGACCGGCTGCACCGCCGCTGACGATGTCACGGTGAGTAGCTGACCTCAGGGGCCGGTCAACCTTAAAGAAAGCCCCAAGAGGCCTGGCGCGGGCGGTGAGCGGGTCGGTCGGATTCGGTGGAGATTGGCGAAGCGCGGCCCGCTTCGGCGCAAGAAATTCTGTCCGACCCCTACCCATACAGACGCATTTTCCGCCCCGGGACGCCCCCGGCACGACGTCGAAACCGAACAGTACTCGGCTTGGTACCCCCTCCCGCCCGGCCTGGCCGTGGGGTAGCTTTCACGGCGCTGTGCAAAGCGTCACTGGGAGCGGGTTTGCGCGAATTCACCAACCCTCCGTTGGCGTTGGCGCCGCCCGTGGGCGGACTGGCCGACGTGGTGTTCGAACATGCCCAGGAAGACCCGAACCGTGTCGCGCTCGGCCGCAAGGACGAGACCGGCCAGTGGCGGGACGTGACCGCGGGCGAGTTCCGCGACGAGGTCCTCGCCCTCGCCAAGGGCCTGCTCGCGCAGGGCATCCGGTTCGGGGACCGGGTCGCGATCATGTCCCGTACGCGCTACGAGTGGACGCTCTTCGACTACGCGCTGTGGAGCATCGGCGCCCAGGTGGTGCCGGTCTATCCGACGTCCTCGGCCGAGCAGGTCTTCTGGATGCTGTACGACGCCGAGGTGACGGCGGCGATGGTGGAGCACGAGGACCACGCCATGACCATCGCCACGGTCATCGACCGGCTGCCCCGGCTGCGTCAGCTGTGGCAGCTCGACGTGGGCGCGGTGCAGGAGCTGTACGAGGCCGGCGCCCACCTCGACGACGACACGGTGCACCGGCACCGGCTCGCCGTCACCCCCGAGTCGACGGCGACGATCATCTACACCTCCGGGACCACGGGCCGCCCCAAGGGCTGTGTCATCTCCCACGCCAACTTCATGTTCGAGGCGGACACGATGATCGGGCGCTGGGAACCGGTGTTCCACTCCAAGAAGGGCGACGAGGCGGCCACCCTCCTCTTTCTCCCGCTCGCGCATGTCTTCGGCCGGATGGTGCAGGTGGCCGCGATCCGCGGCGGGGTGCGTTTCGGCCATCAGCCGCAGTTGAACGCGGCGGCGCTGCTGCCCGACCTGGCCGCGTTCCGGCCGACGTTCTTCCTCGGGGTGCCGTACATCTTCGAGAAGGTCTTCAACGCGGCCCGCCGCAAGGCCGAGCGGGAGGGCAAGGCCGGTCCCTTCGAGAAGGCCGTCGAGTGTGCGGTGCGCTACGCGGAGGCCATGGAGGAGAAGGCCTGGGACGTCGGCCCCGGCCCGTCGGCCGGCCTGCGGATGCAGCACCAGTTGTTCGAGAAGCTCGTCTACTCCAAGATCCGGGCCGCGATGGGCGGGCGGGTACGGCACGCCATGACGGGCGGTTCGGGGATGGACCGGCGGCTCGGTCTGTTCTTCGCGGGCGCGGGCGTCCATATATACGAGGGCTACGGGCTGACGGAGACGACGGCGGCGGCCACCGCGAACCCGCCCGAGCGCACCCGTTACGGCACGGTCGGCCAGGCCATCCCGGGCATGACCGTGCACATCGCGGACGACGGCGAGATCTGGCTGCGCGGCGACAACGTCTTCCAGGGTTATCTGAACAACCAGAAGGCGACGGACGCGACCCTGCACGACGGCTGGCTCGCCACCGGCGACCTGGGCTCCCTCGACGAGGACGGCTTCCTCACGATCACCGGCCGCAAGAAGGAGATCCTGGTGACCTCGGGCGGCAAGAGCGTCTCCCCGGGCGGCCTCGAGGAACGCGTCCGGGACCATCCCCTGGTCGCGCAGTGCATCCTGGTCGGCAACGACCGTCCGTACATCGCGGCCCTGGTCACCCTGGACCACGAGGCGGTCGAGCACTGGCTGACGATGCGCGGCAAACCGCAGCTGACCCCGACCGAACTGGTGCGCGACCCGGACCTGGAGAAAGAGGTACGGCGTGCGGTGGTCGCCGCGAACACCCTGGTCTCCAAGGCCGAGTCGATCCGTACGTTCCGCATCCTGGCCCAGCCGTTCACCGAGGAGCACGGTCTGCTGACCCCGTCCCTGAAGCTGAAGCGCAGGGCGATCGAGGACGCGTACGCGAAGGAGGTCGAGGCCCTGTACCGGGCCTGACCCTCACCGGTGGCCGTCAGACGAGCTGGTAGCCGCGGAGGTTGGTGAGCAGGAGGTAGGTGTCCTGCAGCGACCCGGAGGTGTCGCCGAGAGAGCGGTAGATGCCCCACTTCGGGCGCACACGGTCGGCCAGGAAGGTGTCGACGCCGGTCTTCGAGGCGTCGATCACGGTCGCGCCACCGGACTTGAGGATCCAACGGACCGTGCCCGCCGAGCCGTTGCCGACCTTGATCTGGAAGTCGACGTCGGTCCATCTGTCGTGCAGCGGTGCCAGGTCGGTGCGGCCGACCAGGATGTTGTCGATGGCCAGCTTGAGTTCGATGGTCTGGACGCCGTTCACCCGGCGCAGCGACTGCACGACGAGCGGCGAGGTACCGCTGCCCGGCTGCTTCATCTGCATGATGTGGGTGAAGGTGGTGGTCGCCTTGAGCGAGCTCGGGATGTACATCGAGTAGGTGACCCGCCAGGTCTGGCCCTCGGTCCACTTGAGGTAGTTGCCGCCGCTGCCGTTCCGCAGTCCCGTGACCTCGTGGCGTTGGCGGTCGGTGGAGGTGTCCCGGTCGACGGTGTGCATGTTGAAGCGCCAGTTGTCGCCGGTGGCGTAGATGTGCGGGTGTGCGGCGGTGTGGGAGTCGGCGCGGTCGTCCTCGATCGTCTCGAAGGCGCCGAGGCCGTCGGCGCTCGCCGACGGTGCCCATTTCTGCTGCCAGGAGGCGGCGTTGGCGGTGGTGGCGGCCGGCAGACCGACGGCCGCTCCGGCGGCCCCGCCGAGGGCCGCACCCAGCAGTGCCCTTCTGGACGGGCTCATGACACTCATCACCTCACAGTTGACTGTTCGTTCGACCTGAGGGCTTGTGACGGCGCGACACAGCGTCCCGGGGCGACAGGCCCCGGGTCAATGGTCCGGACCTAAGACATCGGAGGTATTTTTGGCCATAGTCGGTTCGGCCCGTGCTCGTACGATGGGAGTCCCACCCGACGACTGAAGGATCGAGAGCTCGTGAGCAGCAAGGTCCCCCCGATCATTCTGAACAACGGCGTCGAGATGCCACAACTGGGCTACGGCGTCTGGCAGGTGCCGGACGACGAGGCCGAGCAGGCGGTCACCACCGCGCTGGAGACCGGGTACCGCAGCATCGACACAGCGGCGATCTACGGCAACGAAGAGGGCACCGGCAAGGCCATCGCCGCGTCCGGCCTTCCCCGCGAGGACCTCTTCGTCACCACCAAGCTCTGGAACGGCGACCAGGGGTACGAGTCCGCACTCCGCGCCTTCGACACCTCCCTGGAGAAGCTCGGCCTGGAGTACGTCGACCTGTACCTGATCCACTGGCCGCAGCCGGCCAAGGGCAGGTTCGTCGACACGTACAAGGCGCTCGAGAAGCTCGCCGCGGACGGCCGCGCCCGGTCCATCGGGGTCTCCAACTTCCTTCCGGAGCACCTCGACCGGCTCCTCGCCGAGACGTCGGTCGTCCCGGCCGTCAACCAGATCGAGCTGCACCCGCATCTCCAGCAGCACGCGGCCCGCGAGTACCACGCGGAGCAGGGCATCGCCACGGAGGCCTGGTCACCGCTCGGCCAGGGCAAGGGCCTGCTGGAGGTCCCGGCCATCGTGGCCATCGCCCAGAAGCACGGCCGTACGCCGGCCCAGATCGTGCTGCGCTGGCATCTGCAGCTGGGCAACGTGGTGATCCCCAAGTCCGTGACGCCGTCGCGGATCAAGGAGAACATCGAGGTCTTCGACTTCAGCCTGGACACCGAGGATCTCGCGGCGATCAGCGCCCTCAACGAGGACCGGCGACTGGGTCCGGACCCGGCCACGTTCGAGTCCGGCTGACGACACCCACGACGACGCCCCGGCCCGCGCCGACCACGGTCGCGGTCCGGGGCGTTTCGCATGTCTCCCGCGTCCAACTCCCGTGAGAACAAGGGCAACCGGGGCATTCGGCGACGAATTCGACAGGGTTGACGGCGGCACACCGGAAGGTCCACCTTGTATCGCACCCGGTAAGGAAACTTTCCTAACAGAAGGGTCCCCCCACAGTGCGCTCTCGAACACTGACCCTCGGCGCGGTCGCCAGCGCGGCCCTGCTCGCCTCCGCCACGCTCCCCTCGTACGCCTCCGGCACGGCCCGTCCCCCGTCCACCAGGGAGGGCTCGGTCAGCGCGTCCGCCCTGCTCGCCAAGGTGACGTCCTGCTCCCAGATCTCCAGCGGCAAGTACCGGACCGACGACGAGACCTCGGCCTCGATTCCCGTGTGCGGCAAGAACGGCGCCGTGTTCTGGAAGGCCGACATGGACATCGACTGCGACGGCCAGCGCACGTCGAAGTGCAACGAGGACACCGACCCCTGGTACCAGGACGACACGGCGTTCCACCAGTCCAACGGCAAGCCCCTCAAGGCCGATTCACTGCCGTACGTCGTCGTGCCCAGCTCCAGCGGCATCTGGAACTACTCCGGCGCCGGCATCAAGGGCGGTGGCGTGGTCGCCGTGATCTACAACAACAAGGTCCAGTACGCGGTCGTCGGCGACACCGGCCCCACGAAGATCATCGGCGAGGCGTCCTACGCCACCGCACAGGCCCTCGGCATCGACCCCGACCCGGAGAACGGCGGCACCGACTCCGGGGTGACGTACATCCTGTTCAAGAACTCCCAGGTGTCACCGATAGAGAACCACGGCGCGGCGGTCTCCCTGGGGGATCAGCTGGCCAAGCAGTTCATCCGCGACAACTGAGCCGGGAACGGCTCGGCGAACGAAGCCGAGAGTAACGGCGGCCCGGTACCGCGTACACCCAAGCGGTACCGGGCCGCCGCTGCTCAACTCCGGTCGTTCAGCAGTCAGTTGGGCTGCCCGATCGGCCGTACGACCACGGTGTTGACGTCGACTCCCTCCGGCTGGCGGATCGCCCAGACGATCGAGTCGGCCAGCTGGTCGGCGGTGAGCAGCTGACCCGGGGGCAGGCTGCCGTAGCTGTCCCAGAAGGGGGTCTCGACGCGGCCGGGGGCCACCAGGGTCACGCCGACGCCGAACTCCGTGACCTGGCGGCGGGTGTTCTCGGCGAGACCGGTCACCGCCCACTTCGTCGCGCCGTAGAGGTTGCCCGGCGTGGGGACGAACCCGGCGACGCTGCCGATCAGCACGATCCGGCCCCGGGTCTCCTTCAGGGCGTCGATCGACGCCCTGATGAGCAGTGCGGGCCCGAGCACGTTGGTCAGCACCATCTCCGGCCAGCCCGCCGGGTCGCCGTCGGCGACCGAGTCGTGGGTGGCGAACCCGGCGTTGGCGACGACCGTGTCCAGCCGCCCGAACTCCAGCAGCGTGGCCTCGACGGCGCCCCGGACGTCGTCGTACTCGGCCGCGTTCCCGGTGATCGTCAACAGGTCCTCGGGACGGCCGAGTTCCTCGGCGAAACCGCGCAGCCGCTTCTCGCCCCGGCCGGTGACCGCGACCCGGTGGCCGGCGTCGAGCAGCTGCCTCGCGACAGCCGCGCCGATACCGCTGCCCCCACCGGTGATGAGCGCGACGGGTGACTTGTTCGACTCGGACATGATGACTCCCCCTGTGTGTGCCGTGCGCGGCGGTGAACCGCGCTTCACGCGAACAGCGGGGAGTCCATCACTTGAAGTGCCCTCGAAGTCAAGCCCGGGCCGGGCGCCGCTACGCCTGCGGTTTGCCGCCGGTGTACACCGTGTGCGTGGCCAGGACGAACACGTCCGGGCGGTGGTGCAGACCCGCCTTGTCGTCGGGGTCGAGGAGGCGGTCGAGGGTGGCGCGGTCCTCGGCGTCGAGCTCGTCCGCGAACATCGAGCGGCGGCGGTCGAAGACACCGATCACATAGGCGCGGGCCTCGTCCGTGAGCGGGGCGGGGAGGTCGAGGAGGAAGGAGCGTGTGCCGGAGGGGCGCAGGCCGGCGGCGGTGAGCAGGGCCGGCCAGTCCTCGGTCTCGCGGACGTGGCCGGGCAGGCCGGTGCGCATCTCGTTGAACCAGGACTGCTCGATCGCGTCGAGCCGCGTCTCCAGGCCGGGGCGCCCGAAGCCGAGGTCGCGCGGCAGGTTGCGCTCCGCGAGCCCGCCCTCCATCACGGCGAGCGTGCCGCCCGGCGCGAGTACGTCGGCGAGGGCGGCGAGAGCGGCGCGCTGGTCTCCGACGTGGTGCACGGCCCTGCTCGACCACACCAGGTCGGCGGGATACTCCAACTCACCCAGTCCGCCCGGGAGTTCGGCCTGCAGGGTGCTGAAGCGGTCGGTGGTGCCGAGGCGTTCGGCGTTCTCACGGGCGCGCTCCAGGATCGCCGCGGAGGTGTCCGCCGCGACGATGCGTGCCTCGGGGAACGCCTTGGCGAAGAAGCCCGAGATGATGCCGGGGCCACTGCCCGCGTCGACGATCAGCCCCGGTTCGGGCTGCCGGCCGGCCAGCCAGGCGAGGGCCTCGGCGTAGAGCGGTGCGTAGAGTTCGGCCTGCCCCTCCAGGTGGGGGATCACCGTGGCGAAGTCGATGTCGCCGTGATCGTGGGAATGCTTGTGGGCGTGGGCCTGAGTGGGCGCCTGGCCGTGGTCGTGCTGGTGCTGATGGGCCATGGTGTGCGGGCCTCCCGTTTGTCGTTGACACCAGCCTGCTCCGCCTCCGCCGACCGAGCCAGTTCTGTTGCCGATACGGCAAACCGGGATCCGCTCCTCGACCGCCTCCGGCAAAAACCGGATGCGCCCGCCCACCCCGCTCGTCCACCATGCCGTCATGGACGACAAGCTGGACGACGAGCTGGTGGAGCGCTTCCTCGAAGACGGGTTCGTGAAGATCGAAGGCGCCTTCCCGCCACGGGTCGCCGAGCACTGCGCCCGGTTGCTGTGGCGGGAGACGGGATGCGATCCGGACGACCCGGGCACCTGGACGAAGCCCGTGCACTGGGTGTCAGACATGGCGCAGGGCCCGTTCGCCGCCGCGGTCAACACCCCTGTGCTGCATGAGGCGTTCGACGCGCTGGTGGGCGAGGGCCGCTGGGCGTCACGCTATTCGCTGGGCAGCTTTCCGCTGCGCTTCCCGCACGCGGAGGAACCGGACGACGCGGGCTGGCACATCGAGGGCAGCTACTCCCCCGAGGGCGCGACCTGGCCGTACACGAACCTCCGCTCCCGGGACCGCTGTCTGCTGATGCTGTTCCTGTTCAGCGAGGTCGGGGAGGCGGACGCCCCGACGCGGATCCGGGTGGGCTCGCATCTGGACGTACCGGCACTGCTGGAGCCGTACGGCGAGGAGGGCGTCTCGGGCCTGGAGATCGCCCCCGCACTGGTCAGGGACTCCGCCCACCGGCCGCTCGCCCTCGCCACCGGCAGCCCCGGGGACGTGTACCTCTGCCACCCGTTCCTGGTCCACGCGGCCCAGCCCCACCACGGCACCCGCCCCCGCTTCATGGCCCAGCCACCTCTGCATCCGATGCTCCCCTACGAGCTGGAGCGCCCGGACAACAACTACTCCCCGGCGGAACTCGCGATCCGCCGGGGCCTGGGAAAACCCGCCTGAGCGGGCCCGATGGGATCGGTCGCGCACCGCACCCGCGCCCCGAAAGGGGCGCGGGGAACTGCGCGACAAGCCCCCACCGAACCCGCACCAGACAACAACCGCCGATCCAGCGGAGCTTAGAGCGCCGGGTAGGCGTTCTTCATGAGCTCCTGGAACTGCGCCGAGAACCAGCGCCCGGAGATCGGCGCGTTCGGCAGCGCACCCGACATGTTGAAGTTGTTCCGCGGGTTACCGCCGTACGTCGGGTCGCACATCCGGTCGAAGCCCTTGCCCTCGTCGTTCGGGATCAGCGAGCTGGAGCCGTCGGACTCGCCCGGAGGCTTCATCCACACGTACGCGTCAATCCCGGCCGCCGGAGCCGCCTTCGGGCGTTCGCCCAGTCCGGCGCCGGACTGGTTGCACCAGTTGCCGAGCTGGAAGCGCCGGTCGTAGCGTCCGCCGTCGACGTACGTGTCGACGGTGGTCGTCGCACCCGGACCGGCGGGCCGTGCGGTGCCGCCCCAGCCGTTCCTCGACGTGTCGATCAGCATGCCGATGGTGGACGGGAAGCCGATCGAGACCAGCTGGTTGCGGAAGGCCTGCGAGAAGGAGAGCTCGTCGGTGTACCGGTTCCAGTCCACCCACTTCGACTCGCGGACCGACTTGCCGGCCACGTTGTCGTTGATGGTGAAGTTGTTCTCCTTCAGGGCGCTGTAGTTCGCCGTGTTGCTGATGAAGCCGTGCACGTCGTTGACCGTCGCGCCCTCGGCGGTGGCCGCTTGCTTGAACAGGTCGGCGGAGGCGCCGAAGTTGTCGTCCCAGCCGATCCAGCCGTGGTGGCCGGCGTCGACGTAGTTGTACACGTTCGGCACGTCACCGAGCTTGTTGAGCGCGTAGCCGACACCCTTGACGTAGTTGCCGTTGGCCTTCATCACGTCGCACGCGGGCGTGGCCGTGGGCCGGCTGCCGGTGTTGGTGACCAGGTTGGGCAGCGAGTCGATCTCGACGGTCGTGACGATGCGCAGGCCCGCGTACTTGGTGTCCGCGAGGATCGCCTTGATCGGGTCGATGTACTGGGTCTTGTACTTGTCGATCTCCGTCGGGCCGAGTTCGCCGTTGGAGGCGAGGGCGGCACAGTCACGTCCGGGCAGGTCGTAGATGACCAGCTGGACGACCATCTCGCCGGTGCCCTTCTGCTGGAGGGCCGCGTCGAGGTGGGCGCGCAGGCCCATCCCGCCGTTGACGCCGTTGATGGCGGCGATCCGGTCCAGCCAGACACCGGTGGGCTGGTTGGAGATCCGGCTGCCGCCCGGCTCGGCGGCGGCCTTCGCCGACCACTCCGGGTTCACGTACACCTTGGCGCCGGCGTACGGGTTGTCGACCCTCGTGCTCGTACCCGGGCCGGGGTCCGTGGGGCCGGGGTCCGTGGGGCCGGTCCCGCCGTCGACGTTGCAGGTGACGCCGTCGAGAGTGAAGGTGGCCGGGATCGCGTTGGTGCCGCTGTAGCTTCCGTTGAAGCCGAAGCTCACCGAACCGCCGGTGGCGAGCGTGCCGTTGTAGGTCTCGTTGGTGACGTTCACGGCGGTGCCGCTCTGGGTGAACTTCGCGTTCCAGCCGCTGGTGACCTGCTGGTTACCGGCGTACGACCACTTCACGGCCCAACTCGACTTGGCCGCGCTGTTGTTGGTGACGGTCACGGCGGCGGTGAAGCCGGTGGACCACTGGTTCTGCACCTTGTAGTCGACGGTGCAGGGTATCGCCGCGATACCGGCGTCGGCGGGCGCGGCGGCCACCGCGGCGCCGGTGGCACCTGCGACCAGCGCCATGGTGGCGAGGATCGCTGTTCTGGTACGGCTCATGAGTGCGGGTGTCCTCTCGTATTCCTTTGGGGTGGTAAGCGCCTTACTGGGAGGAGAAGTTGGTGCACTAACCGATGGCGCGCAGATGGTCGCGCAGACCGATTCCGAAGGCTGTGGGTGTGCCGTCGTAACCGGAGATCAGGGATGGGCCGGTGGCGCAGTTCCAGGTGTTCCAGGTCCAGCCGAGGTACGACAGGGAGCGGTCGTCGAACCACTTCATGACCCGGTCGACGAAGGAGTGCGCGCAGGTGTTCTCGCCGATCTCGCCTGCCACCAGCGGGACCTGGGCGGCGACCGGGGCGAGCGTCGAATTCCAGCAGGTCTCGCTGGAGCACGAGTTGAAGTTGTAGATGTGCCAGGCGGCGGCGAGATTGCCCGCCGGGTCGTTCGGCTTGTATGTCAGCCACTGGCTGAGGTCGTTGGAGTAGGCGAGCCCGCCGGCGAGGATCACGTTCTTGGCGCCGGTGGCCCGGACCGCGTCGATCAGATCCTGCATACCGGCTACCTCGTACCCGATGCCGGGGCAGTTGCCGCCGTCCCGCCAGCAGGTCCAGGCCTGGGCCGCCGTGGAGGTGGCGCGGTCCGGGTAGGGCTCGTTGAACAGGTCGAACACGACGGTCTGGTCACCCTTGAAGGTGTTCGCGACCGAGGTCCAGAAGGCGGGCGAGTACTGCGTGTCGGGCATCGGCTTCTGGCAGCTCGCGTGCACGTCGGAGCAGCCGGCCGAGTTGCCCGTGTACTGGCCCCAGGACCAGTGCAGTTCGACGATCGGCGTCATGCCGTGCGCCTTCACCTTCGCCACGAGGCTCTTGACGGCGGCGGTGTAGTTGGCGCCCGCGTACTCCGGTTTGATGTTGGAAAGGCCCAGCCAGCACTCCTCGTTCAGGGGGATGCGTACGGTGTTGACCTTCCAGTCGGCGATCGCCTTCACCGAGGCGTCGTCGACCGGACCGTCCCAGATGCCGTTGCCCTGGACGCACGCGAACTCGCCGCCGGAGCGGTTGACGCCGAGCAGCCGCCGGGTGGCGCCGCCGGAGTCGACGAGTTTGTTGCCCGACACGTGCAGGGCGGGGGCTCCGGCCTCGGGGGCCGGTGGGTCGGTGGGCTGTGGAGTAGGTGTCGGGGTCGGGGTCGGCTCCGTGTCCACGTTGCAGCTGGTCCCGTTGAGCTTGAACGACGCCGGTACGGGATTGCTCCCGGACCGGGAGGCGATGAACCCCGCGCTGACGCTCGCGCCCGTGCCCAGCGAGCCGTTGTAGCTCTCGTTGGCCGCGGTGACGGTGGTGCCGGACTGGGACCACTTGGCGTTCCAGCCCTGGGTGAGCTTCTGACCGGCGCCGAAATCGAAGGCGAGACTCCAACTGCTGAGCGCCGCGCGGTTGTTGGTGATGCTGACGGAACCCTGGAAGCCGGTGTCCCAGGTGCTGGTGACCGAGTACTCCACCGTGCACGCGGGGGTGGCTCCCGACGCCGTGACGACCGGCACGACCGCGGTGCCCGCGAGGGCGACGGCAGCGCCGAGCACGACTAAAAGACCTGAACGCGGGGGGTGTCGCATGAGCGACTCCTTGCAGATCGGGCGCGTCGGACGGACGCGTCGACTGACGGAATCGCTCCCACTGGTGTCAACGAAGTTAGCGCCAAGTGACGGCAAAGGACAGGGGGGTTGCCGTGTTTCCATCAGATGACGTCGTCGAATCAATTCGAGTCTTCAAACACCTTGACCCTTGACACACGGGTCTTCAATATGGGAGCGCTCCCACTGGTTCAAGGCTTGTTGCTCCTCCCCACATCTCCACGAGCACCTCCGAGCCGCTAGGAGGAACCAGCACCATGCGCCCCCAACTCCGACGCCGCGCCGCGCGGCGGTTCTGGACCGCTGTCGTGGCGGCCCTCGCCCTCCCCCTGACCATGCTCGCCACAGGCACGACTCCCGCCCAGGCGGCGGCGGTCCAGTGCAGCGTCGACTACAAGACCAATGACTGGGGCTCCGGGTTCACCGCGGATCTGACGATCACCAACCGCGGTACGGATGTCATCAACGGCTGGACACTGACGTACACCTACGCCGGCAACCAGAAGCTCAGCAACGGCTGGAACGGCACCTGGTCCCAGTCCGGCCAGACGGTCACCGTGCAGAACGCCACGTACAACGCGACGATCGCCGCGGGCGCGGCCGTCAGCACCGGCGGGCAGTTCACGTACAGCGGTGCCAACGCGGCGCCGACCTCGTTCGCGATCAACGGGACGACCTGCGCCGGGGCCCACCAGCCGCCGGTCACCGTGCTGACCAGCCCGACCGCCGGCGCCGTGTACACGCAGGGCACCGCGGTGCCGATGGCGGCCACGGCCGCGGCGGCCGACAACGCGACCATCACCAAGGTCGAGTTCTACGACGACACCACGCTGCTCGGCACGGACACCTCCGCGCCGTACACCTTCTCGGCCACCGCGCTCGCCGTGGGCAGTCACTCGCTGCTGGCGAAGGCGTACGACAGTCTGGGCGCCTCGGCGCCGTCCACGCCGGTCGGCATCACGGTCGCCTCGGGTCCCGCCGTGGTCGCCGTGCCGACCCAACTCGGCGTCCAGCAGGGCAAGTCGGCCACGTACGACATCAAGTTGTCGACGCAGCCGAGCGCGAACGTGACCGTGACGACGGCTCGGGCGAGCGGCAACACGGGCCTGTCGGTGACGGGCGGCGCCTCGCTCACCTTCACTCCGGCCAACTGGAACACGGCGCAGAAGGTGACGATCACCGCCAACGCGACGGGTACCGGATCGGCGGCCTTCGACTCGACGGCCACCGGCCACGCCAAGGCGACGGTCACCGTCACCGAGCTGGCCGCCTCGAAGGTGTACGACGCCCGGTTCCTGGACCTCTACGGCAAGATCACCAACCCGGCGAGCGGCTACTTCTCCCCCGAGGGCATCCCCTACCACTCGGTCGAGACGCTGATCGTCGAGGCGCCGGACCAGGGCCACGAGACCACGTCGGAGGCGTACAGCTACCTCCTGTGGCTGCAGGCCATGTACGGCAAGGTGACCGGCGACTGGAGCAAGTTCAACGGCGCCTGGTCGATCATGGAGCAGTACATGATCCCCACCCACGCCGACCAGCCGACCAACTCCTTCTACAACGCCTCCAAGCCGGCGACGTACGCCCCCGAGCAGGACCTGCCGAGTCAGTACCCGGCCAAGCTGGACACCGGGGTCTCGGTCGGCTCCGACCCGATCGCGGCCGAGCTGAAGAGCGCGTACGGCACGGATGATGTCTACGGTATGCACTGGCTCCAGGACGTCGACAACGTGTACGGCTACGGCAACTCGCCCGGCAAGTGCGAGGCGGGCCCGACGGACACCGGACCCTCGTACATCAACACCTTCCAGCGCGGCGCGCAGGAGTCGGTGTGGGAGACGGTTCCGCAGCCGACCTGCGACGCCTTCAAGTACGGCGGAACGAACGGGTACTTGGACCTGTTCACCGGCGACGCGTCGTACGCCAAGCAGTGGAAGTTCACCAACGCGCCGGACGCCGACGCGCGTGCCGTGCAGGCCGCGTACTGGGCGGACGTCTGGGCGAAGCAGCAGGGCAAGGGCGCCGACGTCTCCACGACCGTCGGCAAGGCCGCGAAGATGGGCGACTATCTGCGCTACGCCATGTACGACAAGTACTTCAAGAAGATAGGCAACTGTGTCGGCCCGACGGCCTGTGCCGCCGGTACCGGCAAGGACGCCTCGCACTATCTGCTGTCCTGGTACTACGCGTGGGGCGGCGCGACCGACACCTCGGCGGGCTGGGCCTGGCGCATCGGCTCCAGCCACACGCACGGCGGCTACCAGAACCCGCTGGCCGCCTACGCGCTCAGCTCGTACGCCGATCTGAAGCCCAAGTCGGCGACAGGGCAGGCGGACTGGTCGAAGTCACTGGGCCGGCAGATCGAGTTCTACCGCTGGCTCCAGTCCAACGAGGGTGCCATCGCGGGCGGCGCGACCAACAGCTGGGCGGGCCGCTACGCGACCCCGCCGGCCGGTACGCCGACCTTCTACGGCATGTACTACGACGAGGCTCCGGTGTACCACGACCCGCCGTCCAACCAGTGGTTCGGCTTCCAGGCGTGGTCCATGGAGCGGGTCGCCGAGTACTACCAGCAGACGGGCAACGCGGCGGCCAAGAGCGTCCTGGACAAGTGGGTCGACTGGGCGCTGTCCAAGACGACCATCAACCCGGACGGCACGTACCGCTTCCCGGCGACGCTCCAGTGGTCGGGTGCGCCCGACACCTGGAACGCCACAACTCCGGGCGCCAACGCGGGACTTCACGTCTCGGTGGTCGACTACACCAACGACGTGGGTGTGGCGGCGGCGTACGCCAAGACGCTGACGTACTACGCCGACCGCTCCGGTGACACCGAGGCGGCGACGACGGCGAAGGCACTCCTCGACGGCATGTGGTCCAACTACCAGGACTCCCTGGGCATCGCCGTTCCGGAGACCCGCGCGGACTACAACCGCTTCGACGACGGTGTCTATGTGCCGTCGGGCTGGACCGGGAAGATGCCGAACGGCGACACGATCAACTCGTCGTCGACGTTCGCCTCGCTCCGTTCCTTCTACAAGAACGACCCCAACTGGTCGAAGATCGAGGCGTACTTGGCGGGCGGCGCCGCGCCCTCGTTCACCTACCACCGGTTCTGGGCCCAGGCGGACATCGCCCTCGCCATGGGTTCGTACGCGGAGCTACTGGAATAGCCCCCGCCGAGCGCTCCGCGGGTTGGGCGGTGTTCGGCTGCCGGTCTGTTGTGGCTGGTCGCGCCGTTCTCCGCGCCCCTTCGGGGCGCGGCAGGCACCGCCCGTTCCGCGGAACCGCTTGAAGGCTCCGCGCACGCGGTCTCGTCACCGGACGACGGGACCACCCGGCCGGGCGGCCCCCACCGCACTGGGGGTCGCCCGGCAACTCTCGCGCCGCATGGAAAGCGCTTACCCACAGGCCTTCCCTGACTCCCCCCTCCGGAGAGGACCCCCATGCGAAGAACACCCATCCTCACGGCCGTCATGGCCCTGGCCGCAGGCCTGTTGGCGGGCACCCCACTCGCACTCGCCGCGCAGTCCGCCTCCTCCGCCTCAACTGCCTCCGCCGCTTCGGAAGTCGCGCTCGCGGCGGACACGTACACCTGGAAGAACGCCCGGATCGACGGCGGCGGCTTCGTCCCCGGCATCGTCTTCAACCGCGCCGAGAAGAACCTGGCGTACGCCCGTACGGACATCGGCGGCGCCTACCGCTGGCAGGAGTCGACGAAGACATGGACCCCGCTGACGGACTCGGTCGGCTGGGACCGCTGGGGCCACACCGGGGTGGTCAGCCTCGCCTCCGACTCCGTCGACCCGAACAAGGTGTACGCGGCTGTCGGCACGTACACGAACAGCTGGGACCCCGGAAACGGGGCCGTGCTGAGGTCGGGTGACCGGGGCGCGACCTGGCAACGGGCCGACCTGCCCTTCAAGTTGGGCGGCAACATGCCCGGCCGGGGCATGGGTGAGCGGCTCGCCGTCGACCCGAACCGCAACAGCGTGCTGTATCTGGGCGCGCCCAGCGGCAAGGGGCTGTGGCGGTCGACGGACTCGGGGGCTACCTGGGCGCAGGTGGCGAACTTCCCCAACGTCGGCAACTACGCGCAGGATCCGACCGACACCAGCGGGTACGCCAGCGACAACCAGGGCATCGTCTGGGTCACCTTCGACGAGTCGACGGGTACGGCGGGCAACGCGACCCGCACGATCTATGTCGGGGTGGCCGACAAGGACAACGCGGTGTACCGCTCGACGGACGCGGGCGCGACCTGGTCGCGGCTGGCCGGGCAGCCCACCGGCTATCTGGCCCACAAGGGCGTCCTCGACGCGAAGAACGGCTATCTGTACCTGCCGTACAGCGACAAGGGCGGCCCGTACGACGGCGGCAAGGGCCAGTTGTGGCGGTACGCGACGGCCACCGGCACCTGGACGAACATCAGCCCGGTCGCGGAGGCGGACACCTACTACGGCTTCAGCGGTCTGACGATCGACCGGCAGAAGCCGGGCACCGTGATGGCGACGGCGTACAGCTCGTGGTGGCCGGACACCCAGCTCTTCCGCTCCACGGACAGCGGCGGCACCTGGACGAAGGCCTGGGACTACACCTCGTACCCGACCCGCGCGAACCGCTACACCATGGACGTCTCGTCCGCCCCGTGGCTGACCTTCGGCGCGAACCCGTCGCCGCCCGAACAGGCGCCGAAACTGGGGTGGATGACGGAGGCGCTGGAGATCGACCCGTTCAACTCGAACCGCATGATGTACGGGACGGGCGCGACGATCTACGGCACCGAGAACCTCACCAACTGGGACAGCGGCAGCCAGTTCGCCATCAAGCCGATGGTCCAGGGCCTGGAGGAGACGGCGGTCCTCGACCTGGCCGCTCCCCCGTCGGGCGGAGCCGTGCTGCTCAGCGGGCTCGGTGACATCGGGGGGTTCCGGCACACGGATCTCACCAAGGTCCCCTCGATGATGTTCACTTCACCGACCTTCACCACGACCACGAGCCTGGACTACGCGGAGACCAACCCGGGGATCGTGGCCCGCGTGGGCAACCTGGACTCGGGTCCGCATGTCGCGTTCTCGACGGACAACGGGGCCAACTGGTTCGCGGGGAGCGACCCTTCGGGCGTCTCGGGCGGCGGCACGATCGCGGCGGCCTCGGACGGCAGCCGGTTCGTGTGGAGCCCGGCGGGCACGGGGGTGCAGTACGCGACGGGCTTCGGTACGTCGTGGTCGGCGTCCTCGGGTATCCCGGCGGGCGCGATCGTCGAGTCGGACCGGGTGGACCCGAAGACCTTCTACGGCTTCAAGTCGGGCAAGTTCTACGTGAGTTCGGACGGCGGGGCGACCTTCACCGCGTCGGCTGCCAGCGGCCTCCCGGCCGGCGACACCGTGCGCTTCAAGGCGCTGCCGGGCACGAAGGGCGACATCTGGCTGGCGGGCGGCGCGGCGAACGGCGCGTACGGCCTGTGGCACTCGACGGACGGCGGTACGACGTTCACCAAGCTGTCCAACGTCGAGCAGGCCGACACGGTCGGCTTCGGCAAGGCGGCGGCAGGGGCGTCGTACCAGACCCTCTACACGAGCGCGAAGATCGCCGGCGTACGCGGCATCTTCCGCTCGACGGACAAGGGTGCGAGCTGGACGCGCATCAACGACGATGCCCACCAGTGGGGTTGGACGGGTGACGCGATCACCGGTGACCCGCGGGTGTACGGGCGCGTGTACGTGTCGACGAACGGGCGCGGTGTCATCTACGGAGACTCGTCGGACACGAGCGGCGGCGGAGGCGGCGGGGGTACGGACCCGACACCCACCCCGACCCCGACGCCCACCCCGACGCCGACACCCACCCCCACCCCCACTCCCACCCCGCCTCCCGCAGGGGCCTGTGCGGTGACGTACAAGGTCACCAGTGAGTGGTCGGGCGGCTTCCAGGCGGACGTGCAGCTCAGCAACACGGGCACAACCACCTGGAACGGCTGGTCACTTGGCTGGTCCTTCCCGAACGGCCAGACCGTCTCGCAGCTCTGGAACGCCGAGTACACCCAGTCGGGCGCGGCGGTGACGGCGAAGAACGTGAACTGGAACGCGAACGTGACGGCGGGCTCATCGGTGAGCTTCGGCTTCACGGGAAGCTGGTCGGGCACCAACGGCAAACCGACCACGTTCAAACTGGGCGACAAGACCTGCACGGTCGCCTGACACACAACGGTGGCCGTGCCGAACGGGCGCGGCCACCGTTGTCGTGTTCGGCTGCTACGGCGTGTACACCGTCGGCCTCGGTGCTGTCGGCATGTTGTTGCCGATGAAGAAGCTGGGGTGTGGAGGTTGGTTGTATGCGGTGTTCTGCCAGGCGATTCCCGTGCGGTACATGGTGTCGTGCAGCAGGGTGGTGATCTTCGTCGTCGTCTCGATCGGCGTCGAGTAGATGCGCAGGGCCGTGTTGTCGCTCGTCGCCCAGACGACTTCCTCGCGCCAGTCGCCGAAGAGGTCGCCGGAGAGGGCCGGGGTGGCCTTCGTGCTGTTGTTGGAGTGGACGGAGGCGCCGGTCAGCAGGCGGGTGTCGGAGGACGTGCCGTACTTGTCGATGTGCGTACCGTCGAGGAGTTCGCGCACCGGGTCGCCGTCCCACCAGGACAGGAAGTTGACGGAGGACGGTTCGCGGCCCTTGGTCGCACCGCCCTCGTCACGGATCGAGGAGTCCGAGGCCGACCAGACCTCCGCCCCGTCATTGCCCGCCCAGATGTCCCCGGCGACCCCCCTGCCGTTGTCGCAGCAGGCGGCGAGGCTCCAACTGACCGTGCCGTTGGCCGGGTTGATGTACAGCTCGGCCGGCTGGGAGGCGGACTCGGACACCTTGAAGTACTCCAGGCCCGCGTGTGCCGGGTCCAGGTCGCCGAGGTGCTGAGCGTCGCCGTGCCCGGTCTTCGTCGTCCACAGGCCGTTGCCGTTGTCGTCGACGGCCATCGCCCCGTAGACGATCTCGTCCTTGCCGTCCCCGTCGACGTCCCCGACGGACAGGCTGTGCGAGCCCTGGCCGTCGAATCCCTTGCCGCTGTTGGTGGAGGAGCTGGAGTCGAAGGTCCAGCGGCGCGTGAACGCCCCGTTCCGCCAGTCCCAGGCCGCGAGCACCGTCCGTGTGTAGTAGCCGCGCGCCATGATCAGGGAGGGGCGGGCGCCGTCCAAGTAGGCGGTACCGGCGAGGAATCGGTCGACCCGGTTGCCGTAGGAGTCGCCCCACGAGGAGACCGTGCCGCGCGCCGGGACGTAGTCCACGGTGCCCATCGCCTTGCCGGTCTGCCCGTTGAACATGGTCAGATACTCGGGCCCGGAGAGCACGTAACCGCTTGAATTCCGGTAGTCCGCCGACGAGTTGCCGATGACCGCGCCCGTCCCGTCGACCGTGGCGTCCGCAGTCTTCATGGCGACCTCCGCCTTGCGGTCGCCGTCGTAGTCGTACACCTGGAACTGCGTGTAGTGCGCGCCCGAGCGGATGTTGCGCCCCAGGTCGATCCGCCACAACCGGGTGCCGTCGAGTTTGATCCCGTCGACGATGGTGTTGCCGGTGTACCCGGACTGGGAGTTGTCCTTGGCGTTGGTGGGCTGCCACTTCAGTACGAAGTCGAGCGCGCCGTCACCGTCCAGGTCACCCACCGACGCGTCGTTCGCCTCGTAGGTGTAGGCGACCCCGTCGGGAGTCGTGCCGCCGGCGGGCGGGGTGATCGGCACGTCCTTGTATCCGGTGCGGAACTGGATCGCGTGGACGGAGTCGCCCTGTTCCACACCGCCGACGACCGCACGGACCGTGTAGTCGGCCTGGGCCGGCGCCCCCGAGTGGAAATAGTTCGTGGAGCCGGTGACCGGCGTCGAGTTGACCTTCGTACCCGCCCGGTACACGTTGAAGGACACGTCGTTCGGATCGGTGCCGAGCCAGCGCCAGCTGACCAGGTTGCCGCTGTCGGTGTGCACGCTGACGACACCCCGGTCGAGCGCCTCGACCTGACGGGCGGTGGCGGCCTCGGCGGTACCGGCGTTGCCGTAGGCGGTGAGACCGCCCGCGACCAGCGCGACGGCCACCACGGCGGTCGGAATTCTGCGTTTGCGGTGCTCATACGGGTGCGGCACGATGGAATCCTCTTTCGTGAACGACGAAACGAACGGATACCTCTCGGAAAAGAGAGCGGGTGCTGTTCTGCTGTCGCCACCCGTGCGGCGCGAGTTGCCGGGGTCGCGCGGATTCCTCACCAGGTGGAGCCTCATGAGCACCACGACACCCCGCGGACCGATCCCACGAACGCCGGAGCAGGACCCGAGACTGGGAATCGCGTTCGATCCACCGTGGAAGTCCGCTCCCCGCCCCACGCATCGGCTGGTCGCCATCGGTGACTCGCTCACGCACGGGTTCCAGAGCGGAGCGATCTTCAACACCGATCTGTCGTATCCGGCGATCATCGCCCACGAACTGGGGTGGGCGGACAGGTTCCGCTTCCCCAGATACGACGGGTTCGGCGGCCTCCCGTTCAACATCGAGATGTTTCTGCGTGACCTCGAAGCACGCTTCGGGCGCGACGTCGACTGGTGGGAGACCGTTCCCGCGCTGCTGCACGCCCGGCGGTCCATGGACAAGGCCGAGGACTACTGGGAGCGGGGACCCGGCAGCGTTCTGCCCAGTGCCACGGACATCAGCCACAATCTCGGGATCTTCGGCTGGGACCTCAGGGACGCGCTGGACAAGACCGCGGCCGTATGCGTCAAGCGGCTCGCCAACCCCACGGACAACCTGCTGCGGCAGACCGTCGATCACGCCGACGACCTGGCCGCCCTGCGGGTACTGCCGGCCCCTCCCGACGGCACTCTCACCCAGTTCACCGCGGCCGCCCGCCTCGGCGAGGACGTCGGCCACGGCATGGATCCGGACCACGGCATCGAGACACTCGTCGTGTTCCTCGGGGCCAACAACGCGCTGGGGTCGGTGCTGGATCTGAAGTACGTCCTGAGCGACGGAGAGAACAACGCCTTCGAGGACCTCGACGCCAAGGCGAAATTCACCGTCTGGCAGGTCGAGCACTTCAGCAGCGAACTGGAGAAGGTCGCCGCCGCAGTGCACACCGTCAAGGCCCGGCACGTCATCTGGTGCACGGTCCCCCATGTGACGATCGCCCCGATCGCCCGTGGTGTCTCCGTCAAGATGGAACGGGGTTCCTCGTACTTCCCGTACTACACCCGGCCGTGGATCACCGATCGCGACTTCGACCCCACCGAGGACCCGCATCTCACCGGCGAGCAGGCGCGGGAGATCGACGCGGCCATCGACGGCTACAACTACGCCATCGCCGATGTGGTCCGGCAGGCCCGGGACGGCACCGCGGTCGGGGCCGGCGGCGACAGGAAGGACTGGTACCTGCTGGAGATCGTGGCGGTGCTCGACCGGCTCGGCTCCCGCCGCTACATCGAGGACCCGCTCGCGCGACCCCCCTGGTGGCAGCCGTATCCCATGCCCTCCGCGCTGCGCGCGCTCGATCCGGTGCCCAACACCCACTTCCTGACCAGCGACGGTCAACGCCGCGTCGACGGCGGTGTGTTCTCCCTGGACGGCGTGCACCCGACGACCGTCGGCTACGGCATCATCGCGCAGGAGATCGTGAACGTGATGCGGCTGGCCGGCGTCCCGTTCTTCCGGCCCGACGGTGTGACACCCCGTCAGGACCCGGTCCTGGTGGACTTCGAGAGGCTGGTCCGACGCGACACCCTCATCAACCACCCACCAGGGAACCTCACTTCAGGACTGCGCGTGCTCGCCTGGGCCGACGAGACCCTCGATCTGCTGCGGCGCTCCCTGCGGTTCGGCATCTGAGGCCCGGCGCGTGTGCGGGACGGCGACCGGTTTCCGGAACGCCCGCAGGGTGAACACCGGGTCCGGGCGGGGCCGGTCCTGGTCGGGCAGCGCCTCCAGACGCGCGGCGAAGCCGTCGGCCAGCGGGTCGCCCGGCGGCAACGTCATGAACCATCCGCGCCGCAGGTCGGCGACGGCCCGCCGGGGACTGCGTCCCTGCCCGCGCCCCCGGAACCGCGCCTGACCGGCCGGCACCAGCCCGTGCGCGAGGGCATGCGCCTCGACGACGGCCGCCGCGTCCGGTGCCGCACGCCATGGACGCGAGGCGAGAACGGCGTCGATGTCACTGCCCACGTTGTGCGAGGCACCCTTGTCGACGGTGGTGACATACACCCCGCCCGGCCGCAGCACCCGCGCGCACTCCCCGATGATGGCCCGGACATCCTCGGCCCGCCCGGCGAGATGCAGCAGCCACACACTGGTCACCGCGTCCAACCCACCGTCCGGACAGGGAAGTTGACGGCTGTCGGCAAGCACGACAGCACCGGGGAGGCGGGCGACGGCCCTCCTGGCCATCGCGTCGGTCAGGTCGGCGCCCGTCACCCGCATCCCGGCCCGCGCCACCGCGAGCCGCCGGGTCACGATGCCCGTACCGCATCCCACGTCGAGCAGACTGCGCGCTTCCACGGGTACGAGGCTCAGCACGGCCTCCGCCGCGGCCGCCGCCCTCGGCTCACCGCCGCGCGAGGCGTCGTACCGCTCCGCCTCCTGGCTGTAGTCCAGCACGGTCCCCCTCCCGCGGCCCGGTCAGCTCGCCCCATGGCCCGGTGCGAGGTCCTCGACTCTGCGCGCGAGCTCGAAGTCGAGGCGGGTGACAGCACCACCCACGCTGTGGGTGTTCACGGTGAGTGACACCGTGTTGTACCCGAGGGTGAGGTCCGAGTGGTGATCCAGCTCCTCCTGGACCTGGGCGATGTGGATGACCAGCGCCGTCGCGGCGAAGTGCGAGCCGAGACGGTACGAGCGGGCGATCCGGTCTCCGTCGAGCGTCCAGCCCGGCAGTTCCGCCAGCCGGTCCTCGATCTCCTTCTGCGACAGCGGTTCGACGGGCATGACCACGCTCCTTCCCTGATGTGGGGTGCTCTCCCAGCGTCCCACAGACAGGGCGTTCCGGCCCAGGTCAGGAGGTTTTTCCGGCTCGCTGCGAAGACCGGGGCACCGCCGCGGGCGGGTACCTTCCCGGTAATCACCGTGGCTCGAACCTGTCAGGGCGACAGCGGAACGTGACACACTGCTCGCGATACTTCGGCGCGTAGGGGAGGCGTGGCGTGAGTGAGCGGCGGGCTGCGCCCACCGTGGGCCAAGTGGTGCTCGGGAGACGGCTCCAGGAGCTCCGCGAGGCGGCCGGGCTGAAGCGGGAGGAGGCCGCGCGGGTTCTGCGCGTGGCGTCGGCGACCGTACGGCGGATGGAAATGGCCGAGGTCTCCCTCAAAATCCCGTACGTACACGTGCTGTTGACCGCGTACGGCGTGCCCGAGGACGAAGTGGCCACGTTCGTGGATCTGGCCGAGGAGGCGAACGAGCCCGGCTGGTGGCAGCGCTTCTCCGACGTCCTGCCGGACTGGTTCAGTCTGCATGTGAGCCTGGAGGGTTCCGCCCGGCTGATCCGCTCCTACGAACCGCACTTCGTACCCGGCCTGTTGCAGACCCCGGAGTACGCGCGGGCGGTCATGGAGGCCGGGACGATCGGGCACACGGGCCCCGAGGCCGTCGAGCGGCATGTGTCGCTGCGCATGGCCCGGCAGAAGCTCCTCACCCGCGAACACCCGCCCCACCTCTGGGTCATCGTCGACGAGACGGTGCTGCGGCGGCCCGTGAGCATCGACGGCAAGGTCATGCGCGACCAGCTGGACCGGCTCCTCGACGCGTCGGAAAGCGGCCATGTCACCATCCAGGTCGCCGAGTTCAGGGACGGCCCGCATCCGGGCACGTCCGCGCCCTTCGAGCTGTTCCGTTTCGCCGAGCCGGAACTGCCCGACATGGTCTACACCGAGTATCTGACCGGTGCGCTGTATCTGGACTCCCGCCGGGAGGTCGCCTCGCACCTGGAGGTACTGGACCACATGACGGCGGGTGCCGCGTCCGCCCAGCGCACCAAGGAGATCATCGCCGAGTACCGCGACGGCTACTGATCCGCGACTCCACCGCATCGACCGCACCAACGCACCACGAACGCACGGGACTTGAGGAGCACACAGCGCATGACCGCACCCGAGGGCGCGCCCACCCGCATAGACACCAGCAGACCCCACCCCGCCCGGGTCTACGACTGGTGGCTCGGCGGCAAGGACAACTACCCGGTGGACGAGGAACTGGCCCGCAAAATCCTCGCCGTGGACGGCACGGTGCTGCGCGGCGCACGGGCCAACCGCCGGTTCATGCAACGGGCGACGCGTACGGCCGCCGAGGCCGGTATCCGCCAGTTCCTCGACATCGGCACGGGCATCCCCACCGAGCCGAACCTGCACCAGGTGGCCCAGAGCGTCGCCCCCGAGTCCAAGGTGGTGTACGCGGACAACGACCCGATCGTCCTGCGGCACGCCCAGGCCCTGCTGCACGGCACGGCCGAGGGCACGACCGACTATGTGCACGCCGACGCCCGCGACCCCGAGACGATCCTGCGCCTGGCCGGCGAGTCCCTCGACTTCACACGGCCCGTCGCGCTGTCGCTGGTCGCGCTGACCCACTATCTCGGCGACGACACCGACGGCGACGACGTGCACGGCCTGCTGAAGAAGTACGTCGACGCGCTCGCCCCGGGCAGCTATCTGATCCTCTCCCAGGTCACCCCGGACCTCAGCCCCGAGGCCATCACCAAGGCGGCCGAACACTTCCGGCGCAGCGGTACCCCGTTCTACCCCCGCACGCTCCCCGACTTCCACCGCTTCTTCGACGGCCTGGAACTCCTGGGCCCGGGCGTGATCCCGGTATACGGCTGGCGCCCGGACCCGGAGGACGTAGCAGCGCAGGCAGAGGGAATAGTCCCGGTCTACGCAGGCGTAGCCCGCAAGCCCTGAAAGAGGGCGCTCCGCGCCCTTCTTTCAGGGGCGCGGGGCTCTGCCGATCTGTGGCTCCGCCACGGGGCGCGACAAGCCACAACACACCCGCACCCCGCAACGCACCTACACCCCCGCCCCCTTCCCGCCCCCACCCCCCTCCCCTTCCCGCTCGTCATCAACAATCTCCGCATCCACAACCCCCTCCTCCTCAGCAGAAGCTTCCTGAGGCGACGGTTCCTGCTGAGCCTGCGCGTACATCGCCTGCCCCATCCGCTGACTGACAGTCGCCAGCTTCTCCACCCCCGCCCGCAACACGCTGACGTCGGTCTCCTGGGACAACAACCCCTTCACCTCGGCAACAGCCGAGGCAACCTCCGACTTGGCCTCCGCCGGCACCCGTTCCTCGTTCTCCCGCACGAACTTCTCGGTCTGATACACGAGTTGCTCGGCCTGGTTCCGCGTCTCCGCCGCCTCCCGGCGGCGCCGGTCCTCGTCGGCGTACTGCTCGGCCTCGCGCATCAGGCGGTCGATGTCGTCCTTGGGAAGCGCTGACCCGCCGGTGACGGTCATCTTCTGTTCCCGGCCGGTGGCCAGATCCTTCGCCGAGACATGCATGATCCCGTTGGCGTCGATGTCGAAGGCGACCTCGATCTGCGGCACCCCGCGCGGGGCCGGCGGCAGCCCGGTGAGGTCGAAGACGCCCAACTTCTTGTTGTACGCGGCGATTTCGCGTTCACCCTGGTAGACCTGGATGCCGACCGAGGGCTGGTTGTCGGTGGCCGTCGTGAAGATCTCCGAACGCCGGGTGGGGATCGTGGTGTTGCGCTCGATGAGCTTGGTCATGATGCCGCCCTTGGTCTCGATCCCGAGGGACAGCGGGGTGACGTCGAGCAGCAGGACGTCCTTCACGTCGCCGCGGATGACGCCCGCCTGGAGGGTGGCGCCCAGCGCGACCACCTCGTCCGGGTTGACACCCTTGTGCGGCTCCTTCCCGGTGAGTTCCTTGACGAGTTCGGTGACGGCGGGCATCCGGGTCGAGCCGCCGACCAGGATCACCCGGTCGATCGCGGAGAGCTGCACACCGGCGTCCTTGATCGCCTGGCTGAAGGGCTTCTTGCAGCGGTCGAGCAAGTCGGCGGTGAGCTCCTGGAACTGGGAGCGGGTCAGTTTCTCCTCGAGGTGCAGCGGTCCCTCGGCGGAGGCGGTGATGTAGGGCAGGTTGACGCTCGTCTCGGAGGCGCTCGACAGCTCGATCTTCGCCTTCTCGGCGCCCTCGCGCAGCCGTTGCAGCGCCATCTTGTCGGCCGCGAGGTCGATGCCCTGCTGCCCCTTGAAGCGTTTGACGAGATGGTCGACGATCCTCTGGTCCCAGTCGTCGCCGCCGAGCCGGGTGTCGCCGTTGGTCGCCTTGACCTCGATGACCCCGTCGCCGATCTCGAGGAGGGACACGTCGAAGGTGCCGCCGCCCAGGTCGAAGACGAGCACGGTGTGCTCCTCGCCCCGGTCGAGGCCGTACGCGAGGGCGGCGGCGGTCGGTTCGTTGATGATCCGCAGCACCCTCAGTCCGGCGATCTCCCCGGCCTCCTTGGTGGCCTGCCGCTGGGAGTCGTCGAAGTAGGCCGGCACGGTGATCACCGCGTCCGAGACGTCCTCGCCGAGATACGCCTCCGCGTCCCGCTTCAGCTTCTGCAGCACGCGCGCGGAGATTTCCTGGGCGCGGTAGCGGGTGCCGTCGACGGACCCCTGTTCGGGGAACCGCCAGTCCCCGTCGCCCATATGGCGCTTGGCGGAGCGGGCCGTTCGCTCCACGTTGGTCACGGCCTGCCGCTTGGCGACCTCGCCGACGAGCACCTCGCCGTTCTTCGCGAAGGCCACGACGGACGGTGTGGTCCTCGCCCCCTCGGCGTTCGCGACGACGGTGGGGTCACCGCCCTCCAGCACGGCCACCACCGAGTTCGTCGTCCCCAGATCGATCCCGACCGCACGTGCCACAGCTGTCCCCTTCCGCCAGGACGCTTACCGCCCCCACCACAGAACTGAGTGCCTTGTCGTCGATCCTTTCTCCGGGCCCCTCCTTTGAGATACCCCGGAAACGCCGCTGCCGCGCACCTCGGACCGAGGTGCGCGGCAGGGATGTGAGCGAACGTCAGGCGAGCTTCGCCGACAGGGTGATCGTCGTACCGGTCAGGGCCTTGCTGACCGGGCAGTTCGCCTTGGCGTCCTCGGCGGCGGCGACGAAGGCGTCCTCGTCGATGCCGGGCACGGTGCCCTCCACGGTGAGGTGGATGCCGGTGATGCCCTCACCCGGCTGGAAGACGACGTCGGCCGAGGTCAGGAGCTTGGTCGCCGGGGTGCCGGCGCCGGCCAGGGCGTGCGAGAACGCCATCGAGAAGCAGCTGGAGTGGGCGGCGGCGATCAGCTCCTCCGGGCTGGTCTTGCCGTTCGCGTCCTGGGCGCGGGAGGCCCACGTCACGGGCTGCTCGGCGATGGCCCCGGAGGAGTCGAAGGTGACGACACCGCTGCCCTCCAGCAGGTTGCCTTCCCAGACGGTGTGTGCAGAGCGCGTGGTAGCCACGGTTCTTCCTTTCGCGTGCGGTCCCGATGCCGGGGTTGTGTATCCCCGTTGCCCCCATCCGATCACACTCCGGCCCACTTACGGTTCACTGCACCCTAAAGACCGGTCCCCGCGCGGTGAACGGCAGACGCGCACCCTGCGGAATCAGATAGGCGTGCTCGCGCCGTACCCGCAGCACGTCGCACCAGCCGTCCGTGATCACCAACACGGGCGCCCCCGGCGGAAAGTCGTCGGCCCGGTGCAAAAGGTCGATGCCCGGCTGCAGTACGGTCCCGCCGCGCCCGTGCACCCGGACCCGCTCGGCGATCTCGGTGACGGGCAGATAGCCCGCGTCGTGCGGGGCGGCATCGCAGAACACGACGCGCGCCGCCGGTACGTCCCGTGCGCCGGCGTACGAGGCGATCGCGCCCAGCGCCTTGCCGAGCAGCGCCCGGTCCATGGACCCGGAGGTGTCGAGCACGACCCCGAACGTGCAGCGGGCGATCTCCTCGGGCGGGAAGTACCGCCCCGCGCGCGGGATGTCGGGGGTGGAGGACTGGCGGCGCGAAGGGCGCGCATACGACCGTACGGGTTCCGGGCGGGGGACGAACTCGTCGAACCAGCGGGCGAGTTGGGCGTCCCACGGCAGCGGCGGATGGTTGAGTGCGCGGATCTCCTCCACCAGTCCGCCCGGCAGGTACCCGCGTTCGTGCTGCTGGTGCAGGTTCAGGCCCTGGCCGAGGCCGCGCCGGTAGAACTCGTCGAGGTCGACGTAGTCGCGGGGCGAGCCGAGCGGAGCGCCCAGGACGTCGCAGGCGCCCTTTCCGCGCAGGGTGGACAGCCGGCGCATTCGGCGCAGGTCCTTCGCGATCCGGTCGTACACCTCCTCCGCCGACAGGCCCTTCAACTCGGCGTCGTACAGCAGCCCTTCGGGTGCCGTGCCGAGGTCCATCTCTGTCAGCCAGCCGTTGATGACGTAGTCGCAGGCGACGTTGAAGAGGTACGGGTCGCGGGTGCCGCAGCGGTCGCCGTGGCGCAGGGCGGCGTGCAGCATCTCGTGGGCGAGGACGAACCGCCATTCCTCGTCATCGAGTTGACGCAGCGGGTTGATGTAGATCTCGCCCGCCTCCGCGTTCACGGCGGCCACGGAGATGCCGTGGGCGTGGACCAGTTCGAGGTCGGCGACGAGTTTGATGCCGGCCGCGATCCCGCCGAGCAGGGGGTAGGAGGTGACGAACCAGCTCAACGCCTTCTCCCAGGGCCGTTGTTGGATCGCGTCGCCCTGCATGGAGTCACGTCGCCCTGCCGCCATGTCCATCGCCGTCGCCATCGTGCGGGTGAGGGCGGAGGCGAAGGAGAGCTGCCAGTCGGGCACCGACGGGGCCCTCTTGTCGTACGGTTCGAGCCACTGGTCGGGCTCGCCGCCCGCCGTACCGCACGTCTCGAACGCGGCCGGGACCGAGCCCGCGCGCCGCCAGCGGGCGGCGAGCTGTTCCTCGTCGCCGTCGGGGTAGGCGCGCGGGAGGTGGTCGGGGGCGGTGCCGACGGCGAAGCCGAGGAGGAAGCGGTTGACGACGACGCAGCGGGCGGCGATGTCGTAGCGGTCGGGCTGGACGCGCTCGCCCTTCGCCGCGGGGACGTGCCCGAAGCCGAGGTGGATGAGACCGTGCGCGACCGCCCACGCCCACTGGGCCGGTTCGGCCAGTCGGCTTTGGTGGACGTGCAGGACCCCGTCCGAGTCGACGCGGACCAGTCCGTCCCGGGGCGCGAGGACGCAGTCCTCGCCCCGGCAGATGCAGAAGTCCACCGAGCCGAGCGCCGGGTTGGCGTTGACGAGGGACAGCCCGGCCTCGAACGCCACCCGCGCGAGGTCCTTCTTCTTCTGCGCCTGCTTGTGCGCCCGGCTCACCGGCGCGCCTCCACCAGCCGCGGCATGTCCCGCGCCGCCTCGACCAGGAACCAGGCCGGCAGCAGGGGGTTGCCGTCGGCGTCGGAGGCGATGACGCTCTGCGCGACCTCCACCGAGATCTCGGCTAGCTGCACGAGCAGCGACTTGGCGCGGTACGCGGCCTCCCTGCCGTTCGGCGACATGTGCCCTTTGCTGGCGGGGAGTTCCTTGACGAGGCGGCCGCGGAACGACTCGGCGAGGTAGTAGAGCAGGTCGCGGTCCTCGATCCGGTGGGGCCAGCGCGCGTCGCCCTTGATGATGGCGTCGATGCCGAACCGGCTGCGCACGATCTTGACGTATCCGCAGAACGCGGTGGCGTGCGTCGGGGTCAGCGCGCCGTGCGCGATCACCTTCAGGGTCTCCTCGTCGAGCGCGGGCCCGAAGGAGTGCAGGGCGTCGGAGAGCAGGTGCCAGGAGCGGGGCGTGGAGAAGGGCTCCTCGGTCTTCGGCGGCTTGGACCAGAGGTGGTCGGGCCGGTCGGTGAGGTGGTCCACGACCCACGGGTGGATGTCGTTGTTCGCCGCCCAGACCAGCCAGTCCTTCGGCGAGGCCTCCAGGTGGACGTGGGCGAGCCGGTTGACGAGGGCGGAGGCGATGGGCCGGGCGAGGGCGTTGTCCGTGGCGCGGTTGCCGGCGCCGATCACGATCGAGCCCTTCGGCAGCTCGTAGTTGCCGATGCGCCGGTCGAGGATCAGCGAGTAGAACGCCTTCTGGACGTCCGGCGTGGCCGCGTTCAGCTCGTCCAGGAACAGGCAGTACGGCTCGTCGCGGGCGATGGCCTCCGGCGGGCAGAACACGGACCGCCCGTCGCGGATCTGCGGTACGCCGATCAGGTCCTCCGGCGCCAGTTGCGTACCGAGCAGACTCACGCACTCCAGTCCCAGTGACTCGGCGAACTCCCTTACCAGGGAGGACTTTCCGATGCCGGGGGCGCCCCAGAGGAACACGGGCCGCACGGTGGCGAGCCCGAGCAGCAGCTCCGGAATCCGGGCGGGGGTGACGGTGACGGCAGCCTGCACGCAGGTACTCCAGGGGTTCGTAGAGAACGGACGCGCGAAGGCGCGGGGTCCGGTACGAACAGTGTGGGTACGCGTGCCCGGGAGCGCAGCCGATTTTCGGCGGGGCCCGCGGTACAACGGCGCCTAGGCGACCCGCCGGCCCGAAGGGTCCTCGGGGACGTTCAGCGGCACCTGCGGCCCGTTGCACTCGCGCAGCCAGCGGCGCAGTACGCGGTGGATGTGCTCGGCGCCGACGAGTTCCTCCCCCTCGCCGGCCGCCGCGGACAGCGCGACCGGTGCCAGCAGGAAGGGTCTGCCCTGGGCGCCTCCGAGGCCGCCGTGCGAGCCGATCTGCTCCTCGAAGGCGAGCACCTCCCCCTCGGCGGGGTCGTACCAGGAGTTGACCATGATGTCGGCGGTGTGCGGAAAGGAGTGCGTACGGCGCACCGCGCCCGCCGCGCCGGGCCCGAAGTCGGCCAGCGGGCCGAGGTGTTCGTCGCCCGGTTCGTCCAGCGCGGCCACCGGAATCTGTGCGCCGTGCGCGCCCAGCACCAGCCCGCCGTGCTCCTCGCTGGCGACGAGGACGAAGCCCACGCCGGGATGGTTGGCGAGGGTGGTCAGCAGCGCGGGATGGCGGGCGTCGATCTCCTCCTTGGTCATACGGTGGTGCACGTCCGGGAAGGAGATGAGCCCGAGGTTCCCGGAGGCGAGCACCAGCGGTTCGGAGTGGCGGCCCGGGGGCACGTGCCGGCCGCCGTTCTCCTCGACGGGCCGGCGCAGCGCCGCGCGCACGGCGGCACGTGCCTCGGCCCCGCTGTGGGTGCGCTCCGCCCTGCGCGGTACGGGCAGACCGCAGCCGGCCCGGACCAGGTCGCCGAGGCCGAGCCCGTACCGTCCCCGGAAGGTCTCGCCCGGGCTCTGCCCGTGGTCGGAGAGGAGGACGATCCGGTAGGGGCGTGGGGCGTGTTCGGCGACCTGCGCGATCAGCGCCACGGCGCGGTCGAGGCGCTGGAGGACCTTCTCCACGTCCCGGCTGTGCGGCCCGGAGTGGTGGGCGACCTCGTCGTAGGCGACCAGGTCGGCGTAGACGGCGGTGCGCCCGGCGAGCATGTCGCCCATCACGGCGGCGACGACCACGTCCCGTTCCACGACGGTCGCGAACGCGCGGATGAACGGGTAGAGCCCGCCGCGTGCCACGCGCGGACGTCGTTTGCGCATCCTGGCCGTCGTGGACTGACCGATCTCGCGGCCCACCTCGGCGACGAAGGACAGGGCGGTGCGGACGGCGTTGGCGGGGTCGGAGAAGTAGGCGAAGTAGCCGGCGCGGGAACGGTTCTCCCGGCGGCGGCGGCGGGTCGCGATGGACAGCACGAGGGCCTGCTCGTCGGCGCCGCCGCTGAAGAGGTTGCCGCGGCTGGCCCCGTCGACGGTGAGCAGCCCGCCGTCGCCGGTGTGTTCGACGGCCCGGCGCTGGAGTTCGGCGGCGCTGGTGGGCCGGTTGCACACCATGACCTCCCCGGAGCTCTTCTCGTACCAGCGGAAGGCCGGGATGTCGTGGTTGGTGCCGTGCAGGATGCCCAGCTGGCTCGCGCCGGTCTGGCTGGACCAGTCGGTGCGCCAGGGGGTGAGCCGGTGGCTCGCGCCCAGCCAGCCCGCGACGGTCGGCATCAGCCCCTTCTCCACGGCGCGTACGAGGACGTCGTGGCCGACGCCGTCGAGCTGCAGGAACACCATGCCGGGTGTCGTGGGGCCGTCGAACGGCCTTGCGGTTCCGCGTCGGTCGGCGAGCCGGTAGAGCCGTCTTCGATACGCGTCGTCGTCCCGTACGGCCAGTGCCGCGCCCGTCGCGGAGGCCACGGCGGACATCACCGCGGCGACCACCACCGCCGTCTCCGGGGCCGCCTCGGGGCGGTCGGCCGGGGTCAGCCGCAGGGCGACGAGCAGCAGCGCGCCGTTCAGGAAGAAGACCAGCAGGCCGAGGACGAGGGCGGGCACGAGCAGCAGCAGCCGCACCAGCACCGGCCAGACCAGGGCCGACAGCAGACCGAACGCGCCGGCCCCGAAGGCCGCGGTGACCGCGATCCGGGTGGCGCTGTCGCCGTCACCGGAGCGGATCCGGAAGTCCGGCAGGAGGCCGGCGAGCGCCAGCATCGTGAGCGTCGACACCGCCCACACCGCGACGCTCCGCCCGATCTGGCTGGCGATCGGCCGCCAACGCACCGCACCCACGTCCCGCACACCTCACGTCCCGGCCCGGCCCCCGCGGCCGGCCTGCGCCCACCCTGTCACAACGGTCGAGCCACGTCCGGCGTGCCCTGTTTCACCGGCCGTCGTAGCCGGCGGTCGGCATGGACAGCCTGCGGTGGACCCGGGCCTTCATCTGGGCGTCGTACGACGGTTCCGCGCGGCCCACCGTCTCCACCCGCACCCCGCGCCGGGCGCACTCGGCGGTGAACTCGTCGACCGAGGTCAGCGCCTGCTCCAGGACCCGCTGGCTGGGTGCCACGAACAGGTCGAGGCCCGCTTCCACGCCGTCCCAGAGGGCGCAGTGGTCGGGGCGCAGACCGCGGACGAGCAGCTCCCGGGTGACGACGTAGCCGCGTTCGGCGGCCCAGCGGGCGCACATCGCGTACTGGCTGCGGGAGTCGACGAGGAACGGCTCCTCGTCGAGTTCCTCGAGCGGTGTCAGGCTGGCGATCGCGGTGACCCGCGGTATCGGACCGGGCAGGCCGACGGCGGCGTGCGCGTGTCCCATGGCGTCCCCCTAAGCTCCGGGCTTCCCCGTTCACCTCAGGGTTTCCCCACTCGCCCCGGGTTTCCCGCCGACCCTACTCCTGCCCGTAGGCTTCGGGGAGTCGCGCGAAGGAGGCAAAGGGGTGCCGGTGGAGATCACGTGGTGGGGGCACGCCACCTGTACGGTCGAGGACTCGGGCGTACGCGTGCTCACCGACCCCCTGTTCGTGCGCCGGCTTGCCCATCTGCGCCGTCGGCGGGGCGAGTTGCCGCCCCCCGGCGCATGGAGCGCGGACGTGGCGCTCGTTTCGCATCTGCACTCCGATCACCTCCATGTGCCCTCCCTCGCGCGCCTCGCGCCGGGCGTGCGCCTGATCGTGCCCCGGGGCGCTCCGAAGGCGGTGCCGGGTCTGTCGCGCCGGCTGGCGCATCTCCGGATCACGGAGATGGCCGCCGGGGACCGTACGGAGGTCGGTGACCTGGTCGTACGGGCGGTGTCCGCGCGGCACGACGGGCGGCGGCTGAATTTCGGACCGCAGCGGGCTCCCGCGCTCGGCTATGTGATCGAGGGCGAGGCGCGGACGTATTTCGCCGGGGACACGGGCCTGTTCGCGTCGATGGCGGCGGAGGTCGGGCCGGTCGACGCGGCGCTGCTGCCGGTGGGCGGGTGGGGGCCGTATCTCGGCGAGGGGCATCTGAACGCGGAGCGGGCCGCCGAGGCGCTGGCCCGGCTGGCGCCGCACTGCGCGGTGCCGGTGCACTACGGCACGTACTGGCCGATCGGGATGGACGCCGTGCGCCCCCATGAGTTCCATGCGCCGGGTGAGGAGTTCGTCCGGCTCGCGGCGGAGCGCGCGCCGGAGGTCGACGTGTACCGGCTGGGCCACGGGGAGAGCGTGCGCCTGAAGGCCGCGCGGTGATCGTGGAGCTGGCCGCCGCGGCGGCCCCGGGGCAGGGGTCGGCGGGGCAGGCGATCGGCTATCCGACGCTGTTTCTGCTGGTGATGGTCGGGGCGCTGGTGCCGGTGGTGCCGACGGGGGCGCTGGTGAGTTCGGCGGCGGTGGTCGCCTTTCACCAGCGCACGCCGCTCGCGATGGTCCTGGTGTTCGTGGTGGCCTCGCTGGCCGCGTTTCTCGGCGACATCGCGCTGTACTGGCTGGGCCGGCGCGGGATGGGCTCGAAGAACGGCTCGCGCTGGCTGGCCGCGATCCGCAACCGGGCTCCCGAGGACCGGCTCGCACAGGCTCAGGAGAAGCTGAGCGAGCACGGGGTGGCGGTGCTGGTGCTGTCCCGGCTGGTGCCGGCGGGCCGAATCCCGGTGATGCTGGCCTGTCTGATGGCGAAGTGGCCGGTACGCCGCTTCGCCCGCGGCGACGTCCCGGCCTGCCTCGCCTGGGCGGCCACGTACCAGCTGATCGGCGTCCTGGGCGGCTCCCTCTTCGACGAGCCCTGGCAGGGCGTGCTGGCGGCGGTGGTGCTGACCCTGACGATCAGCGCGGCACCGAGTGTGTGGCGCCGGGTACGCGGGGTCCGCGGAGCGGCCTGAGCGGGCGGGCCGCTCCGCGCCCGTCGGTGCGGCGCGCGGGCCTGCCGGTCAGGGCAGTACCCGTGAGCCTCCGACCGGCAGGTCCCACAGGTCCTGGCGGGGCAGGCCGGCCTTCTGCCAGGCGGCCTGGACGCGGGTCAGGGGTTCGAGGACCGGTTCGGCGGACAGGACGAAGGTCGCCCAGTGCATGGGCGCCATCCTGCGCGCGCCGACATCGATGGCGGCCTGGACCGCCTCCTCCGGGTCGCAGTGGACGTCGCTCAGCCACCAGCGGGGGTTGTACGCGCCGATCGGCAGCAGCGCGAGGTCGATACCCGGGTAGCGCTGCCCGATACG
The DNA here is from genome assembly GCF_040644035.1 of Streptomyces sp. NPDC047042. NCBI lineage: Bacteria > Bacillati > Actinomycetota > Actinomycetes > Kitasatosporales > Streptomycetaceae > Streptomyces > Streptomyces sp. NPDC047042. Next base: position 25,841 of record NZ_JBEYVP010000037.1, on the reverse strand, counting down.
GCTGAACCAGTGGCCGTAGCCGGTGTCGCCCGCGAAGTAGACGCGCTGCCCGTCCAGGTCGGTGAGCACCCAGCCGCCCCAGAGGGTGCGGCAGGTGTCGGTGAGGCCGCGCTTGGACCAGTGGTGGGCCGGTACGAAGTCGAAGCGGACGCCGGCCAGTTCGGCCGTCTCCCACCAGTCCAGCTCGGTGATGTGGGTGAACCGGCGGCGCCTGAACCAGCGGCCGAGCCCCGCCGGCACGAACACCGGGGTGTCGCGCGGGAGTCGGCGCAGTGTCGGGGCGTCCAGGTGGTCGTAGTGGTTGTGGCTGATGACGACGGCGTCGACGCGCGGCAGCGCGCTCCAGGCGATGCCCACGGGGGTGATCCGGGCCGGCGTACCGAGGATGCGGCGGGACCAGACCGGGTCGGTGAGGACGGTGAGCCCGCCGATCCTGACCACCCAACTGGCGTGTCCCGCCCAGGAGACGGCGACCGTCCTGGTGTCCACGCGGGGCAGCGGGCCGGGGGCGAAGGGCAGCCTCGGGATGTCGGCGAGGCCTTCCGGGGTCGGTCGTACGGCGCCCTCGCGGGCGAATCTGGCCATGCCGCTGAGGCCGGGCAGCGGGGCGGTCAGCCGGTCGGCGAAGGACCGGGGCCAGACCCGGGACCGGTGCGGCGGCCGAAGCATCTCGGTCGTGACGCTGACGCCGGGGTCGGGGTCCGGGTAGGGATCGGGGCCGGTGCTCGTCGTGGTCGACTCGGACTGTTGCGTCATCGAGGAGGCTCCCGTCGCTGAGCGTCGTCACAGAGATCGTCGAAGATCGATCCCATCAGGGTCAACGCGCGTTGCACGTGTGGCAGTTCCAGGGGTTCGGGTGACATGAGCGACTGCGCCCGCTCCTCGGGCGTGTCGCCGAGCAGGGCGCCGGTGGCCAGCCGGACGCGCAGTGCGGCGAGGTCGTCCCCGAACCGGTGACCGCCCGGCGCGGGCATCCCGAGCCGGGCGGTGAGGTACTCCTCCAGTTCCTGGGCGTCACCGACGCCATGGGCGCCGAACGCGGTCCGCAGGGGGCCGAGATCGACGTACAGATGGCGGCCCGACCTCGGTGGCAGGGCCAGACAGCCCGCGGCGACGACCACGGCGTGCGCGGAGGTCGCCACGCGCGCGTGCAGCCGTACGGCGGCGGTGAGCCGCTGGGTGACGGGCTCGGGCTCGCCGAGCGCGTAGCCCGCGGCGACGGCGACCGGTTCGGCGATCCGGGCGCCGAGCGCGGTGAGTACGTCGAGCACGCGCGCGCGTAGGGCGTCGCCGAAGGCGTTCGCGGGGAAGCGGGCGAGGGCGGCGGGCCAGCCGGGCGGCAGCAGCGCGCCGCGCAGGTCGGTGACGACGGTGACCTGGTCCGGCAGCATCTCGGCCGGGCTGAGCAGCACGGTTTCCTGCGGCCTGTGCAGGGTGTCGCGCCAGGTCTCGTCGCTGACCAGGTGGAGTCCCTCCCCGGCGGCCGCCTCCACGGTCTCGTGCAGGAGTTCGGGCGGTGCGACGGTGGCGGTCGGGTCGTCCGCCACGGACAGCACGAGCAGCCGGGGGTCCCCGCCCTCGGCGCGCACCCTGCGCACGGTCTCCAGCAGGGCGTACGGGTCCGGCACGCCTCCGCAGTCGGCGGGCGTGCCCACATGGAACACGGATCTGCCCAACGCCCGTACCTGGGGCGCCCACCAGCTCGCGCAGGGCCGGGGCACCAGGACGTCGCCGCCGATCGCGGCGGTCAGCGCGTGCAGCAGGGCGGGGTTGCCGGGCGCGGCCACGAGCCGGTCGGGCTCGGCGGGCAGTCCGCGCCGGGCCCAGTAGCCGCCGGCCGCGTCGAGGAGGGCGGGGTCGCCGCCGGTCGGCCGGGCGTCGGGGCGGGTGGCCGCGGCGGCGAGCGCGGCGGCGAGTTCGGGCAGTACGGGGAGTGCGTCGTCGGGGAACGGCGGGCCGTAGCGGACGGGGCCGTGCCCCTGGGTGTCCGTCCGCCGCATGCGTACCTCCGCGCGGTTGCTGGGTCCGGTGTGGTGCCTGTGCCTGCCTGTGAGTTCGAGTACCCACGGTCACAGGGACCCATGGGGGCGGATCGGGGTTGCTTTCCGCCGGGCGGGGCCGCGCCCTGGGTCAGCGCCGCGTGGACGTCCCTCCACGGCGCACCCGGTGTACGGCGGCCCCGGCCGCACCCGCGATCAGCACTCCCCCGGCGACCAGTGCGGGCACCGAGTCGGTGAAGGCGCCGCCCTGCCCGGCCTCCACCCCGCGCTGCACCGGGGCGGGCGTGGGCAGGGGGGCGTGCGTGGACGAGTGCGTGGGGCAGGAGGTCAGGTCCTGCAGGTCACTGCTCTGCCAGTCACCGCTGTGGGAGCCGGTGCCGCAGCTGCCGGCGTCGCTGCCGGGGCCGGTGCCGTCGCGGGTCACCGTGAACGTCGCCTTCCACGCCTTGCCCTCGGCGCCGGCCTGCCCGGGACACGTGCCGTCGGCGGACCATTCGGAGGCCGGGGAGCCGGCGTTCTGGTCGCCCTCGAAGCTGGCGGCGGGCGCGATCTTCGCGGTGCCGCTGTAGGCGGGGCCGGTCACCTGGTCGCCGTTGCCGGGGACCTGCTGGAGTTGGACGGTGCCCTGCTCGAAGCCCAGGGAGTGCGCGTCGATGGACGCGGGCGGAGTCCCGCCGGTCGCCTCGCAGGCCACGGAGACGGTGACGGTGCCGCCGGGGCCGACGGTACCCGGGCTGACCTCCCCGGCGGCGTCCGCCGCCCCGGCCGAGGCGGCGGCACCCAGGGCGACACCGGCCAGGGCGGCGACGGACAGGACACGGGCGGTGCGGCGCATGACTGGGCTCCTTCGAGCGAGGACTGCGGAGCACGTCGGGTGGTGCCCCGCCCCCATGACAGCCCGCCCGACGCCACGACGCGCGCGGCCGGACCCCATTAGCGGGACGGGCACACCCGAGCGGGTGACGGCGACCTGGCGGTCCCGTGGGGCCCACCGGTCCTGCCCCGGCGTCGACGGATCGCGAGACGGTGGTGCGTCGGCTGAACTCCGCGGCTCCCGTGTTCACCGGCACCCGTGCGGGAAACACGACGGGCCGCCCGCCGGCGGGCCCGCTCGGGCACGCCGACCGGGCCGGTTTCCGCTTCCGCCCCGACGAGCGCACGGTGGCCGAGCGGGCTGCCCCCGTCCCGCACCACCGCTCTCGGTCACCCTGTTCCGCGGCGGGGCCCGGCCGGCGTTCTCGATGGCGGAGGATTACCCACCCGGTCGGCTAGGCGGCGTCCTTCATGACCTGGTCCCGCAGTCGGTTGCAGGAGCGGCTGATCAGACGGGAGACGTGCATCTGGGAGATACCGAGCTGCTCGGCGATACGGCTCTGGGTCATGTCGCCGAAGAACCGCATGTAGAGGATGGCCCGTTCGCGCTCGGGCAGCGCCTGCAGCTTCGGCTTGACGGCCTCGCGGTCGATGACGGTGTCGAGGGCCGGGTCGGCCGCGCCGAGTGCGTCGCTGAGGGAGTATCCGTCCTCGCTGCCCGGAAGTTCGGCGTCGAGGGAGAGAGCGGTGAAGCTCTCCAGTGCCTCCAGGCCGACCTTGACGTCCTCCTCGGTCATGTTGGCGTGCTCGGCGATCTCGGCGACGGTGGGCCTGCGGCCGGAGATGGTCTGCGACAGGTCCTGGGAGGCGAACCGTACGCGGTTGCGCAGGTCCTGGACCCGGCGCGGCACGTGCAGGGTCCACATGTGGTCACGGAAATGGCGCTTGATCTCACCGGTGACCGTCGGGACGGCGTAGCTCTCGAAGGCGTTGCCGAGTTCGGGGTCGTAGCGGTCCACGGCCTTGACCAGGCCGAGCGCGGCGACCTGGCGCAGGTCGTCCAGACTCTCGCCGCGGCTCCGGAAGCGGCCCGCGAGCCGGTCCGCCATGGGCAGCCAGGCCTCGACGATCTTCGCCCGCAGGGTGTCGCGCTGCTGGCCCGGCGGAAGCGCGGCGAGCCTGCGGAACGCTTCCGCGGTGTCGGGGGCGTCGTCGTGGGGGTGGCGCTTCGGACTCGTCTGAGTTCGCATGGTGCGTCGCAACTCCCTTGGAGTGCTTGGGGTGGACGGGTCACCGCGGGAGGGCGCGTCCCATCCGGACAGACACACCCGGGTCGGCGATGCACCGCTCCCACGGACGTGCCTCCTGTCCGAAGCACTGTTGTTGCGGCTGCCCCGCGCCATGCGCGCCAAACAGGTTTTTCGCCGGGCCTTCTGGTGACTCGGCCGGTACGACCCGCACGCCTCCTCTCCCAGGGGTTTCTCATGAGCACCAAGGTTGCCGACCATGTCCTGCAGCGGCTGCGCGAGTGGGGTGTCGAGGACGTCTTCGGCTATCCCGGCGACGGCATCAACGGTCTGCTCGCCGCCTGGGGCCGGGCCGAGAACCGGCCCCGCTTCATCCAGTCCCGGCACGAGGAGATGTCCGCGTTCCAGGCGGTCGGCTACGCCAAGTTCAGCGGCCGACTCGGAGTGTGCGCGGCCACCTCGGGCCCCGGCGCGATCCACCTCCTGAACGGCCTGTACGACGCCAAGCTGGACCACGTACCGGTGCTGGCGATCGTCGGCCAGACGCACCGCACGGCGATGGGCGGGTCGTACCAGCAGGAGGTCGATCTGCACTCGCTGTTCAAGGACGTCGCCTCGGACTTCGTGGAGACGGTCACCGTCCCCGAGCAGTTGCCGAACGTCCTGGACCGGGCGATCCGTACCGCGTACGCGCGTCGCGCGCCCACCGCGGTCATCATCCCCGGCGACGTCCAGGAGCTCGAATACTCCGCGCCCACACACGAGTTCAAGATGGTGCCGTCCAGCCTGGACCGCAGCGCGTGGACGGCGATCCCCTCCCAGGAGTCCCTGGAACGGGCCGCCGAGATCCTCAACTCCGGTGACAAGACGGCGATTCTCATCGGCCAGGGCGCGGCAGGCGCGCAGGCCGAGGTCGAGCGGATCGCCGAACTCCTCGGCGCGGGCGTCGCCAAGGCCCTCCTCGGCAAGGACGCGCTGAGCGACGAACTCCCGTACGTCACCGGCTCGATCGGCCTGCTCGGCACGCGCCCCTCGTACGAGTTGATGCGCGACTGCGACACCCTGCTGACGATCGGTTCCTCCTTCCCGTACTCCCAGTTCCTGCCGGACTACGGCCACGCGCGGGCCGTCCAGATCGACATCGACCCGCACATGGTGGGGATGCGCTACCCGTACGAGGTGAACCTCGTCGGTGACGCCAGGGCGACCCTCGAGCGGCTGATCCCGCTGCTGGACACGGCGGACCGGGGCCGTGAGTGGTACGACACGGTGTGCGCGAACGTGGCGCGGTGGCGGGATGTCCTGGACCGGCGGGCCGCGCAGTCGGCCGACCCGATCAACCCCGAGTACGTGGCGCGGGTGCTGGATCCGCTCCTGCCGGACAACGCGATCGTCACCTCCGACTCGGGATCGACGGCGAACTGGTACGCCCGGCATCTGACGATGCGGACCGGCATGCGGTCCTCGCTCTCCGGGACCCTGGCGACGATGGGCTGCGGAGTCCCGTACGCGATCGGTGCGAAGTTCGCCCATCCGGACCGGCCGGCGATCGCGCTGGTCGGTGACGGGGCGATGCAGATGAACGGCCTGGCGGAGATGATCACCGCGGCGAAGTACCGCGACCAGTGGGAGGACCCGCGCCTGGTGGTGGGCGTGTGGAACAACCGGGATCTCAACCAGGTGACGTGGGAGCTGCGCGCGATGGGAGGTGCCCCCTCCTTCCTCCCCTCGCAGGAGCTGCCGGACATCCCGTACGCGGACTTCGCGCGTTCCCTGGGCCTGACCGGGGTACGTGTGGAGCGCCCCGAGGACGTCGAGGCGGGCTGGCGCGCGGGTCTGGAGGCCGACGGCCCGGCGGTGATCGAGTTCCGCACCGACCCCGCCGTCCCGCCGGTGCCCCCGCACGCGACCTGGGAGCAGCTGGAGGCCACGGCCGCGTCCATCCTGAAGGGCGACGCCGACCGGGGCGCGATGGTCCGCCAGGGCTTCAAGGCGAAGGTCCAGGAGTTCCTGCCGGGCCGGGAACGCAGGAGCGCGAAGCGCGTCAAACGGTGATGCTCCGAACGCCACAACCGCCACGAACGCCATGAGCGTCGCGGGCGAGGACGCCCGCGACGCTCATGGTCCGGATAATTCTCGATCGGTCTCGATCGCTTGGTTCAGCAGGCCGCTAGGCGGTCATCGCCTCGCGCACGAGAGCGGTGTCGACGAACTGTTCGAAGCGGACGATGAGTCCGCCGCGTACGACGAAGTGGTGGGCCACCCGGACGTCGATCGCCTTGCCCGTGGCCTTGTTCACGGCGGTGTAGCGGGCCAGGACCACCACGTTCTCGCCGTCCACGACGTAGGTGTCGTCGTGTGCGGCCCAGCCCTCCCAGTCCTTGCCGAGCTGTTCCATCACGTTCGAGGTGACACCCTCGGGGGTGCGGTAGGTGCCGGCCAGCGGGAAGCCGGCCATCTCGGTCCACTCCACGTCGGGGGCGAGGGTGGCCCGCAGGGCGTCCAGGTCACCGGCCGCGGAGGCCAGGTACTGACGGCGTACGACGTCGGCGGGGGCGGTGGAGGTCGCGAACTCGGTCATGGTCAGCCCCACTTCATCTCGCCCTTGGCCACCTTCGCGCCGATCTGCGCGGCGATCAGCATGCCGTTGTCGGGATAGCGCTTGACCAGTGCCTCGGTCAGCGCGGCTCCGTCGGCGGCCCGCCCGAGCTCCTCCTCGAAGGCGACCAGGTAGTCCCGGGTGGCGGTGATGGCGGAGGCGTCCGCAGCCGTACCCGGCAGGCGGTGGCCCGGCACGACCAGCTGCGGGGCGAGGTCGGCCATCTCGTCGAGGAGGTCGATCCAGGCGGCGCGGTCACCGGGGGTGGGGGTGTCGGCGACCCACACGTGCTCCTGCTGGAAGAGCAGGACGCCGCCGAGGAGGGAGCGGGTCTCTGCCTGCCACAGGTAGTGGCGGTCGGGCAGCGCGGCCGGGCCGCCCTTCAGCTCGAAGCGGTGGCCCTCCAGGGTCAGGTCACCGGTGAGCGGCGTGAGGTCGACCAGACGGGTGGGAAGGTTGGCTCCCAGCGCGGCCCAGGCCTTGAGCTTGCCCTCGTAGGAGTCGTGGATGTGCTCGATGACCAGCGGCGTCGCCACGAACACCGCGTCGGGGAAGGCGTCCGCGATCACTTCGGCGCCGAAGTAGAAGTCGGGGTCGGCGTGGCTGACGAAGACCGTGGTCAGGGTCTTTCCCGAGTCGAGGATCTCGGCGGCCAGTCGGTGGCCGTCGGCCCGGGTGAACGCGGCGTCCACCAGCAGCGCCTCGTTCTCACCGGTGACCAGGGTCGCCGTCTTGTTCTTGCTGCCGGCCGGGAAGTCCAGGTCCAGGACCTTGAAGGAGAGGGCGCTCATCGAAGACTCCTTGAGGAGAGGGAGGGTGAGGGGGATGAAGTTCAGGGGGTGCGAAGGGCGGCGAACCGCTCGTCGATCTCGTCGGCGGTGCCATGGCCGTACGCCAGCGGGGTGACGGAGTCCCCGTCGACGGCCAGCAGCGTGGGGAAGCCGGTGACGCCAAGTTCGGCCGCGCGCCGGAAGTCGTCAGCCGCCGCCGCGGGCGCCTCGGGGCCTTCGAACGCGGCGGCCACGGCGTCGGCGTCCAGGCCGGCCGCCTTGGCGAGCTGCCGGTAGGTGGCCGTCTCCGACAGGCTCTGCCCGTCGACGTAGAAGGCGTGCTGGAGGGCCGTGGCGAGCTCCACCGCGCGGTCGGGGGCCGCCTGCCGCAGAGCCGCGACACCCCGGGCGGCGGCCGCGGAGTCCATCACGAACGAACCGTCCGCGATCAGTTCCTCGTACGCCGCGCCGAACTCGGCGCCGGTCAGCTCGGCGATCTTGGCGTTGGCGCCCTGCACGTACCCGAACTCCCGGATCGGCACCCGGCGCGACCCGGTGAACAGACCGCCGGAGACCACCTCGACGGGCAGCCCGGGATGGCGGGCGACGACCTCGTGCAGGGTCGCGGAGAATCCGTGGGACCAGCCGCAATAGGCGTCGAACACATAGACGAGCTTCATCAGGGACCTCGGCAGAGTGGGTGCCCGCGCCTTACGGCGAGCGATTCACCTGACCAAACAGTAGCTGACTCATCAGATATTTCCCGACTCCTGTGATCCGGACCACAAGAGACATGCCCCGCCGACGATCCGCCGCAGACGTGTGTCGGCGGCGGATCGTCGGGTACGCGGCGGGCACCCCCGAAGTCTGGAGGCCTTCATGCAACGAGGAAGCGGCCGCGTCAGCGCCCATCGCGACGACGAGATGAAACACGAGGTCCAGGGCCTGCTGAGGTCCGGCCATCCGACCCGTACCGAGGAGTGGCACGATCCGGAGCCCGCCGCCGAGGACGATCCGCGGATCGCGGGCGGCCCGGTGGCGCCGGGGCGCTCCCCCGCCGCCCTCGAGACGGTGCGCTTCGAACTGGCCCGCTATCTGACCCGTACGTCCTTCCCGGCCGGCCCGCGCGAACTGCGCGGCCTGCTGCGCCACGGCAACGCCCCGGACACCCTGGTCGAACCCCTGGAGAGGCTGCCGAGGAACGCGCGTTACGCCTCCGTGCAGGAACTCGCCGTGGCGGTCGTGGGCGGCTCGCGCAGCACCTAGTCAGTCCCCCATCGGCAGAAAGGACACCGAGGAAGCCATGCGTATCGCGTTTCTGACCGCCCCCGAGGGCGTCGAACAGATCGAACTCACCGAGCCCTGGCAGGCGGTGGCCGACGCGGGCGGCGAACCCGTGCTCGTCTCCACCGAGCAGGGGAAAATTCAAGCCTTCAACCATCTCGACAAGGGCGACACGTTCCCCGTCGACGAGGTGGTGGGCGAGGCGGCCGCCGATTCCTTCGACGGGCTCGTCCTGCCCGGCGGGGTGGCCAACCCGGACTTCCTGCGCGTCGACGAGAACGCCGTCGCGTTCGTCCGGGCCTTCTTCGACCAGGGCCGTCCGGTCGCCGCGATCTGCCACGCGCCCTGGACGCTCGTGGAGGCGGACGTCGTCCGCGGCCGGGTGCTCACCTCCTGGCCGAGCCTGCGCACCGACATCCGCAACGCGGGCGGTGAATGGGTCGACGAGCAGGTACGGATCTGCGACCACGGACCGAGCATCCTGATCACCAGCCGCAAACCGGACGACCTCAAGGCGTTCTGCGAGGCGCTCGTGTCCGAGTTCGGCAAGAAGGCCGGCTGAACGGCCCGCCCGACGGCGTCGAGCCGACGGCCCGGAACAGCCGGGCCTCCGCCGCGGCGGTCGCGGCCCACCGGCTTGGGAATCGACCCCCGGTGCCCCGCTGAGCTTCACCGTCGCGGCCGGCGCCGCTGCGGGAGCCCCCGTGCTCCGGCAGCGGCCCCGACGCCTGTTCCTGCGCTCACACCTGTATTCCTGTGCTCACTCCTGCGCGCAGTCCCGGTCCCGGGCGCCCTCGCGGGTACGGCCCGCGGCGACCGGACGGCGCGGATGACGGCGCAGGTACTCGCCCTCCAGCTGCGCCATACGGCCGTTGTGGGCGCGCAGCGCGTCGTTCGATCCGTGCAGCAGCGTGTCGTGACGGGTGCGGTGGATCGTCTCCAGCTCCTTCATCAGCTGCTGGTCGTCCAGCCGGCCCGGGTCGACTCCGTTCATGGTGGCACCCCAGTCGTCGTCCAGTCCTTCGGGTACGGGCCGGGTACCCGTGGCCGCGCGGCCGAAGCCAAGCGCCTACCTCGCCCGCTCCACCCGCCGCTCGTCCCACACCGGCTCCGGGGTCTCACGTACCCGGCCGTCGCTGCCGAAGACCAGATAGCGATCGAACGAACGAGCGAACCACCGGTCGTGGGTGACGGCGAGCACCGTGCCCTCGAACGCCTCCAGCCCTTCCTGGAGCGCCTCGGCGGACTCCAGGTCGAGGTTGTCGGTCGGCTCGTCCAGCAGCAGGGCCGTGACGCCCTCCAGCTCCAGCAGCAGGATCTGGAAACGCGCCTGCTGGCCCCCGGAGAGCCGGTCGAAGCGCTGCTCGGCCTGGGCGGTCAGCTCGTAGCGGCGCAGCCGGGACATGGCCGCGCCCCGGTCCTGCGAGTGCTCGGACCACAGGATGTCGAGGAGCGTACGGCCCTCCAGCTCGGGATGGGCGTGCGTCTGGGCGAAGTGTCCGGGCACGACCCGCGCGCCGAGCTTCCACTCTCCCGTGTGGTTCACGGTGTCACCGGCGAGCAGCCGCAGGAAGTGCGACTTGCCGGAGCCGTTGGAGCCGAGGACGGCGACCCGTTCGCCGTAGAAGATCTCCAGGTCGAAGGGTTTCATCAGCCCGGTGAGCTCAAGTCCCTTGCAGGTGACGGCCCGTACGCCGGTCCGGCCGCCCTTGAGCCGCATGGTGATGTCCTGCTCGCGCGGCGGCTCGGGCGGCGGTCCCGCCTCCTCGAACTTCCGCAGCCTGGTCTGCGCCGCCGCGTAGCGGGACGCCAACTCATGGCTGATGGAGGCCGCCTGACGGAGGTTCAGCACCAGCTTCTTCAGCTGGGCGTGCTTCTCGTCCCAGCGCCGGCGCAACTCCTCGAAGCGCGCGAACCGTTCGGCCCGCGCCTCGTGGTAGGTCGCGAACCCGGCGCCGTGCACCCAGGCGTCCGCGCCGGCCGGCCCGGGTTCGACGGACACGATCTTCTGCGCTGACCGGGAGAGCAACTCCCGGTCGTGGGACACGAAGAGGACGGTCTTGCGGGTCTCCGCGAGCCGCTCCTCCAGCCACCGCTTGCCGGGCACGTCGAGATAGTTGTCGGGTTCGTCGAGCAGCAGCACCTCATCCGTGCCGCGCAGCAGCGCCTCGAGGACCAGCCGCTTCTGCTCACCGCCGGAGAGGGTGCGCACCAGCCGCCACTGGGCCTTCTCGTACGGCACCCCGAGCGCGGCCGTGGTGCACATGTCCCACAGGGTCTCGGCCTCGTAGCCACGCGCCTCGGCCCAGTCGGAGAGGGCCTGCGCGTACTGGAGCTGGGCCGCCTCGTCGTCGACGGTCAGCATGCCGTGCTCGGCGAGGTCGACCGCCTTGGCCGCCTCCTGGATCCGGGGCGTGGCGACGGACACGAGCAGGTCCCGTACGGTCGACTCGTCCCGTACGGAGCCCACGAACTGGCGCATCACGCCGAGCCCGCCGCTCACGTTGACGGTCCCGCCGTGCGGTTTCAGCTCGCCGGAGATCAGCCGCAGCAGGGTGGTCTTCCCGGCGCCGTTGGGGCCCACGAGGGCCACGACGGCCCCTTCGCCCACCCGGAACGACACATCGCCGAGCAGCGCCCTCCCGTCGGGAAGGTAGTACTCAAGGTGCGCTGCTTCGAGGTGTCCCATGAGGACGCATTCTGCGGGCCGACCACGACGCCGGGCAAACCGATAAAACCCCCACCCGGGGCCGCGCCCGGAATCAGCCGTGCAGCGCCTCTCCCGCCGGTCCGCTGCCCGTCCCCGGTCCGGCCGCCGCGACGACCGCGCCCGCCCAGGACACCGCCTTCCAGCCGTCCGCCGGTGAGCCCTCCAGGACGACCACACCGGTGTTGTCGAGCCGGTGCTCGGCGGCGAAGGGCACGTCGACGTTGTCCGCGCGGGCCGCCGCCCACATCCGGATCACGGCGCCGTGACTGACCATGACGACGGTGCCGGCCCCGCTGTCGGCGGCCTCCGCGACGACCGCGTCGAACCGGCCGAGCGCCTCGACGCCGTTCTCCCCGCCCGGCATCCGCCGCTGCGTGTCCCCGTCCGCCCATGCGAACAGGGTGGTCATGTACGTGTGCGCGGACTCGGCGTCCCCGCGCATCTCCAGGTCCCCGGCGGCGACCTCACGGATCCCGTCCCGCACCAGGACCTCGAGGCCACGCGCGCCGGCCAGGGGAGCCGCGGTCAGCTGCGTACGGATCAGCGTGGAGGCGTACAGGGCGTCGATGTCCTCGCCCGCGAGGGCTTCCGGCAGTGCGGCGGCCTGCCGCTCTCCCAGCTCGGTCAGTGCGGCACCCGGAACAGCGGTGTCCAGCAGGAATTTCAGGTTCGACGGGGTCTGACCGTGCCGGATGAGCAGCAGACGCATACGGATTTCCTCTCGCCCTGACGACGTCGCGACGAGCCCCGTGACCCGTTCGACAAGACAAGAAGGCTCACTTCAGGGTACCCAGAGCGTCATGACCGCAGACTTCGACCTCACCGTCCCGCTGCCCGGCCGCCATGCCGTGCGGGAGAAACTGCTGAACCTCGATCTCCGGCTGTTCGAGACCGCCGCCACCCTGCACTGGCCGGGCGCCGAACGCGTCCTGCCGAGGCTCAGCCGCAGCGCGAACCACGGCGTCCTGTGGTTCGCGACGGCCGCCGCCCTGGCGGCAACGGGCAGCCCCCGGGCCCGCCGGGCCGCCGTACGGGGTCTCGCCTCGCTCACCGTGGCCTCCGCGACGATCAACACCATCGGCAAGCGCTCGGTACGCCGCCCGCGGCCCGTGCTGGACCCCGTACCGCTGGTCAGGCAGCTGAAGCGGCAGCCGATCACCACGTCGTTCCCCTCCGGTCACTCCGCGTCGGCCGCCGCCTTCGCGACCGGTGTGGCCCTGGAGTCGCGGGGTCTCGGGGCGGTGGTGGCGCCGGTCGCCTTCTCCGTGGCGATGTCCCGGGTCTACACCGGTGTCCACTTCCCCAGTGACGTGCTCGCGGGCGCGGCCTTCGGCGTGTGCGCCGCGTTCGCCGTACGGCAGCTCGTGCCGGTCCGCGACCGGGCCACGCCCCCGGCCCGGCCGCACGCGACGGTTCCCGCGCTGCCGGACGGTGAGGGTCTGGTCCTGGTGGCGAACACCGCGTCGGGCACCGCGGACCGGGTCCGCGCCCTGGAGGACGCGCTGCCGCTGGCGGAGATCGTGGAGTGCGCGCCGGAGGATCTGGCGGACGAGTTGGAGAAGGCGGCGGCCCGCTGCCAGGTGCTCGGGGTGTGCGGCGGCGACGGCACGGTGAACACGGCCGCCTCGGTCGCCCTGCGGCACGGCCGGCCGCTCGCGGTGCTGCCCGGCGGCACGCTCAACCACTTCGCACTCGACCTGGGCGTCGAGGACGCCCGCGACGTCGGCCGGGCGGTGCGGCGGGGCGAGGCGGTACGTGTGGACGTGGGCCGGTTCCGCTCCGGGGACCAGGAGGGAGTCTTCCTCAACACCTGCAGCCTGGGCGTGTATCCGGAGCTGGTGCGCGAACGGGAGCGCTGGTCCGCCCGGATCGGCGGCTGGCCGGCCGGTGTGGTCGCGGCGGCACGTGTCCTGCGCGCCGACCGTCACCCCCTGGAGGCCCAACTCCGGGGCGGGCGGCGCCCGTTGTGGCTGCTCTTCGCGGGCAACGGCACCTATCACCGGCTGGGCCTGGTGCCGGCCCGGCGGCTCGACCTGGCGGACGGACGGCTCGACGTACGGGTGGTGCACGGCGGTCGCGGACCCGCGCTGCGTCTCCTGGCGGCGGCCGTGGCGGGCCCGCTCACCCGCTCCCCCGCCCACGCGGGCGTCCTGGTCCACCGTCTCCGCCTGGACGAGGTGCCGCCGGGCACCCTCCTCGCGTACGACGGCGAAGTCACGGAGGTGGCGGGCGGGGTGACCCTCGAAAAGCTCCCGGAGGCGCTGACGGTCTACCGCCCGCTGGGCCGCAACTGACCGTAACGTCCACATCGCAAGACGCGGGTCTCATTATTCGACATGACTGCGTACGGTGATGAGCGGGTCGTTCGACAAGACGAGAAGGGGCACGGTCATGTCCAAGCCGCAGTCGCAGCCGCAGGAGACCGCCGTCTACACGCACGGGCACCACGAGTCGGTGCTCCGCTCGCACACCTGGCGCACCGCCGCCAACTCGGCGGCGTACCTGCTCGGTTCACTGAAACCGCACATGCGGATCCTGGACATCGGCTGCGGCCCGGGCACGATCACCGCGGACCTGGCCGCACTGGTCCCCGACGGGCATGTCACCGGCGTCGACCGGGCGCCCGGCATCCTGGAGCAGGCCAGGGCCACGGCCGCCGAACGGGGCCTGGAGAACGTCGAGTTCAGGGAGGCGGACATCCACGCCCTGGACTTCCCGGACGACACGTTCTGCGTGGTCCACGCCCATCAGGTACTCCAGCACGTGGGTGACCCGGTGCGCGCGCTGAGCGAGATGCACCGGGTCACCAAGCCGGGCGGCTACATCGCCGTCCGCGAGTCGGACTACCTCGCCATGGCCTGGTATCCGGCGTCGGAGGGCATGGACGCCTGGCTGGACCTGTACCGGCGGGTGGCGCGGGCCAACGGGGGCGAGCCGGACGCTGGGCGCCGGCTGAAGTCCTGGGCGCTGCGGGCAGGGCTCACGGACATCACGGCCACCTCCAGCACCTGGACGTTCGCGGACGCCGACGAGATCGCGTGGTGGAGCGGCCTGTGGGCGGACCGGACGCTCGCGTCGGCGTACGCGGACCGGGCGACGGAAGGCGGGCTGGCGACCCCGGAGCAGCTGCGGGCGGTCTCCGAGGCCTGGCGGGAGTGGGGAGGGCACAAGGACGCCTGGTTCACCGTCCCGCACGGGGAGATCCTCTGCCGAAAGGCCACCTGAGTCGCCTGAGCCGGCTGATCCGCCTGAATCGGCCGGGTCCGGCTGATCCGGCTGATCCGGGCGGCCGATGTCTGATTCGGCGATTTCGGGAAACCCGGAGGGCAGGAGGTTCACATCATGGTTCCCATTCTGCTCGTACTGCTTCTGGCGCTGATTCTCTTCGGTTTCGGATTCGCGGTGAAAATACTCTGGTGGATCGCGCTCATCGTGCTGGTCGTCTGGCTCCTGGGATTCCTGGTGCGGGGCACGAGCGCGAGCGGATCAAGGGGTCGCTGGTACCGCTGGTAGGTACCGCCGACCAATCGGCCGGCATTCGCCGTGGGTGAGTGATCAGTCCCTCGGCAGCAGGGGGCCCAGCGGCCCGAGGTCCAGATTCAGGTCCTCGGGCCGCAGCCCGTAGCGTTCCCTCAGCTCGGCCATCCGGTCCTCGAGGAGCATGAGAGTGAGCCCCACGCGCTCCTCCTGCTCCTCGCTCATCTCCCCCGTGTCGAAGCGGCGCACGGCCTGCCGCTCCATGAGCTGCCGGAGCAGCTCGACCACCGTCAGGACGAGTTTCACCAGCTCGCGTTCGACGGTGTCCGGCTCGAGGTCGAGACGGTTGCGGGCACTCACGTCAACTCTCCCCAGGGCGAGGGCACTTTTTCGTTCACTGAGCTGATCAGCGCGTTCAGGTCGATCCGTACGAGGTCGACGTCCGCGATGCGCAGGGTGATGTCCCCGGTGATGACGACCCCGCCGGCGAGCAGCCGGTCGAGCAGGTCGACCAGGGCGACCTCACGCCGTTCGACAACGGTCACGCGTCCTCCCCGGTGAAGGAGTAGACGGCCCAGGGGCCGGTGAGTTCGACCCTGAGTCCGGAGGTCGCCGCGTCCGGGTCGCTCTTGGTCCGGTCGACCAGTTCGACGAATTCCTCGGAATCCCCGCGCGCCACCAGATAGGCCGCGTTGAGCACATTCTGTCCGGTCGCACCGGAAAGCGCGGAGTTCTGCGGCGCGTGCAACCGGCAGTCCTCGGCACGGCCGGAAAGGACACGGTGCAATTCGCTCGCGAACATTTCGGCGCGCTGCCACCTGTCCTCGTTCATCCTGGCGCGCCGCCGCCGTTGCCGCAAATAGTCGCGGCCGGTGATGGCGGACGAGGCGGAGGAGGCCGACGAGGAAACGGATTCCTCGTCGGCCTCCTCGGCCTTTTCGAGAAACACCTTCACGCCCCACTCCACTCGCCCGTCGAGACGGTCGAGCGCGCGGCGGAAGCCGTCCCCGCGTTCCTCCATCATCGCCCGTACGCCGTCGTCGTCCCGGAAGACGGTGGCGAGCCGCAGCGGCAGCGGGGTCGTCACGGCGGTCAGCGCGTCGATCACGGACTGGTGGGCCCTGGCGGTCACGGTGAGCCAGTCGAGGTCCTCCAGACGGCGCCGGAGCGGCTCCTCGGCGAAGTCCTCCTCCGGCACCGGACCGACGACGGCGAACAGGCCGCGATGCTCGAGCAGTTCGGGCGGGGCGCCGGCGATCCCCGTCAACCGCGTCCGCAGGGCCGCCGTGTCGAAGGGACCGCAGACGGCGTACACATACCGCAGGCCTGTCATGAGGACTCCCTCGGCGCTCGCCCGCGCTCCAGTTCGGCGAGGCGTTCACGCAACTCGGCGTTCTCGCGCGCGAGTTCGCCCCGATGGGCACGGGAGGACAACGCCGGGTCGTCCTCCCACCAGTCGATGCCCATCTCCTTGGCCTTGTCGACGGAGGCGACGATGAGCCGCAGCTTGATGGTGAGCAGTTCGATGTCGAGCAGGTTGATCCGGATGTCGCCCGCGATCACGACGCCCTTGTCCAGCACCCGTTCGAGGATGTCGGCGAGGTTGGAGCCGCCGTCATGGCTGTAGGGCTGGGGCAGGCGGCCGGCCGGGGAGGTCATCGCCGGCTCCCGGTCCGGGTGTCGGCCTCGGCTTCCTCTTCGGCGCCTTCGGGCTCGGGCTCGTCCTCGTAGGCGGCGGCCTCGTCGTCGAGTTCGTCCTCGTACGCGGCCTCCTCGTCGTCGCCGTCGAGCTCGTCCTCGTACTCGGGCTCCTCGGGCTTCTCGTCGTCCGCCTCCTCGAAGTCGCCCTCCGGCTCGGCCGGTTCGGCTTCGTCGTCGGCGTCCTCGTACTCCGCCTCCGCCTCGTCGTACCCCGCCTCGTCCTCTTCCTCGCCCTCGTGGCCCTCCTCGCCCTCGGCCTGTGCCCTCGCGTTCTCCTCTTCCTCCGCGACGGCGTCCTCGTGGCTGCGGACCACCTCGCCGTCGCGGATCTCGCCGCGCCAGCCGTCGTCCGTCTCGCCCTTGAGCGTGATGAAACGGGCGAAGTTCTTGAGGTCGAGCCGGGTGCGGCGGCCCTGGGCGCGCCAGATGTTGCCGGTCTTCTCGAACAGGCCCTTGGGGTAGTACTCGATGACGAGCAGGACCCGGGTGAGGTTCGGGGCGAGTTCATGGAAGGTGACGACGCCCTTGGTCGTGCCCTTCGCTCCCTCCGAGGTCCAGGAGATCCGGTGGTCGGGCACCTGCTCGGTGGTGTGGGCCTTCCAACTCCGGTTGGACCAGAAGACCTTGAGCTGCCAGTCGGAGGTCGTGTCGTCGGCGCGGTTCGCGCTCTTCACGCCCTTCGCGAAGGTGCTGAAGTCCTGGTACTGGGTCCACTGGTCGTAGGCGGTGCGCAGCGGGACGCCGACGTCGATGAACTCGATGACGACCGTCGGCTTCTTGCCCGCCCCGCCCTTGCGCTTGCCCTTGCCGCCGGTCAGGTTCTTGAAGGCGCCGACCACACCGTCCTTGGCGCGTCCGGCGCCGACCTCCAGGGCGGAGCGCAGGGGGCCCTTGCCCTCGGCGAGTTTGCGTCCGCCGTCGAGGGCCAGCTTGGTGAAGCCGGGGCTGTTGCCGTCCGCGATGTCGTTGAGTTTGACGGTCGTCTCACCGAGCCGCTTGCCGACTCCGGTCAGCAGGCGCTGTGCCTGGGCGGCGAGGTACTCCTGCACTTCCGACTTCAGCCGGTCGGCAGCCTCGCTCCGGGCCACATCGGTGAGCGGGTTGCCCTTCCCGGACCCGGCGGACGTGGCTGACTTGAGCGTGTCGCTCATCGGTCACCGCCTCCCTTGGGCAGCCGCGACCGGGTGCCGCGACCGGCGTCCCGGGCCGCGGCGGTCTTCTTCGCCGCCGTCTTGCGCGCGGCGGGACGGCCGGACGCCGTCGCCTTGCGGGGCTCGGCCTTCTTCGTGGCGGCCTTCTTCGTGGCGGTCGTCTTCTTCGCCGTCGCCTTCTTCGCCGGCCTCGCGCTCCCGCCGCTCTTCTCACTCCTGCCGGCGGGCGCTTCCTCGGACTCCTCCTCGTCGCGCCCCTGGTCCGAGGCCTCCTCCTCGTACACGCCGTCCTCGCCGTCCTCGTCGTCGCGCCCGCGGCCCGAGCGGCCCGGCAGGACGCCCGCCAGCTGGTCCCGGACCTCCGCCGTGCGGCCGTGCAGCCGGTTGGCGAGTGCCTCGACCTGCCGCTCGACCATCGCGCCCGAGGCCGCCTTGCCGACGCCCCTCAGGTCCACGCGCAACTGGTCGCCGATCTCCTTGAACTGCGGGTTGTCACGCAGTTGCGTGGACACCAGTTCCGCGAGGGCCCGCGGGCTCAGCTGCATCCGCTTGCCGGCCACCAACGTGCCCACCGCGAAAGCCAGTTTCAGTTTCTTCGTACGTCCAAGGACGTATCCGGCCCCTACCGCGAGGCCCAGTCCCACTCGGTTCATCCTCGTGCCGTCCCGTTGTCGTTGCCCACGCCACCGCGCAGGCCGATTTCCAGCCGGTCGAGGAGTTCGTCCTCCTGGCGGTCGAACTCCTCGTCGTCGATCTCGCCCGCCTCCAACCGCTGTTCCAGCTGGGCGAGTTCGGTGCGCACGGTGGCCGGGTCGTAGTACAGCCGTTCCGCCTCGTGCAGCACCTGCCCGATCACCCAGGCGCTGCCGCGCACCGGTGCGAACGGCAGCAGCAGCACCTCCGAGATCAGTCCCATGCGCGGCTCTGCTCCGCCCCGGCGTCGCCCGTCGTGGTCCCCGCCGTGGTGCCCGCGGGCTCTGCCGGGCCCGGCTCGACGAAGCTGTACGGCGGCAGCGGCCCGTGCACCCGCACATCGAGGTACGGGCGTGCCTTGCGGAGCTGCTCGGTCGCCGTGAGGAACACCTCGGCCGAGTCGCGGGCCACCAGGAACGACACGTTGGCCAGCCAGCCGGTCGACTCGCCGCCCACGCTCACCGCCAGCGCGGAGGGCTCCAGGGCCTGCCGCACCTCGACGGCGTCCTCGGCCTCCCTGGCCTTCACCGCGGCCACGACCAGCTCGCCGAGGCGCACCTTGTCCTCGTAACTTCCGCCGCCCGCCTGCCTGTTGGCCTCGGTCATCGCCCGGATCTCCGAGTTCTCCGCCAGCACGCGGTGCAGGACGGCCTCTTCCTCGTGGCTCGCCTTGACGTTGTACTCGACGTTGCCTTCCAGGGCTTCGAGGCGCTCCCGGTAGTGCTCGGCGCGCTCGGCCAGTACGGCGGTCACCGCCTCGTCGTCCGGTGCCACGCTGCCGAACCGCATGGGCAGCACACAGCCGGCGCCGCCCGCCTCGTCCAGCACATGCTGGTGGGCGAGCAGGTCCTTGCGCTTGGGCCGGAGCTTCTCGGGGGCGTCGCTGACGATCGCCGCCAGCGCGCCCGCCGTCAGGACGCGCACGGTTCGCGGCGGGTCGCCGACTCCCCTCAACTCCTCGGCGAAGGAAGGCAGTCCGGGGTGATCGGCGGCGGTGATGCCGTAGACGTACGTACCGATGCTCGTGTCGCCCACCGTCTCCGTGCCGCTGGTCGTGGTCACTCCTGCTCCTCCTTCCTGCGCGCGGCCGCGGTCTTACGGGTGCGCTGCTGCCTGGGTTCGGCCTGCTGACCCTCCTCGCGGGACTGGCGGAAGGCGTCGGAGATGGTCTCGGCGGCGCCGGACAGCGCCCCCTTGGACTTGCCCTTCGCGCCGGACTCGGTGATCTCACCGACCAGGTCGGGCAGTCCGGGGCTGCGCTTGGGCCCGGCCTCCAGGTCGAGCCGGTTGCACGCCTCGGCGAACCGGAGATAGGTGTCGACGCTGGCCACGACGACCCGTACGTCGATCTTCAGGATCTCGATGCCGACGAGCGAGACCCGCACGAACGCGTCGATGACCAGCCCCCTGTCGAGAACGAGTTCGAGTACGTCGTAGAGGCCGCTGGAGCCGCCTCCCCCACTGCTCTGCTGTGCCGGGACAACGGTCATACCGCCCATCCCCTCCTTGGTCTGTTGACGCGCCGTCTGTTGAGGCGCTTCGGCTGTTCACGGCCGGCCGCGCCGCGGCTTCACCGGCCCTCGGACCTGCGCGCGTCGGCGCGCCCTCGTTCGTAGCGGCGGACCCGGCGATAGCCCGTGAGTTCGCCCTGCTCGTCGAGTTCCACCCGGTAGGTCGCGAGCAGGCTCATGGTGTCGGGGACCCTGGTGAGTTCCAGGACCTCGACCTCCAACGCCCAGCCGCTGTCGTTCCGTTCGAAGGACGACACCGTCTCGGCGGTCATGCCGGTGAGCTCCGCGAGCTGCTCGCGCGCCGCACGCATGATGTCCATGGACGACTTGGGTTTGTTCGATGATGTGTTCGATGAATTCGTCATGAGTCTCCCTGGGATGCGGGTGGCCCAGAGAGAGCCGCTCAAACCCCCGCCTGCTCAGGCCGGCGAGTCCAGCCTGCGCCGCGCCGGCCCCAACGCCCGTCCACGCCCCATCAATCCGCCCCAGGGGTCACTGCGGGCCTGCTCGACCGCGTCGGCGATCGTCCAGCGTCGGGCGGTCAGTTCCGGGTCGTCCAACTGGTCCCGGCCGATGGGGACGGCCACAGGCGCCCCGGGCAACGGCCGTACGGAGAACGGCGCGACGGCGGTCTGCGCGTACGCGTTGCGCTGGACGTCGAGGTAGAGCCGCTCGCCGCGCTCCTTCTTGCGGGCGGCGGTGGTCAGCCGGTCGGGGTGCGCGGCGGCCAGCACCTCGGCGACCCGCCTGGCGAACTCCCGTACCTCGTCGAAGCCTTGATGCCCGCTCAGTGGAACGACGATGTGCAGCCCGCGCGAACCGGTGGTCATCAGCGCGTGAGGCAGCCGCAGCGTGTCGAGCAACTCCCCCAGATACAGGGCGGCTTCCCGCACCCGGGTGAAGTCGTCCACGGCCGGATCCAGGTCGAAGACCATCCGGTCCGGGTATGCGAGGCGGCCGACGCGCGAGAGCCACCGGTGCAGGGTGACGGAGGCCTGGTCGGCGAGGTGGACCAGGGTCGCCGTGTCGTCGCAGATGGGGTGGACGACCGTACCGCCCTCCTTCGGCACCTCGACCCGGTGGACCCACTCCGGGGAGCTGTCGGAGACGTTCTTCTGCATGAAACGGGGGCCGTCGATCCCGTCCGGACGCCGTTCCAGCATCAGCGGACGCCCGCGAAGGTGGGGCAGCATGAACGGCGCGACGGCCCGGTAGTAGGCGACCAGATCGGCCTTCGTGTACTCCTTGGCGCCGTCGCCGCCCGGAAAGAGCACCTTGTCGGGCCGGTGGACCTCGACGGTGCGCCGCCCGGCCCGAATCCGCCGTACGGCGCCGTCGCTCACGGCACGATCGCCTCCTCCACGAGCAGCCGGCCGGCCGCCATGATCGCCTCGGCGTCGATGCCCGCGGCGTGCAGCTGCTCGTCGGGGCTCGCCGAGCCGGGCATCGTACGGACGGCGAGACGGGCCAGCCGGGGCAGCGGACGTCCGTCGAGGAAGGCGTCGAGGACCGCGTCCCCGATGCCGCCCTCCTCCCGGTGGTCCTCGACGGTGAGCAGACAGCCGGTCTCCTCGGCAGCCCGGCGCAGGGTGGGCCGGTCGACGGGCTTGACGGAGTACAGGTCGATCACCCGCACCGGGATGCCCTGCGCGCCGAGCGCGTCGGCGGCGATCAGCGCCTCGTGGACGGTCACGCCCGCCGCGACCACCGTCAGCCGGTCCTCGTGCCCGGCGGAGCGCAGCACCTTGCTGCCGCCGACCGGGAACTCCTCGTCGGGCCCGTACAGCACCGGAGTCCCGCCGCGCGAGGTGCGCAGATAGGCGATGCCGTCGAGGCCGGCCATCGTGGCGACGAGCCGCGCGGTCTGGTGGGCGTCGCACGGATACAGCACCGTCGAGTCGTACAGCCCGCGGAACATCGCGAGGTCTTCCAGGCCCATCTGGGACGGCCCGTCCGGCCCGATCGCGACACCCGCGTGCGAGCCGACGAGGTTCACGGAGACTCCGCTGACCGCCGCCATCCGCAGGAAGTCATGGGCGCGGGTCAGGAAGGCGGCGAACGTCGACGCGTACGGAATCCAGCCCCGCGTCGCCAACCCCACGGCTGCGGCGACCAGTTGCTGTTCGGCGATGTAGCACTCGAAGAACCGGTCGGGGTGCTTCTTGGCAAACGCCTCGGCGCGCGTCGAGTCGCTGACCTCGCCGTCGAGGGCCACGACATCGCCCCGGGCGCTGCCGAGCGCGGCGAGCGCCTTTCCGTAGGCGTCCCGCGTGGCGACCTCTTCTCCCCTGTCCCAGCGGGGCAGTTCGAGGTGCCCGGCCCGTACGGCGTGCAGCGCGCGGGCGGCACGCGGTTCGGGTGCGCGGACGCGCAGGTCGCGCGGGCCGCCGAGTTCGGCGATGGCCTCGTCGGCGTCCTTCAGCGGTTTGCCGTGGAGTCCCTCGCGGTCCTCGACGGCCGCCACGCCCTTGCCCTTGAGGGTGCGGGCGAGGATGACGACGGGCTGCCCGGTGGTGGACTCCGCCTCGTTGTAGGCACGGTCGACGGCGTCGACATCGTGTCCGTCGATCTCGATGGTGTGCCAGCCGAACGCCTTGAACCGGCGGGCGTAGGCGTCCAGATCGTGTCCGTGCCGGGTCGGCCCGCGCTGCCCGAGCCGGTTGACGTCGACGATCGCGACCAGGTTGTCGAGATGCTCGTACGAGGCGTGCTCGGCGGCCTCCCACACCGACCCCTCGGCCAGCTCGCTGTCCCCGCACAGCACCCAGACCCGGTACCCGGTGCGGTCGAGCCGCTTCCCGGCCAGCGCGATCCCGACGCCCACCGGCAGCCCCTGGCCGAGCGACCCGGTGGCCGTCTCGACCCACGGCAGCCGCCGGGGAGTCGGATGCCCCTCGAGCCTGCTGCCGAGGGTGCGGTAGGTGAGCAGTTCGGCGTCGTCGATGGCGCCGACCGCCTTGTAGGCGGCGTAGAGCAGCGGCGAGGCGTGCCCCTTGGAGAGGACGAAGCGGTCGTTGCCCGGGTGGGTCGGCCGGTCGAAGTCGTAGCGCAGGTGACGGCCGATGAGTACGGCCATCAGATCGGCGGCGGACATCGACGAGGTCGGGTGCCCGGAGCCGGCGGTGTCCGAGGCCCGGACGCTGTCGACACGCAACTGCTGTCCCAGCTCGGTGAGTTCGGCTGTGCTGTACAGGGGTTCGGCGGTTTTCACGACTCTCCTTCCGACGCTGCGGACTGCTGCGAGGTCCTTCGCGGTGCCGGCGGCCCGTCATGACCAGGTGACCTGGGCGCGCCCGGCATCCGCGCCAGCTCCGGTGACGCCGTGTCCAGCGGCACCGACCAGGACCGGACGAGCCCCAACTGCACGCCCTGGCGCGGGAGTACGGCGTCCAGCAGCCAGTCGGCCGCGACCCGCACCCGGTTTCCGGGCATCGCCGCGAGGTGGTAGCCACGGGTGACCGCGCCGGCCAGGGGCCCGGACAGCGACACGCCCAGCGGGTTGGCGGCGGCCTTGACCCCGCCGAGGTCGACGACGAACCCCAGGTCACGGTGGCGGTAGGCCTGGCGGGAGCCGACGCCCAGCGAGGCGGCGACATTGCGGGCCGCGACCTTGCCCTGCCGCCAGGCGTGCTGGGCGGTCATCCCGGTGAACTCACCGGGCTTGTTCAGGTCGGGCACGGCGGCGGCGTCCCCGCATGCGAACACCTCGGGGTGGCCCGGCACTTGGAGGAACGGGTCGACGATCAGCCGCCCGCGCTCGAGGGGGCTGCCGATGCTCTCGACCAGCGGATCGGGACGCACGCCGACACACCACACGAGGGTGCGCGACTCGACGAACTCCCCGTCGGACAGCAGGACTCCACCGGCGGTGGCCTCCTTGACGGAGGTGCCGGTGCGTACGTCGATGCCCCGCCGGCGCAGTACCACGTCGGCGGTGCGCGACAGTTTCTCGTCCAGCTGGGGCAGGACACGCGGCGCGGTGTCCAGCAGCATCCAGCGTGGCCGTATGCCCGCGCGCAGGGGCTGCTTGCCCACCAGAACGCCGGTGAACAGCTGCCCGTGCGCGGCGACTTCGGTACCGGTTTGACGCCCTCTCCTGCCCGAGGGCAGGGGATTCCGGTCCGCACCGCTACGCGGTACCACCTTGGGTTCCTGTTTCACGGGCCTCTGCCGACCGGTGAGGGTCGGTCTTACGTGGCCTCCGCAGGCCTGACTTCCCGCCCGTCCGGCGGTAGGTCCGACAACTCTGTTGTCGGACAGGGCGATTCTAGCCTGGCTGCGGTGCTCCCCCGGGCCGCTACGCACAGGATGCCCTTCGCCTCCGCCCTGAAGGGTGGAGCACTGGGCAAATGTTCGCACCTGGGGCAGGGAGACGGTGACCCGGCGCGGTTCCAGGACACCGGCGGCGACCTGGGGCAGCAGGGGCAGATACAGGAAGTGGTCGGTCGGGTTCAGCAGGGTGATGTCGGCCTTCTGGCGGGTCAGCCGGGCCAGGGTGCGGGCCGTCTGGTACCCGGCGAAGCCCGCGCCGACGATCAGGATGCGGGGTCGACTCACGTTTTCGCCTCCGGCGGTGTCGCGTATGCAGAGCCTTCGGTCACTCGTACGAACGCCGTCCTGGACGCCGCCCGTACGGAACTTTCCGCGTCCCCCTGGTCAGAGCCCCCAAACGTCCGGCCGGGGGTGGTTCGGCAGCGACCGCCGCCCGGCGTGCCCGCGCCGGTTTCCCGGCCGCGCGCTGGGTACCCGGAGCGGACCCCGACCCGCTCTTTTTCCGGAGGTGCAACCCCATGCCCGAATACGGCTACTTCCTCGCGTGCGAGGAGTTCGGTCCGGCGGACCTCGTCGAGCAGGCGAGGCAGGCGGAACAGGCCGGTTTCCAGGCGCTGTGGATCTCGGACCACTATCACCCGTGGAACGACGCCCAGGGCCAGAGCCCGTTCGTGTGGTCGGTGATCGGCGCGCTCTCACAGGCGGTGTCGCTGCCCATCGAGACGGCCGTGACCTGCCCGACCGTACGGATGCACCCGGCGGTGGTGGCGCAGGCGGCGGCGACGAGCGCGGTGCAGACGGACGGCCGGTTCCGACTCGGCGTGGGCTCCGGCGAGGCCCTCAACGAGCACATCTTCGGCGACCGGTGGCCGCCCGCGCCCGTCCGCCTGGAGATGCTGGAGGAGGCCATCCAGGTGATGCGCCGTCTCTTCACCGGCGAGGAGGTCGACCACCACGGCCCCCACTACACCGTCGAGAACGCCCGCCTCTACACCGTCCCCGACGAGCCCGTCCCGATCGACGTCTCCGGCTTCGGCCCCCAGGCGACCGCGCTCGCCGCCCGCGTGGGCGACGGCTACATCACGATGGGCCCCGACGAGGACCTCACCACCCAGTTCCGCAAGGGCGGCGGGGGCTCGGGCCTCGTCAGCGGCGGTACGAAGGTGTGCTTCGGCCCCGACCGCGACGAGGCCGTCCGTACGGTGCACAAACTGTGGTCCAACCAGCTGCTGCCCGGCGAGATGGGCCAGATCCTCCCCACACCGCGTCACTTCGAGCAACTGGAGCCGCTGGTCACCGAGTCGATGGTGAGCGAGAACACGGTCTGCGGCCCGGACGTTGACGAACACGTCGCGGAGCTGTCCGCGTTCGCCGACGCGGGCTTCGACCGGATCTACGTCAGCCAGATCGGCCCCGACCAGCGCGGCTTCTTCGACTTCTACCGCACGAAGGTGCTGCCTCAGCTGACGGGCCGTTGACAGAGTTGACAGAGTTGACAGACCCGAGTGGGCCGCCGACCCGGTTGGTCGGCCAGCCACCCCAGCAACTGCGTCGCCGACGGACCCGACTGCACATGCGTCATATCCAGAACGCGGATTCCCGCGAGCGCCTTC
>NZ_JBEYVP010000036.1:0-111781 GCF_040644035.1 Streptomyces sp. NPDC047042 | reverse complement strand
GTGAACGGGATGGGATGGGCGGTGACAGCGGCAGGGGAGGACAGCACTGCGTGGCTGAGATTCACGGTCGCGTAGCGCAGGCGGAATGTGGCCGTTGACTCCCACCGCGTCCGGACGCAGTCCACCTCGCCCGCTGCGATCTCCATCGTCACGGGCGCCCCGAATGCGCACCCGGACAGATCAACCCGCCCGGCACACAGAATCGGCCCGAACGAGGACAACACGGTGAACGTGGCCCCCCCGAACTGAGCGTCGCCCGAGAACGTTGCCCCGTCGAACCGGACGTCGTTGGTGAACGTCGCCTCGCCGAACTGGGCGTCGCCGGAGAATTTCGTCCCGCCGAACCAGGCGGTGCCCGAGAATGTCGTCCCGCCGAACCAGGCGGTGCCGGTGAACGTTACCCCGAAGAACTGGGCGTCGCTGGCGAACGTCGCCCTGCCCAACCCGGTGGTGCTGATGAACGTGGCGCCGACGAATCGGGCGTCGCCAGTGAACGTCGCTCCGACGAACTCGGCGTCGCCGATGAACGTCGCCCCGTCGAAGCGGGCAGTGCTGGTGAACGTCGCCCCGTCGAACCAGGCGTCGCCGGTGAACGTCACCCCATCGAACCGGGCGTCGCCGGTGAACGTCGCTCCCTGGAAACGGGCGGTGCCGAGGTTGGGTTTTCCGGTTGAGGGGTCGTGGAGGGCACGGAGGAGGGCTTGGAGGAGGTGTTCGGTGATGGGGGTGCCGCGATGGTCGATATCGGCGCCAGGTGCCAGGCTGGTGAGGTAGGAGGTGCGGTCGGTGTCGTTCAGGTGGGCCAGGCAGGCGGTGTTGCCGGGGACGTCGATGCCAGGGCAGCCGACGGGGTCGGTGGTGGGGTCCGCACCGTGTCCGCAGTACGGCCAGGCCGGCGCGGGGGGCGTGCTCATGGCTTGGAGGCTCCGGGGCATCGGCTCTGGTGGGGTGTCAGGGCAAGCGCTCGCCAAGGCATTCCAGAGTCGGTGACCTGCCGATCGGCGTTCCTGATGAACTGGTGAACCCGGGCCGACGACAGCCCCGCTGCCCCAACGAGCTTCCACACAGAAAAGCCCGCCCCGCACGGCAGTGAAAGCGCAGTCACATTCCTGACCGGCCTGCTCCAGCCGCCACGCCAACCGCGAAACTCACGCCAGCACTTGCCGCTCCCGGCGGAACGTCTCAGCCACTCACCCGTCACCCGTGACAGCCTGCCACTCCGCCCTGCGCCACCACCGGGCATTCAGCGAACTGAGCGCTTTATCGGTCTCACCTGCTCCGCGACTCCCCAAGCCCCCGACCGCGCTGTCCGGGTGCAGGCCGCCGCGCGCCGTTGGCGTACGGCGCCCTGTGTACGTTCGCGTCTACCGGGCCGGGCACTTCCACGCGAACGCCGACACCAGGCGACGGGCAGCGGCGAGTCCAGCGCACGCCTCACCATGACCTTGGCCAAGTCCCCCTTGGTGGCGAACTCCCGCTCGTCGGGGATCTTCGCCGCTCGGCAGCGATCCGCGTAGGACGTTCAGGACTTGGGCAGATACAGCTCCCGGTCCACCAGGGCCCGGCCTTTGGGTGAGGCGTAGGCGGCGAAGACGCCGATCTGGCATTTCTCGGTGCGGCCAGCGGTGCCGGAGTATTGGCGCTGCACGCCGGCCGAGACCGTGTTTTTCTTGAGGAACCCTGTGTCGTCGATGATCAGTACTCCAGTCGCATTCCCGAGTTTCTCGGCGACGTATTCCTGCAGGTCATCGCGTACCTCGTCGGGATCCCAGCAGGCCCGGCTCAACAGGTGCTGCAGCCTCGCAGGAGTGGGTGACCGGCATGCTCGGCCAGCTGCCGGTGTTCTTGCGGCCCACTGGACCGATCAGGCCGTGCACGTAGGCGCGCATCCGCCGCCGCAGATCCACCCGACCGAACCGGTGGCCGATCCGCACGAGCACTTCTTCCAGTTCCGCGGACCAGGCATTGGGCTGCACATCATCTTGCACGCCAAGAACAACGGCCCGCCGCACCCGAGGTCGCGAACTCCCGCAACCTGACGGGACGTCAGCCGAGTGCGCTCATGAACCCGGCCCTGACCTGCGGTGATAGCGAACTGCGATCGGAGTGCTAGAAGGCTTCTGAAGGTGACTGTGGGGCTGCACGGCCTCCGGCCGGGCAGCCCCACAGCAGGATTTTCAGCAGCCTTCTAGCTGTCGCTGAAGGTGGCCGCCGGCAAGGTGGCGATCACCACCTTGCCGGGGTAGGCGGCCACCAGCGGGTCGGTGACAGACGCGGGAGCGTCGGTCTGTACCAGGACCTTGTCGCTCACGCCGTCGTAGCGGACGGTCACGCCGTAGTTGGTGGTGTCGCTGCTGGCGCCCGCGATCCGGTCCACGGCCGCGGTCTGGATGGCCTTGATCTGGGCGAAGGTGAACTGAGCGCTCTTCGCGGTCGTCGGGGTGGGCCAGTCGGTCGGGATCTGCGCGTTCGTGGAGGTCCAGTGGGGCGGCTTCGCCAGGTTGTTGATGTTGCCGGTGTAGTCGGAGGGGAAGACGATCACCGGTCCGACGGTGGGGTCCTCGTACGCGGTGAGCGCGCAGTTGTAGTCGGCCAGGGCCTGGACCTGCTGCCACTGCAGCGACGTCCGTCCGTCACTGACACCGCTCTTCGGCGCCGCGGAGTCGGCGATGTCGTTGGCCATGGCGGTCTCGTACGATGCGCACCTGCCGTCCGGGGCCTTGTCACTCTCGATCACGAGCTTGCCCGGGTACTGGGCGGTCAACGGGTCGGTGACCGAGGAGGGGGCGTTGGTCTTCACCACCACCTGGTCGATCGACCCGTCGTAGGAGACCTCCAGTCGGTAGGTGCTGCCCTCCGGCTGCACCTGAGCGGTGACCGCGTCCTCAATGGCGGAGAGGTCGCCGATCGTGAACAGTTGACTGATCCCGCGCGTGAAGTCGGGCCAGGAGGTGGGGGTGTTCGCGTAGTCGTCGGTCCACCCGGGCGGGATCTCCGGGTTGTTCCAGTCACCGGCGTAGTCCTTGGGGAAAATGATCACCGGTCCGTACCCGGTGTTGTCCTGAAAGGCCGTGAGCGCGCCGTTGTAGGAGGCGATGGCACGTATCTGCGCCCACTCGAGTTCGGTGGCGCCGGCGTTCGTCAGCACCTCGGAGGAGGACAGCGCCCGGTTGTAAAGGCGGAAGTCCCGCATCCGGCCCTTGAAGTAAAGGTCGTTGGAGTACAACGAGCGGCCGATGTAGTCAGCGGTGGTCGTACCGCCGCCGATTGCCCCCGGAGTGATCGTCACATTGGTTTTGCGGGCCTTCTCGACGCCGTTCTCGTAGAGGATGCCGGTGGTGCCGGTCTGGGTGTACGTGACGTGCTTCCACATGCCGCGTGTCAGCTGGTACGGCCCACCCGAGGGCTGGATGTCCTGCTTGGCGGTGTAGTCGGTCATCGACAGCGACGTGCGGAAGTTGTTCCCGGTGGTGAACAGGTAGCCGTTGCCGTTGGAGCCACTGGTGTTGCCGAGCCCGTAGAGGAAATAGGGACTGCCCATGGTCGGGTCGATCCATGTTTCGAAGTCGACGGTGATCGAGTTCAGCCCGGCCATGATGTTGTCCGGCATCTTGACGTAGGTGTTGGAGCCGTTGAAGCTCAGCCCCTGATCGCCATTCCAGGCGGCGGTGCCGCCCACCGTGCCGTCGTGGTTCTGGCCGGAAGAGTCGTGGGCGACGGTGCCGGAGGTCTCGTCCAGCTTGTAGCGCAGGATCAGACCGTTGGTGATCTCGGCCTGTGCCGGGGAGGCGGTGGTGAGCGCCGTCCCAGCGACGATCACCGCGGAGAGGGCCGCGACGAGACCGGCACGTCTGCGCCGTCCCGGGAGCCGGCCAGGGGCGGCTGCGCTCACCGGGTCGGCATGGTTTCTTCTTCGCATCGGTTTGCCTTTCTAAGCTGCGCGTAGCTGTCGACCTCGACGGCCGGGTACTGGGAGTTCGTTCCCTCCCGGACGGGCCCGGAGAGGGCAAGGACAGAAGTACGGTTCGCCACCCGTCGGCGTCGGGGCACGGCGAGGTGCCAGTCGCGGGTTCGCGCGCCTCGGCTCTTTGCGCAAGCGCCTTCCGCGCGAGCCGCGATCGCAGAAATCAGTTACGACCCTTCGACGTCCCGAGGACG
Source organism: Streptomyces sp. NPDC047042 (assembly GCF_040644035.1). Classification (NCBI taxonomy): domain Bacteria; kingdom Bacillati; phylum Actinomycetota; class Actinomycetes; order Kitasatosporales; family Streptomycetaceae; genus Streptomyces; species Streptomyces sp. NPDC047042. The sequence goes on along the minus strand of NZ_JBEYVP010000036.1, from coordinate 107,623 downwards.
AAGTGCGCGTACTGGATCGCCGTGTAGAGGATGATCGTCGTGGCATCGTTCAACCCACTTCGTCTGTAAGCGGTGATGGGCTGGGTGTCGCGGTAGCCCTGGGGCATGCCGAGGAGCCAGTTGAAGCGGCCGCTCAATCGGGCCCAGTTGTTTTGCAGCCAGACGAATTGCGGGTTTATGTACCAGGTCATGGCATTGCCCATGACCAGGGCGATGCTGTCCCGCATGGGGCGGATCCGGGCGGCTTCTGCGATGAACTGGGTCATCCTCAGGAATCCCCGCGCCATGTTCTGGTTGTTGGTGGAGTCGTAGAGATCCCAGGCAGCACCATTCATCCCGCCGCGACTGATCGGCAGATATTCGCGGCGCTCGCCGGCCGCGGTCTGCATACCGACGTAGTTCTCTTCGAAGGGGGCACGACGGATGGACGAGGCGTTGCGCATCACGCCGTTTTCCCTGCGCTCGCGTTCCTCCTGCGGGACGGTTTGGCTGCCTGTGTAGTGGTAGACGTTGTTGCGGTCCCACCAGCCGATGATGTACAGGTCCGACCGCTGCAACTGCAGCCGCACGAAGTTCGGGTTACCCCACATCTGGATGTCCACTTGCAGGTACGCATCGTGGCGGTCGCGGCCCTGGGGGAAGTTCGATCCGGGCGCCAGGGTGGTGTTGGTGTGTTGCACCATGTAGGGATCCCCGGCACCGGGCACCCTGGCGGTGCTGCCGTCATTGATGCGTCTGCGGAGTTCGTTGATGAATTCGGTGTAGTCGATGCCGTCGTCGGCCCCGACCCTGAACATCGGGTTGCCGTCGTTGGCACGTGCGGACGGCAGCTTCCCCATGGGGCCGACCAGCGTGGCGATCAGCCCCAGCACCAGGGCAGCCAGCAGGGTGATGGTGCGGGGCCTGGCGAGGGGACCGCCGTGGACCAGGCTCAGGGACCGGCGCGGCGGCGCGGCCGTTGGTTCGCGGTGCGAGGCGGGAACCTCGCCGATGACACGTCTGTTCATGGGCTCTGCGCTCTCCAGGTGCGTGATGTGCAGGATTGCGGCTGACCGCTTCAGGGCGTCGACGGACGGCTGCGGCAGGCGCGTACCTTCGCATCACGACCCCCCTCACGGGGCGGTGCCCGGCAGGCCTTAGAGGCCGCCGTTCGCCGGGAGTTCGGCCTGCCGTGACGTGGCACAAGAGTCGTGCCTGGGGCACCTGTCCCACTACTCGTGCGAATACCGGTTTCTCCGCCGACCAGGTACTTCTACGAGGTGGGGGGTTCCTGCCTGGCCCACCAGACAGCCACCTGCGCCCGGCTGCCGAAGCCGAGCTTCGCCCGGATGTTCCCCACGTGGAAGTCGACCGTGCGCGGCGAGAGCGTGAGCTCGGCGGCGATCTGACGGTTACTCATGCCCATGGCCACCAGCGCGGCCACCTCCCGCTCCCGGCCGCTGAGGATGCTCGGGGCCTGGGCCTGGGCCTGGGCTGGAGCTGGAGCTTGGACTGGGGCTGGAGCTGGGGTGCCTGTGCCCAGGGCGTGGTCGATGGTGCGGCCCGGGCTGTCGTGGCCGCCTCCGATGACGAGGGCCCGCTCGTATGCCTCCGGGCCCAGAGCTCGTACGATCGACTGCTCGCACCGTGCGTGGGCCTCGGCCATCAACGGGCCGAACGCGGAGATGCCGGTGCCGATGTCCCGCCACAGTCCGCGCGCGGCACCCAGCAGCAGTCCCGCCCGCTCGTACTCACCGCGCAGAGCAGTGGCCCAGGCGAGCGTCTCCAGCATCAGCGCGGCGCTGAGCGGTTCGCTGAAGCCCCGCTCGATCGCCAGCCCGGCCCGCATCAGCGCCAGGCTCTCCTCCAAGTCGCCGCGCTCCTGGGCGTCATAGCCCAGCGTCAACAGCGCGTGCGCGCGACCCCACCGCTCACCGTGCGCCTCCGCCAGAGCGACCGCCTGCCTGCCGGCCTCCACAGCACGCGGGTCCCGGAGGCTGATCCGAGCGACGGCCAGCTGGAACAGCGGGAAGACCGCCGAGGCTCCCCCCTCGGCCGCCATGTGGGCGGCAACCGCGTGCTCATAGAGGCCCACAGCCTCCTCCAGCCGCCCCTGGAAGGCCGCCAATGAGCCGCGGAAGCTCATGACGTGCGCGCCCACCACCGGATCGTCCTGCTGCTCCCCCAGCTGACCGGCCTCCGCGAGCCACTGGTCGGCCGCCGCGTGATCGCCCTGGAGCAGTGCCACCCAGGACGCGGCGCACAGCGCCCGGGCGCGGGCGGGGGTGGGTTCGGGCGCGGCGGCGAGCGCCCGCTCGAGCTGTCGCCGTCCTTCACCGAGGAATCCGCCGGCGCACCAGTGGAAGCGCAGTGCCGCGGTCAGCGCGAGAGTGGCCTGCGGGTCGTCGTCGTGGCCGAGTGCCGCCAGCAGATTGGGGTGCTCGACGCGCAGGCGGGCCAGGGCCTCCTCCTGGCCGGGGCCGTACCAGTTGTCGGCTGTCCGCTCGGCGAGGGTGAGGTGGAAGTCGCGGTGCCGCCGCAGCAGGCGCTCCTCCTCGCCGGACTCGGCGAGCCTCTCCTGGCCGTACTGGCGGATGGTCTCCAGCAGGCGGTAGCGCGGCGGGCCCTGACCCTCGTGCCCTGCGGGCAGGACGACGGACTTGGCGACCAGCCGGTCGAGGAGGTCCAACACCTCGTGCGCGGGGACACCTTCGTCGCCCGCGACGCCCTCGTCGCTCCGGTCGGCGCAGACTTCTTCGGCCGCGTCCAGGCCGAAGCCGCCGGCGAAGACCGACAGCCGGTTCCACAGCAGCCGCTCGGCCGGGGAGCACAGTTCGTAACTCCAGTCGATCAGCGCGCGCAGCGTGCGCTGCCGGGGTCGTACGGTCCGGCTGCCCCCGGTGAGCAGCGTGAAACGGTCCGCCAGCCGGTTCACCACCTGTTCGACGCTGAGCGTGCGCAGCCGGAACGCCGTCAGCTCGATCGCCAGCGGCAGGCCGTCCAGGTCCGCGCACAGCCGGGTGACCGCGTCCCAGTTCGAGTCGGTGACACGGAAGTCGGGCCGTACGGCGGTGGCCCGGTCCCGCAGGAGTTCGGAAGTCTCACGGTTCGCGCCGGGCAAATCCGGTGGATCTCCAGTACCGGCTCTCCTGACACGACGCCTACCGTCCTGTCATCCGGCTGGAACGTGCCCGAACCCGTCCGCGCACCTCTCGCTCACGCACACCGCCCTCACGCAGGTGTCTCCTCCGCCGACGCGAAGCCGCACTTGCCCCTGTGCTCCGCAGCCCACGCCCCCGGGACCGGGCCGGAACGGCCGCCGCACTCTACGCACAGTGAGCGAACAATCGGAGGAAAAGTGGACTCAGGCAGCACAGCCGCACAGGACGCGTACTGGACGTCGGCCGTCAGCAAGGTGGTCGGCGAGAAGGTCTACGTCCGCGGCTACGACCTCGAGGATCTCATCGGCCAGATCCCCTTCACCGCGGCGGTTTTCCTCATGGTCCGGGGACGGGTGCCGACGCCCCAGGAGACGCGCCTCCTCGATGCCGTCCTCAGTGGTGTCCTCGACTACGCGCTCGAGAAGCCGGGCACCGTGGCCGCACGGTACGCGGTCTCCGCCAACCCCAGCATGGCCATCGGCATGGCGGCGGCTTGCATGTCGGTCGGTGCGCACACTCTCGCCACCGAGGACACGGGGCGCTTCATCGTCGCGACCCACCGGGAGTATCTGGACTCCGGCCTCGCACTCGACGAGTTCGCCGACGCCAAGGTCGCTCGCCTGCGCGCGGCCAAGCAACGCGTGCCGGGACTTGGGCATCCCGTGTTCAAGAAGGTCGATCCGCGAGGCGCCCTGCTGAAGGGAGTCGCCGTCGAGGAAGGATTGTGGAGTGAAGCCGCGGAGGTCTATGAAGCAGTCCACCGGGCCTTCACCCGGCTCCCGGGCAAGTCGGACATCCCGATCAACGACGTGGGTGTCATGGCTGCGGTGCTGCTCAGCTTGGGCTTTACCCCGGAGGAGGGTACCGGCCTGGCCGTCCTGTCGACCCTTCCAGGAGTCATCGCGCACGTCTCCGAGGAACTGGCCGCTAACAAACCGATCCGGGTAGTGCCGCGGGACTCCGTCGCCTACACGGCCGGGACCACCGGAGACTTCGCCGCCGCCCGTGAGGCGGCAGGCTGGGACGAGCGATGGCGTGAGCTGCCCCAGGACTGACGCAGATCGGCCGCCCGCCACCCTGGGTCATCAGTCGTGGCCGGTCCGTGCTTCTTGCTGATCAGTACGCCGAGCCCCCGTTGGAAATCCGCCAAAGTCACCCAGTTGCTTAGGATGCACTCCAATTCCCGTCTTTTCCTGGTGTAGGCAGCATATCCGGCACCCCTCGTCGGGGAGCGAACCGACGGGATGGCAGCCTTCCGCCCGCCACCTGTTCCAATCCCACAGCGAAACCAAACCTTCCGTCCCCATGAAAAAGGGCTGCGAATGAGCACAACAGACAGAGTGGTCTCCGCTGACACCGGACCACGCCTGGGTGGAAATCTCGGCGCTCTGCATCTCTTCTTCAGCGTCATGGCCTTCAACGCCCCCCTGGTCGTCGTCATCGGTGTTCTTCCGATCATGCTGGCGATCGGAAACGGGGTGGGAACGCCGATAGCGTTCCTCGCCGCCGGCCTCATCGTCGCCGCCTTCGCCGTTCCGTTCACCAGGATGGCGAGAGTCTTCCCGAACCCAGGCGCCTTTTACGTGTACATCACGGCTGGGCTCGGAAGAGCGATCGGCCTGGGATCCGGTTTCCTGGCCCTTATCGGCTACCTCAGCGTCAACATCGGCAGCTACGGGTTCGGCGGTGTGGTGTTCCAGTCGTTGGTTCGTGACACCTTTCACGGGCCCGACGTCGACTGGTGGGTGTGGGGAGCCCTGCTCTGGGCCGCCACCACTGTGCTCGGCTACCTCAAGATCGACCTGTCGGCGAAGGTACTGACCGTCTTCCTGTTCCTCGAGCTCGCGGTCATAGTCGTGTACGACGGCGCCGTGATGTTCAAGGGGGGAGCGTCGAGCCTGTCCGCGGCGCCCTTCGCGCCCAGTCACTGGTTCGACGGATCCTTCGCGGTCGGGCTTCTGTACGGCCTCGGCATGTACGGCGGCTTCGAAGTCGCCGCGCTCTTCCGGGACGAAGTGCGCCACCCCACTCGTACCGTTCCCCGCGCGACCTTCGGGCTCATCGCCGTGGCGATGGTTCTGTACGCCGGCACGGCCTGGCTCTACATCAACTCCCTCGGAGTCGACAAGGCCGTGGCCACAGCCGGCGCGGATCCCGCCGGGTCGATCCTGGGAAGCATCGAGACCTTCGGCGGTCACCTGCTGTTCGACCTGGCGACGGTGATGGTCACCACCAGCACGTTCGCCGTCATTCTGGCAGCCCACAACATCAGTGCCCGCTACGTGTTCAACCTGAGCGCGGACGGGATCCTGCCCGGCCGGCTGAGCGGAGTGCACGCCAAGCACGGATCTCCGCACGCGGCCTCTCTCGCCACCAGCGGCATTGGATTGGTGGTGCTCGCCATCACCGTGCTCATCGGGGCCGATGTCAACAAGTTCTTCGCCGCGTCACTGGGACTGGCCAGCTTCACGGGCGTCGCCGCCATCTTCCTGGCGAACATCGCCATCGCCCTGTACCTGCGCAAGCACCACAAGGACCAGTTCGGCATCTGGAGCACCGTCCTGGCGCCGGTGTTCGCAGGCGTCGGACTGGCCTTTGAGCTGATAATGACCGTCCGAAAATTCCCTCTACTGCTCGGCACTTCCACGGGCCTCGCGATGGCTCTGCTGGCCGCGCTCATCGGCGTGTTCGTCGCCGGCGTCGTCATGGCCCTCGTCTACCGACGCACTCGGCCTGAGGTCTACAGCAAGATCGGTCGTCAGTAAGCCCATGACCACGGTCTCCCAGCAAGACCGTGGTACACGGCACCAGACAATCAAGGTGCTTTCCGCGCCGGAACGGCGAGGCCTAGCCAAGCCTTCGTCAATCCGTCGGAGGAACTTCTGGCTCCGGACGCTTGGAAGCCCTACGAAATCAGAGCATCGATTTCGCGTATCCGCCGATGCGGCGCTTCCCGGGCCGGAGGGACATTCGGGAGCGAGACCGAGGACACAGGCACAGACATTGTCCTTGCGACCCGACCTTGCACTGACGGTACGGCTGAAGATTCCGAGGAGATTTTGATGAAATTCGGTCTGTGTTACTTCCCCACGGACTACGGCATGGGGCCCGCCGAAGTAGCCGAGGCCGCCGAGGAACGCGGTTTTGAGTCGCTGTTCTTCTGCGAGCACACCCACATCCCCGCGAGCAGGCGAACGCCGTACCCGCTCGGCGGCGAACTCCCCAACGAGTACCTGCACACCTACGACCCCTTCGTCGCGTGCACCGCGGCGGCGGCGGCGACGAGCCGTCTGAAGGTCGGCACCGGGATCTGCCTGGTGGTGCAGCGGGACCCGATCACGACGGCCAAGGAAGTGGCCAGCGTCGACCGCCTCAGCGGCGGCCGGTTCCTCTTCGGCGTGGGCGCCGGCTGGAACCGTGAGGAGATGGCCAACCATGGCACCGATCCGCGTACCAGGATGGCGCTGATGACTGAGCGGCTCGCGGCGATGCGTCAGATCTGGACCACCGAGGAGGCGGAGTACCACGGCAAGTTCGTGGACTTCGACCCGATCTGGGCCTACCCGAAGCCGCTTCAGTCGCCGCTGCCCGTGCTCGTCGGGGGGATGGGCCCGACCGTGGAGGACCGCATCCTGTCCGTCGGGGACGGCTGGCTGGCGGAGAGTGTGCCGCTCGACGAACTCGACGAGTTCGCCGACCGCGTCGCCAGGCTCCAGCAGCGTGCGGCCGAGGCCGGACGGGGCCGCATCCCGGTCACGATGTTCGACGCGCCGTCCGAAGCGGGCCTGGAGGAGCGCTACGAGGCCGCCGGTGTCGAACGATTCCTCTTCCAACTGCCAAACGGCGACACCTCGGATGTCGCCAGAGACCTCGATCGGCTGGCGGACCGTATCCGCTGACGCCGGCGAACCTTTCCTGATCCTCGCAGAACGAGGCCTGGGGCGAGGCCCCGCTTCCTCAAAGGAGAACCAACATGTCGGGTGCAGTGATCGAGTACGACGTTCCCGTCCCTATGCGCGACGGCGTCGTACTCCGCGCCGACGTCTACCGGCCCGCGGGCGAGGGGCCGTGGCCCGTGATCGTCGCCAGGACTCCCTATGACAAGACCGAGGCGTCGGAACTGCTCTACATCGACCCCTGGGCCGCGGTCCGGCGAGGATTCCTCACCGTCGTCCAGGACGTCCGGGGGCGATACGCGTCGGAGGGAGGCGACGAGTGGCGACCCATCGAGGCCGAGGCCGCGGACGGCGTGGACACCATCGCGTGGGCGGCGCAGCTTCCCGGTTCGAACGGCAACGTGGGCATGTGGGGGCTGAGTTACCTGGGGAATGTGCAGTGGCTGGCCGCCGCCGAGCGCCCGCCGGCCCTGAAGGCCATCGTTCCGCAGTTCACCTGGCACCGTCCCGAGGACGGATTTGCCTACCGGGGTGGCGCCAAGGAACTGGGGACCGTCATCGGCTGGGGCCTGGGCACCGGATTCGATCTCCTCATGCGTCGGTACGCCGGCGACGTGGAGGAAATGACGAAACACCTGATGGGGCTCGTTGGGGACATCGACGGCCTTTCGAAACACACCTTCTGGGAGCTGCCGACTGGTTCTGATCCCGTGCTCGAGCGGCACGGCCTCGTATCGTCGGCACGGCCGGAGATGATGGCGGCCGCGAATGTGGCGGACCGGCAGGACGCGGTCACGGTTCCGAGCCTCAATATCGGCGGCTGGTTCGACATCTTCTTGCAAGGAACGATCGACAACTACCGGGCTGCTCGCCGTAAAACGTCCTCGAAGCTCGTGATCGGGCCCTGGAACCACATCTCGACGCTCGCTCAGCAAGGACAAGTCGACTTCGGGTTCTCCGGCAACGGTTTCGCCGTGGACTACGCGACGTCGATCTCCGGGCTCTCCTTCGACTTCCTCCAGGCCCGGCTGACGTCCGACGACACCCCGCCCGAGGACGACCTCCCCGTGAAGATCTTCGTGATGGGCGCCAACGAGTGGCGTTCCGAAGCGGAGTGGCCCCTGGCACGAGCGGTGGACACACCGTGGTTCCTGGGACCGGAGGGCTCCCTGGCCCCGGCCGACGAGCCGGCCGCCGCCACGATGGCGTACACGTACGACCCCGCCGATCCGGTACCGACGGTGGGTGGCGCGACCATGATGTCGCACAGCCCTGCGGGCGTCTTCGACCAGAGCTCCGTCGAGGAGCGGCCGGACGTCCTGGTCTTCACCAGTGAGCCACTGACCGAAGACCTCGAGGTGACCGGACGGGTGACCGCGACCCTCACCGCGGCGACCGACGGCCCCACGACGGACTGGGTGGTGCGCCTCTGCGACGTTCACCCCGACGGCCGTTCACACAACGTGACCGACGGTATCGCCCGTGTGCGGACCACACCGGACGAGCCGACAGCCGTGACAGTGGATCTGTGGTCGACGAGCATGGTGTTCAAGGCAGGCCACCGTATTCGTGTGCAGGTCACGTCGAGTTGCTTCCCCCGGTGGGACAGAAACCTGAACACGGCGGACGGATTCGAGTCCGGCTCGGCGCGGATCGCTCACCAGACGGTCCACCTCGGAGGAGCCGACGCCTCCTTCATCACGCTGCCGGTGGTTCCTCCGAGCAACTGAATTTCCTCCCCCTCACCTCGTCGAAGGGTCAGCCATGACGCGGCGCACCCCCACAGTCGCTCACTGGGGCAATTACACGGTCGTCAGCGACAACGGGCGGGTTCTCGCGCTGGAACCCGCCCAGGGGGACAGCGCCCCTTCTCCTATCGGCTCCGGCATGGCCAGTGCGCAGCGCGACGCCGTCCGCATCACGCAGCCGATGGTCCGGGAGGGGTGGCTCGCCGACGGGCCCGGACCGGCGAACGGCCGGCGCGGTCGTGACCGCTTCGTGCCCGTGTCGCACGAGCACGCGCTCGACCTGGTCAGCGCGGAGATCGAGCGGGTGCGGAGCACCTTCGGCAACCCAGCGATCTACGCGAGCTCCTACGGCTGGTCCAGCGCGGGCCGGTTCCATCATGCCCAGAGCCAGATCCACCGGTTCATGCGCATGGCGGGCGGCTACACCGACTCCGTCAACAGCTACAGCGTCGGCGCCATGGAGGTGATCCTGCCCCATGTCATCGGCGGTGCCGGCATGAGTATCTGGCGGCGCTGCCCGACCTACGAGGAGATCGCCGCCAACGGTCAGCTCGTGGTCTCCTTCGGGGGAATGGCCCGCAAGAACACCGAGATCGAGCAAGGCGGTATCGCCGACCACGCCGCGCCCAGGCTGCAGCAGCGCTGCCGCGAGGCCGGTGTGCGGTTCGTCAACGTCTCACCGGTCCGCTCGGACTCGGCGGACGACCTCGGCGCCGACTGGCTGCCGATCCGGCCCGGAACCGACGTGGCACTGATGCTCGGTCTGGCCTACGAGATCGTCGCCTCCGACCGGCACGACCGGGACTTCCTCGCCCGCTGCTGCGTGGGTTTCGAGGAGTTCGCCGCATACCTTCTCGGCCGCAGCGACGGCATTCCCAAGGATGCGGCGTGGGCCTCCGGGATCACCGAGATCCACGCCGACCGCATCCGGTCGCTGGCCGAGGAGATCGCTACCTCGCGCACGGTGATCAACGTCAGCTGGTCGGTCCAGAGGATGGACCACGGCGAACAGTCCCACTGGATGGGCGTCGTGCTCTCAGCCATCTCCGGGTCACTCGGCCGGCCGGGCGGCGGCTTCGCCGGGGGACTGGGCATCACCCAGGTCGGGGTGCGCCGCGGCTCGTACAAGAAAGCCTCACTCCCGCAGGGCGAGAATCCGGTCAAGAGCTTCATCCCGGTTGCCCGCATCGCCGACATGCTCCTGATGCCCGGTGAACCCTTCGAGTACAACGGGCAGTCGCTGCGCTACCCCGACATCAAGCTCGTGTACTGGGCCGGAGGCAACCCCTTCCACCATCACCAGGACTTGCACCGCCTCGTACAGGCCTGGCAGCGCCCTGAAACGATCGTGGTGCACGAGCCGTGGTGGAACGCGCACGCCCGGTTCGCCGACGTGGTGTTCCCGGTCGCCACGACGCTGGAGCGGGAGGACTTCGCAGGGGGGACGTTCGACCTCGCGATCAGCGCCATGCACCGCGCCGTCGACCCTCCGCCGGGGGTGCGCACCGACTACGAGATCTTCAGCGGGCTGGCGGCTCGCCTCGGCTTCGAGGACGGGTTCACCGAAGGGCGTGACGCCCGCGCGTGGGTACGGGAACTGTTCGAGCGGACCCGGGCCGGTCTGGCGAAGACCGTCGAGCTCCCGCCCTTCGACGAGTTCTGGGAACGCGGTGGGGTGACCTTGCCGCCGCCGCCCGACCCCACGGCGGGAAGCTTCGCACTGCTGCGTGAGAACCCTGAGATGTATCCGTTCGACACGCCGTCCGGCAAGATCGAGATTTTTTCCGCGACCATTGCGGGCTTCGGATACGACGACTGCCCGGGCCATCCGACGTGGTGGGAGCCACGCGAGTGGCTCGGTGCTCCCGCCGGCGAACGCCTCCCTCTGCACCTGGTGTCCAACCAGCCGAGCCGACGGCTCCACAGTCAGTACGACAACGGCACCTACAGTCGCGAGGGCAAGGTCGCCAGGCGTGAGCCGGTGCTGATCAACCCGGTCGACGCGGGAGAGCGAGGCATCGCCTCGGGCGATGTCGTCCGGCTGTCGAACGCCCGGGGCGCCTGTCTCGCCGGAGCGGTCGTCACCGACGAAGTCCGCCCCGGCGTGGTCGTCCTGGCGACGGGCGCGTGGTTCGATCCCGAAGAGCCGGGCGTGCCCGGCTCGCTGGAACGGCACGGCAACCCGAACGTCCTGACCGCCGACGTGGGCACCTCGCGGCTCGCCCAAGGCTCGACGTCCGGCACGACACTTGTCGAGGCCGAACGCGTCGATCCCACGACGGCACCCGAGCCGCGGCCGTTCGTGCCGCCGGAGACGGTCGAACCGGGATCCCCGTCGGCCCAGCCTCCTTCGCGATGATCTGTGCCCTGACGCCCATCTGAGTGGGCGTCATAGGACCAGGCGAAGCCCGTCATCACGACGGCGGGGCCGTCGCCGGAACATGCCATCCGCAAGGCTCCTCCCTGCTCTGGCCGCCCTCTTTCGGACGCGGTGGCGATGCGATCGGGTTGCCAGACCCCAGCCCCGACGATGTGAAGGTTCAGGAGCGACACATGCTTGACGTGACCATCGAGTACAACGTCTCCGCCTCGATGCGGGACGGCACCGTCCTGCGGGCCGACGTCTACAGACCCACGACCAGCGGGCCGTGGCCCGTATTGCTCTCCCGGCTGCCCTACGGCAAGAACTCCCCGCTGATGATCACCCTGCTCGATCCGATGGGCATGGCAAGCAAGGGCACCATCGTGGTCGTCCAGGACACCCGGGGCAGATTCGCCTCCGAAGGCGACTGGGAGCCCTGGACGTTCGAGTCGGACGACGGCTACGACACGGTCCGGTGGGCCGCCGCGCTCCCGGACTCCAACGGCTCGGTCGGGATGTACGGCGCCAGCTATTTCGGAAACACCCAGTGGATGGCGGCCCTGTCCAAGCCTCCGGAGCTGAAGGCCATCGCTCCGACGATCACCTGGTCGGACCCGGACGACGGCCTGTTCTCCCGGGGCGGGGCGGAAGAACTGGGCCTCAATGTGTCGTGGTCTCTGTGGCAGGGGTTCGACACCCTGATGCGTCGGCACACCGACGACTCGGCTGCCGGCACCGCCGCGCTCGCCGCGTTGGTCCGCGACGTCGACAGCCTCGCGACGGCCGGCTACTGGGAACTGCCGTCCGGACGCCATCCGGCGCTCCAGCGCCACCAGGTGCAAGACATCGGATTCGAGCGTTCACGGCGCGAGCCGGAGTGGACCGCGTCGTGCCGGGTGGCCGGGCGCCACGGAGAGGTCGACCTGCCGAGCCTGAACATCGGTGGCTGGTACGACGTCTTCTGCCAGGGAACCCTCGACAATTTCGCGGCGATGCGGGCGGCCGGTCGTGCGGCGAACCTGATCATGGGGCCGTGGACCCACGGACACTTCGACGCACAGGTGGGTGACGTCAGTTTCGGCACGGCGGCGAGCGGGGAGGTCCTCGGCTTCCGGGGCACACTCAGCGACGTACAGCACGCATGGTTCCGGCAGTGGCTGACGCCGGACGCCGAGGCCGGCGACGGAGGCCCTGTACAGCCGCACCTGCCACCGGTTCTGCTGTTCGTGACCGGGATCAACGAATGGCGGGAGGAACAGGAATGGCCTCTCAGCCGCGCCGCCGACACGGAGTTGTTCCTGCGCGCGGACGGTCGGCTCACCGATGACCCGCCCCAGGAGGACGAAGGCGGCGACAGGTATGTCTACGATCCGGCCGACCCGGTGCCGACAACCGGCGGCGCGGCGCTGCTTCAGGACGAGTTCCGACTGGGCCCCCTGGACCAGGCCCGGGTGGAGGCGCGTCCGGACGTGCTCGTTTACACCACGGAGCCCCTGACCGAGGACATCGAGGTCACCGGACGGATCCGGGCCTTCCTCCACGCCGCGACCGACGCCCCGACGACGGACTGGGTGGTCCGGCTCTGCGACGTCGACGCCGACGGCGTGTCGATCAACATCGTCGACGGGGTGGTCCGCGTGACCACGTCGCCGGGCGAGTTCGCCGAGCATGAGGTGGATCTGTGGTCCACCAGCCATGTGTTCCGCACCGGCCATCGTCTACGGGTGCAGATCACCTCCAGCAACTTCCCGCGCTGGGCCCGGAACCTCAACACCGGCGAGCCCGTCGAACGCGCGACGGACTGGCGCGTGGCCCACCAGGAAGTGGCGCACGACGCCGCACGGCCGTCCCGTATCGTCCTCCCGGTCGTACCGGCTTCCTGACGACGAGGCACCGAGGACGACGAACGCCGTGGCCGGGTGACCCGGCCACGGCGATGACATATGGCGCGACGGCGCAGCCCAGAAGCACCTCTTCGACTCCTGGCGTCCTCCCGAAAGCCGACGCGTCGTCGCCCATGCGCAAGCGGGGACTGGCCCTTCAACCGGGCGCTGTCTGCGGCACGGCCACCGGTCGAGCGCGGTGTGGCACGCCTGAAGTCCTGGCGCATCTTCCGCAGATCTCGGTGCAGTCCCGAATGAGCTGAACCGGGTTTCGTAGAGGACGATCTTGTGTGTTTCAGGCGGCGTTCGGTGTCGCCTGGGAACGGTGGTGCCGGGCCGGCGCGGACCGTTCCACCATCACCGACTGCCAGCCGCTGGCCTGCCGCAACAGCGCCCTCACCTCCGCCACTCGGCAGGCCCTGGCCGATCACCTCGCCCGACTGGCGGACGCCCTGGCCAACGGCGGCCGGCTCGCTCCTACGTCCATCACCGCCTTGAGGAACAGCACCGTGCCACGGCCGCCTTCCTCACCTGCCACACCCGGAGATCGCCGAGTGAAACGCGCCCTGCGTGACATCGGCACCGCCAGGGCGGGGGGCCAGGGCCTGCTGTGCGACCTTCATCGAGATGTTGCAGTGCTCGGCCTCGAAACCGAAGCCCCCAGCGACGCGGCAGCATCCGGTGGCCTCGACGACGTCGCCCGCGCCGAGTGCCGCCAGTGACTTGCCTTGCACGGCCACACCGAGGGTCGAGTACGCGTGGCAGTGGATCTGCACGGTCATCGATGGCAGAAATCGCTTGTCATGAAACCTTGTGGCGGTAGAAGTCGACATTCTCAGGAGCCAGCGGCTCTTTGCCCAGGATCAGGTCTGCGGCCCGCTCCGCGATCATCATGACCGGCGCATAGAGATTCGCGTTCGGAATGGTGGGCATCACCGAGGCGTCCACGACGCGAATCCCCTCCAGACCGTGAACCCGCATGGTCTGCGGATCGACCACGGCCTGGTCATCGGTGCCCATCTTGCATGTGCCACACGGGTGGTACGTGGTCTCGGCATCCCGGGCCACCCACGCGAGGATCTCCTCATCGGTCTTGACGTCAGGGCCTGGCGAGAGCTCACCGCCGTTGAACGGGGCGAACGCCGGCTGGTTCAGCAGGTCGCGGGTGACATGCACACCTTCGATCCACTCGCGGCGGTCCTGCTCGGTCGACAGATAGTTGAAGGTGAGTACCGGGGCCTGGAAAGGATCGTTCGCCCGGAGCTTCACGTGCCCCTTCGACTGAGGTTGCTGCGGTCCGAGGTTGATCTGGTAAGAGTGTTCGGTCGGAGCGGGCGTACCGTCGTTGCGCACGCCCAGGGCGAGCATCGTCAGCATCTGATTCGGCATCGGCACGTCATCGTTCGACCGGACGAATCCCCCGGCCTCGAAGTGATTGCTCGCGGCCGGGCCTTCGCGTCTCAACAGCCATGCGGCCCCGATGGCAGGCCAGCTCTTCGGCTTGAGGATGTGAGCCATCGAGACGGGCTGCGTGCAGGCGTACATGACAAACGCTTCGAGATGGTCCTGCATGTTCTCACCGACGCCGGGCAAGTGCTCGACGACGTCGATGCCGAGCTGTCCGAGTTCCTCGCCATTGCCTACGCCGGAGAGCTGCAGAAGCTGAGGCGAGTTGAACGCCCCACCGCAGAGGATGATCTCGTTCCCGCGTACGACCGTCCTGCCCTCACGCCGGGAGGCAAGCTCGACGCCCACCGCGCGCTTGCCCTTGAAGACGACCCGGCTGACGAGCGCACCGGTCATCACCTCCAGGTTCTTGCGGTGGCGGATCGGTGCGACGTACGTGCGTGCCGCGTCGTAGCGCTCGCCGTTCTCGATGTTGCAGTCGAAGGGGGAGAACCCTTCCTGACGGTAGCCGTTGACGTCGTCGACCACTTCGTGGCCGGCCTGCCGCGCTGCTTCGAACAGGGCACCGAAAAGTGGGTTCTTCGCCTTGTGTCTGTGAACCGGGATGGGTCCCGAACGACCGCGGTGGACATTGGTCGGATCAGTGTCGGCACATCGCTCGAGACGCTTGAAGTACGGCAGAACGTGGTTGTAGCCCCAGGTGTCCATGCCCGGTGCCTCGGCCCAGCGCTCATAGACGAGGGGGTTGGCGCGCTGGAAGAACATCCCGTTCATGACGCTCGAGCCGCCCATCAGCTTTCCCCGATAGTGCTCGATCCTCCTGTTGCCCAACATGGGCTCGGGCTCGGACTTGTACTGCCAGTCGTAGAGCCTGTTGCCCATGACGAAGAGGAAGGCCGCCGGCACTCGCACCGGGTAGTCGAACCGAGAGTCCCGCCGACCAGCCTCGAGGACCAGGACCCGACTCCGTCCGTCGGCCGTCAGCCGGTTGGCGAGCACGCAGCCGGCCGAACCGCCGCCAACGATGATGTAGTCGTAGCTGTCGTGCTTCAAGAGACGTCCTTCTTCCATGGTTCGTGTGTTTCCCTGATGCGGCAGGAAGGGCATCGACGGACAGGCCTACAACGGCGACTGGCGTCCACGATCTCAAGCGGCGGGCCAGGCCGTGACGATCGGATGTCGACTGGGCATGGCCGCAACTTAAGGGCTCTTGTCAGCGCGAGGTAATTGGAAATCTCACGGCCTCTGGCACGGTGCTCCGTAGTTGATCCGGCGGGCTCACAGTTCCTCGGAGACATGGAGGATCAAGTCAGGATTCGGGTGCCTCCTGCCGTGACGTGTAGGCGGCGGGCGTGAGGCCGGTGTGGTGGCGGAAGAAGCGGCCGAAGTTGGCCGCGTCGGTGAAGCCGAGGTGGACGGCGACCGCGCGGGCGGTCCAGTGGGCGCGGCCGAGGAGGCGGCGCGCTTCGAGCAGCCGGCGTTCGTTGATGATCTCCCGCGCCCCGCTGCCGGTGGCGGCCTGGGCGGCCCGGCTGAGGGTGCGCACCGAGCAGCCGAGCAACTGGGCGTAGTCGTCGACGCGGTGCAGTTCTCGGAAGTTCAGTTCCAAGGCGTCCAGGAATCGTCCGTGGATGGGGTGGCGCCTGCCGCAGCCGCTTGGGAGCGTGGGGCGCGAGGTGTCGCCTGAGGGGCTGGTCTCGGCGGGAGCTCCCAGGACACCTGGGGAGTGGGCGAGGCGGAGCAGCAGAGTTTCGAGAAGGCTGCATCGCAGTGCGTGGTGAGCCGGGAGCGGGAGTCGTCCCGGCGCACGGTGTTCGTCGAGGAGTTGGTACGCGGTCTGTTCCAGCCGCGGGACATCGTCGGGATGCGGGGTCAGCACGGCGGGGGCCTGGTGCGAGGTGAGGGGCGCCAGCAGGTGGGCGGTGTCGGGCCGGAGCACCTCCGGCTCGAACAGGACGAAGGGGCCGCGGGCGGTGCTGGGATCGTGCCAGCACTGCACGTGCCCGGCGCGTACCCACAGCCATTGGCCGGGAGCGACGGTGTGTGTGACGTGATCGACGTCGTGCCGCAGTAGGCCCTCGGTGACCAGGATCAGGTAGTGGAAGGTGGCCCGGCTCGGACGGGGCGGATTCCAGGCCAGTCGTCGTGGTGGCCGTGGAAGTCCTCGACCGTGGTCACCTCCAGGCCGTACGGGGTGCCGACCGGTGGCTGGAAGCCGTACAACGGGACCGAAGTCGAATCGGGCTGTGGGATGAAAGGGGGCCGGGGCCGCGCGGAGGAGACGGCGGCGGGACACTGCTCCGGACTCGAGGAGTGTCGCTTGTCGACCATCATGTGTCCGCAGCCTACCGTCCGGATTGTCGATCTCGGGGAAAGGATGGTGAGGACGGTCGGCGATCGCGGGCTCGGTCCTCTTCCCAGACATCTGCCCGTGAAAGAAAGGGGCTTCGCAGCAATGGCGTTTACCGGCGAAGAGCTCTTCGGCGGGCTCGGCATGCGCCTCGGGGAAGAGGGGCTTGCGTGGGCGGAGGAGTTCGACCGCGGGGGCGGGGGCGCGCTCACCCAGGCCGACGGGGGCGCCGAAGTCCCGGACGACGTGGAAGAGCCCTTGCCGGGACTGGCCCACCTGCATGTCGGCGGGCGAGTTCGGATCCCGCCGCTCATCCGGCCTGCCTCAACGGCTGTTCGACGCCGCGTGCACATGCAGTCGGCGGCCGAGAAGGGCAGCTGTCTCCTGGAGAGTTGAACTGATGTCACCGACCGTGTCACGCCGACCGAGTGACCATGCGCAAAGGAGCTGACCACCATGAACGGAACAGCGCTGCTGAAGACCGCGGCCGACCACGCCGAGGAACTGCCCGGGGCCGGCCTGGAGCATCCCTTCGGACCTGACTGGGAGGTCTTCAAGGTGCGCGGCAAGGTCTTCATGCTGATGACTGAGGTTCCCGGACGCCCCGTGGTGATCCTCAAGTCGGACCCGGGCGAGGCTCGGGCGCTGCGCGAGGAGAACGAGGAGATCACTCCCGGCTACCACATGAACAAGAAGCACTGGATCACGTTGGAGGGCGGCGACGCGATCGACGAGGGGCTGGTCAAGGAGCTCGTGACCGAGTCCTACCGTCTCGTCGTCGGTCATCTGCCCAAGTCCGAGCAACCCGTCGACCCGCACACCTACGGACGCCCAGCCTGATCCGCGTCATGGACTTCGGCGGAGAGCGGCTTCAGGACACCGCTCGCGAGACGGCCTTCGCTCTGCCCGGGGTCGGCCACGGGCGTCCGTTCACCGAGCATCTGGACGTCTACAAGGTGGCGGGCAAGGTCTTCCTGATCGTCACCGACGACCCGGACGAGCTCATCTTCACCGTCAAGGCGGAACCAGAGTACGGCCGCCTGCTGCAAGGCCGACACCCCTCGATCACTCCGGGCCGCTACCTCGACAAGCGGCACTGGATCTCCGTGGGCGCGGGTCGCGGCGTCACGGCGGACCTGGTCGCCGACCTCGTCGACCACTCCTACCACCTCGTCCTGGAGACGGTTCCGCGCGGCCGCCGCCCCGGATGACCGATGGCCATCGACCGAACGCGAAAAAGGATCCCCATGCACACCATGTCGACCGAGGAATGGCACGCCTTCGTCACCCGCTCCACGCCGACCGGCCGTTTCGCCACCGTCGGGGGAGACGGTATGCCGAACATCGCCCCCGTCTGGTACGTCTTCGACGGCGAGGACTTCCTGTTCACCACGGGCGGAGCCTCGGCCAAGGCCCGCAAACTGCGCCGCGACCCCCGCGCCTCCCTCTGTGTCGCCGACGACGCGCCGCCCTTCGCCTACGTCGAGGTACGCGGCGACGTGACGCTCAGTGAGGACCTGGACGAACTCGTCGACGTCGCGTCCCGGGCCGGCGCACGGTACATGGGCGCGGACCAGGCCGAGGCCTTCGGCAGGCGCAATGGCGTTCCCGGCGAAGTCGTGGTCCGCCTCCACCCCACCAAGGTCATCGCCTACCGCGGCGTCACCGACTGACCAACACCCGCCCGCCCGAGTCACGGACCTGCCCATGAAGCACGAAGAACAAACTCCGTCGCTGTTCGCCGACCTCGACGAGGACACGCAGCGCCCGCTGGCCGACCGGCTGCGTCCGCGCACCCTGGAGGACGTCGTCGGGCAGGAGCACCTGCTCGCGCCCGACGCCCCGCTCGGGCGCATGGTGGAGCAGGGGCGGCTGGTGTCGGCGATCCTTTGGGGGCCGCCCGGATGCGGGAAGACCACCATCGCCCGGCTCCTGGCGCAGCGGACCGAGCTGGCCTTCGAGCCATTGTCGGCCACGTTCTCCGGCGTCGCCGACCTGCGCAAGGTCTTCGATGCGGCCCGGCACAGACGCGGTATCGGCCAGGGCACGCTGCTGTTCGTCGACGAGATCCACCGGTTCAACCGGGCCCAGCAGGACAGCTTCCTGCCGTATGTGGAGGACGGCACGGTCGTCCTGGTGGGCGCCACCACGGAGAACCCCAGCTTCGAGCTGAACGGCGCCCTGCTCTCCCGCTGCCGAGTCTTTGTCCTCCAACGCCTGGACGCCGCCGCCCTGGACACCCTGATCATCCGCGCCGAGCAGCTGACCGGGCGGGAGCTTCCGCTGGACGACGACGCCCGACGGTCTCTGGTGGCCATGGCGGACGGCGACGGCCGGTTCCTGCTCAACATGGTCGAGCAACTCCAGTCGCTGCCCGTCGGCACACCCCCGCTGGACACGACCGCGCTCGCCGAACAGATCCAGCGGCGCGCACCGTTGTACGACAAGGCCCAGGAGAGCCACTACAACCTGATCTCGGCGCTGCACAAGTCCATGCGCGGCTCCGACCCCGACGCGGCCCTGTACTGGCTCGCCCGCATGCTTGACGGCGGCGAGGACCCTCTTTACATCGCCCGCCGACTCGTGCGCTTCGCGAGCGAGGACATCGCCTCGGCCGACCCCCAGGCCGTACAACAGGCCTTGGCAGCCTGGGACGTGTACGAACGCCTGGGATCACCCGAGGGTGAGCTGGCGATCGCCCAAGCCGTCGTTCACCTGGCGACCGCCCCGAAGTCCATCGCCGTGTACCGCGCCTTCGGCGCGGCGCGGCGCGGCAGCGCGCGCGGCAGACCGGTTCCCTGATGCCGCCGGCGCACATCCTTAACGCGCCTACCCGGCTCATGAAGGACATTGGTTACGGGGAGGGCTACCAGTACGACCCCGACACACCGGGCGGGTTCTCGGGCGCGGACTACTTCCCCGACGGCATGGACCGCGAGACGTTCTACCGCCCCACCTCCAACGGCTACGAGGAACACATCCGCCGACGACTGGAGCGGTGGTCGAGCCTGCGCAGGCAACGCCGGGAGGCGGAGAACTGACGAACGCCGAAAGCTGTCCTCACCATCAACCCCTCAGATCTCGGCGGGTGTCCGGCTGGCAAAGGCCGGGATTGGTGTGACGCCTGTGCCCGACAACGCCATCCCGTCGGCCTGGAGGGCTTTTCGATGCCGATGAGCGCACCGTACCGCCGTGAGATGACGCTCTACGCCGCAGTCAGAAGGTCGAGCGGGTCAGGCCGCCGTCGACCACCACGCTCTGCCCGACGATGTAGCCGGCACGTTCGCCGCAAAGGACAGCGCACAGCGCGGCGAGCTCGTCCGGACTCCCAGGACGGTTCGCCGGGAGCGTTCCGCCGAACGGGCTGACCGCGAGGCCGTCCGGCCCCTGACCTGCGGTGACACCTTGACCGCCGAGGATGTGCGTGAGCCCGGGCGTCTCGTAGATCCCGGGCAGCAGGTTGTTGATCGTCACGTTGTGCCTGACGAGCGCCCGTCCCACTGCGACCGTGTAGTTCGAGAGCGCCGCCCTGGTCGCCCCCGAGAGCAGTCGCTCCTCCAGGGGGAACTTGGCTCCCACTGTGGCGATGTTGACGATGCGGCCGAACCGGCGTTCGACCATGCCGGGGGTGGCGGCCCGGATCAGCTCGACCGGCGCGAGGAAGGTTGTCGACCAGCTCTCGGCCCAATCCTCGGGTTCCATGTCGAGATAGCTCTCGACCATCCGCGGAGGAGAGCAGTTGATGACCATGATGTCGGGCCGGGGGCAGGCTTCGAGCAGGGCGGCCCGCCCCTCCGTGGTTCCGTGGTCGCCGACGACCGGGGTGACCGACGCGCCGAGTTCGACCTGTAGCGCCCGGGCGGCGGCGTCGAGCCGCTCCTTTCCGCGGGCGGACATGAAGAGGCGGACGCCCTCCTCGGCCAGCGCGCGGGCGCACGCTAGGCCCAGGCCGGCGCTCGAGCCGGCGACGATCGCCGTCTTTCCTGCAATTCCCAGGTCCACTGCTTGCCTTTCTCGAGATCGGCTTCGGATGGTGGCGACGGGGTCCTGCCCGAGTTGTCTGGCGGACGCGGACAGATCGAACGCGGGCTGCCGGGCTTCTCCAGGGGGGACAGGGGCAGCCTCTTTCGCAGCAGGCGACGCGCGCGCCGGGCACGTTCGGCGCTTCCACGGCAGCCGGGCGGCCGGCCGCGAAGCGAACCGCTACCTGCCGTCCGAGGGCCGCGTCGTGGTGCACGATGATCTCGTCGGCCCCGTCGAGGAGGCCGGCGATCTGCAGCTTGACCGACTCAGCCGGTCCGGTCGCTCCGCGGCACGGCGAGCCCACTGAGGAGGATGTCGATGAGTGTGTCGCTGAGGCGGTCGACGTCGGGGGCCAGTGCGTCCTCGTCGTCGTACACCTCGGCCAGGAGCGCACTGAGGCTGAACGTCAGCGTCGAGGCGCCCACGATGATGTTGGTGACGTCCCGTGGGGGAAGGTCACGGACCATTCCGGCATCGATCGCGTCCTGGATGGCACGGTTGAACAGGAGGTAGCCCGGTCGCATGAAACGCTCTGCGAGCCAGCGCAGCCGCGGGCTTCGCGAGATGCCCTCGTGGATGAGGATCCGCGTGAGGTCCGGGTCCGCGGCGTTGGCCGCGACGAAGCGACGGATGATCACCTTGAGTCGGGAGAGCGGGTCGATGTCCTGAAGGTCCTGTTGCCGGATCTCGAAGCTACCGCCTCGGCGGCGCATCACCCGCTCGACAGCGGCTTCCCACAGCGTCGCCTTGCTGCCGAAGTAGTAGTGCACCATCGACTGGGTCATGCCCGCAGCCTTGGCAACGGCACCGGTGCTCACCCCGTCGTAGCCGAGTTCGGCGAACAGCTCGATCGCGGCGTCGAGCAGCCGTTCGGCGGCGCTCTCCGACACGCGGGTCCCCCTGTCGAGCGCGCGCCCACGTCGAGGGGCTCGGTCGACAGACGGTTCGTGCGGCACCCGACCAGTATGCATGCCGGGCTTCTCGGCCTGAGTGGGGGCTGTGTGGTTCAGGGTGGAACGCCTACCTGCGGGTTCCTCGCTGCGGATCGCTTCCCGGGCCATGACGACCTCACGTCTCGTTCGCGAGGACGATGGTCGACGCGGCCGCGAACATCCCGCCCACCCCGTGGGCAACGGAGACCCGCGCGTCCGGTACCTGGGCCGCAGCGGTTCCCCGTAGCTGCCGCACGCTCTCCTGCAGGGCGTACATGCCGTACATGCCCGAATGCATGTAGCTCAGCCCGCCGCCGTTCGTGTTGACCGGGAGCGCCCCGCCGGGAGCGGTCCGCCGCTCCTTGAGGAGCTGCGCGGCCTCGCCGGGCGCGCAGAAGCCCAGGTCCTCGAGTCCATAAAGTGGCAGGTGGGCGAAGGCGTCGTAGAGCATGAGGTGGTCGACGTCGGCGTGGGTGATGCCGGCCGAGGCGAACGCCTCGGCGGCGGACACTCGGTAGGCCGACGACGAAGTGAGGTCTGCCATCTGGCTGACCATCGGTGTCTCGACGCTCTCGCCGGTGCCGATGACGTACACCGGCCGGGCGGGAAAGTCGCGAGCCCGGTCGGCGTTGGTCAGCACGAGGGCACCGCCCCCGTCGGTGACAAGGCAGCACATGAGTTTGCGGAACGGGTAGGCGATCATGCGCGAGCTCATCACCTCGTCCACCGTGAGCGGCTCGCGGACGCTCGCCCGGGGGTTGAGCGCGGCCCACTCCCGTTGCACGACCGCGACCAGCGCGAGGACCTCCTCGTCGAGGCCGTAGCGCTTTAAGTAGCGCATGACCGGCAGGGTGAACATCGTGGGCGGCCCCACGGTTCCGAACGGGGTTTCGAACTGCTGGGTGAGGCTGCCGGCCACCGGCGTGGGAAATCCGGTGCCGGCCACGCGGCTGCGACCGCTTTCACCGTGCGTGATCAACGCGGTGTCGCACAGCCCCGCCTGGATGGCTGTCGCCGCGTGCCGCACGTGCATCATGAACGAGCAGCCCCCGACAGCGGTGCCGTCGATCCATCTGGGCGTGATGCCCAGGTGAAATGCGACCGATTCCGGGGTCTCCCCGGCCGTCGCGATGCCGTCCACGTCGCTCGGCCGAAGCCCCGCATCCGCGAGGGCATTGAGCGCGGCATCGGCGTGCAGCTGGATCTGTGACGCGTCGGGAATCCGACCCAGCTCGGTCGTCTCGGCCGCGCCGACGACGGCCGCCATGGGCTGGTGCATTGTGTTCACCCTTCGTCCGGTCGGAAGTACGGCAGTGTGATCTCCGCGGTCCGCTCGGCGAAGGTGACCACGAGTGCCATGTCCAGCTGCAGATCCTCGGGGGTCTGAGGGCAGTCGACGATGTTCGTGAGCATCCGCGGACCTTCCTCGAGCTCGACGAGGGCGATCGCGTACGGCGGGTCGAATCCGGGGGCCGGCAAGTGCGAGATCACATACGAGGCCAGGGTCGCCCGCCCCGATGCCACGACGATCTCGATGTCACGGCCCCCGCATCGCGGGCAGAACGGACGTGGCGGAAAGTAGGGCACGTCGCACGCGCGACACCGCTGGAGGCGCAGCTCGCCGGCCCGGGTCCCCGCCCAGAAGTGGGACGTCTCCGGAGTGGGGACCGGGAGCGGCCGGGAGAGATCACTGGGCGTCGACATCGGCACCTCCGGCCAGAGGAGACAGCGCGCCCGACAGGCTGCGCTCGCGAAGGACCGCCTTGCGGATCTTGCCGCTCGGGGTCAGCGGGAACTCCTCGACGCCGAAGTACACCGTCGGCGCCTTGAAGCGAGCGAGCCGTTCGGTGCAGAAATCGGTGAGCTCGGCCGCCGTCGGGTTCCCGTTGCAGAGCACGGCGGCCGCCACGATCTCCCCGAGCCCCTCGTGGGGGAGTCCGAAGACCGCCACCTCGCGGACCTGCGGATGGCGGAGCAGCGTGTTCTCGACCTCCACGGGATAGATGTTCTCCCCGCCCCTGATGATCATGTCCTTGAGTCGGCCGCCGGTGAGCCGGAGCTCGCCGGCCGCGGTCAGCTCGCCGAGATCGCCGGTGCGGAGCCAGCCGTCCGCGGTGAAGGCCGCCTCGGTAGCCTCCGGGAGGTGGAAGTACTCGGTCATTCGGAGGCGGGTGCGCACCTGAACCTCGCCCGTCGTGCCCGTGGGCAGCACCTCGTCGGTGTCGGCCGAGGCGATGCGGACCTCGTACCCCGGCAGGGGAGTTCCTGCCGTGGTGAGGTCCCGCCCGGCAACAGGTGCCGGGCAGGTCACGATGGCCGCAGCCTCGGTGAGGCCGTACATCTGCACGAGTCCCGGGAACGGGAACTCGCGGATGCACGCGGCCAGCAGTTCGGGATCGGTGTCCGCGCCGCCGCAGGTGCCGACGCGCAGCGACGAGAGATCGAACTCGCCGCGCCGCGGGTGCTGCAGCATCGCCCGCAGCGTCGTCGGCACCGCGATGTGGACGCTCGCTCGCTCGGCCTCGATGACTCGCATCATCTCGACCGGGTCGAAGGCGTCGAGACCAACGAACCGGGCGCCGGTCGCCAGACAGCCGGGGACCGCCGTGCAGAAGGAGGCGCTGTGGAACATCGGCACGATGGAGGTGACCACATCCGTGGTGTCCACTCCGAGACGCTCGAAGACGAGCCGCCCGTTGGCCGAGACGGAGCCATGGCTGAGCACCGCTCCCTTCGGCCGGCCGGTCGTGCCGGAGGTGTAGATGAGTACGGCCGGATCGTCGCCGCGCACGTCGGGAAACGCCGTGGCGGAGTGGCTTCCGGCGGTCACCAGCTCGTCCAAGTGCCGATGCCCGCTCACCGCCATGTGCGAGCTTCCGACGACGACGACGTGCTCCAGCTGGGGCAGCCTCTCCCGCAACGACTCGACGAGCTGCAAGAACATCCCGGACCGAAAGGACTCGGTGAGGACCACGCACCGTGCGCCGGACTGGGCGAGTACGTGGTGGAGATCCTCGGAGCGGGAGTGGGTGTTCGCCGGTACGAGCACGAGACCGGCCCGAGCGACGGCCACCTGGACGACGGGCCACTCGACCCGGTTCTCCGCCAGGAGCCCCACCCGGTCCCCCGGCGTGAGCCCGAGATCGATGAGCGCGCGGCCGAGGTCGTCGGCCTGGGCATCCCAATCGGCGAACGTCATGATGGTGCCGTGCCCGGGGAAGGCGAGGGCCACCGAGTTGCCGTCGTGGCGGGCGCGGTGTCTCAGCAGGTCACCCGGTGTCCGGGCGACCGCGGCGTCGAGTTCCGTGAGCCCGGACACCGCTCAGTCCGTCCCGGACATGAGCAGCGTCTGGTCGTAGGTGAGGACGGGTAGTTCGTCCTGGTTGGTTACCTCGATCCGCATGGACACCACACCTCGGCCCTGCTTGCTCGAGGCTCGAGTTCCGGTGATCGTGGCTGTCGTGGTCACCGTGTCGCCGAAGCGCACGGGGTTGGAGAAGCGGACATTGTCCATGCCGAGGAAACCCAGGGTCGTCCCCTCGAAGACGCCCAGTTGGTTCAGCTGTCCGGACGACACCGCCAGGGTGAGCAAACCGTGGGCGATCCTGGTACCGAACATCTCCTTCGCCGCGTGCACCTTGTTGATGTGCATCGGATTGAAGTCGCCGGAGAGGCCGGCGAACAGGCTGACGTCGCCGCTCTCGATCGTTCTGCCGGTGGTCTCAAGGCGCTCGCCGACAGTGAAGTCGTTCCAGTGCCGGGCGCGTGATCCGAGAGTCATTGTGTCTCCTTGATCAATGGACGAAAGGGAGAGGGCGTGGCCAGGGTCGGACGCCCGCGACCGCGGGGTCCAGGCGGTCGGAGACGTCCTCGGCAGAGGCCCGTCCGAGATGCGTGGGCACCGGGACGATCGCGACGAGGCTGAGGGCGAGGCTGAGCGCCAGTAGGTCGAGATCGCTGCGGAGGTCCCCGATCCCACTGCCCGGCCGAGCTCGGCGAGCGTTGGCAGCACTGTGATCATGGCGTTCCTCATCGGCGAGTGCCGCACATCGGCCCGGCGACCGTCGACGCAGCGACGTCAGCGAGCGTCGGAATCAGGCAGACAGACAGTACGGTCGCACAACCGATAAAATCAATAGCTCTATCGATTCCGCGTGAGTTCGATAGAGCTATTGACTGAATCGATAGGTCAGTCATAGCGTCATGCCACGACGGGCCAAAGCGGGATCATGGCCGGGACGTGGAGGTGCTCGATCGATGAAGATGGAAGCCGCCGTCATCTGGGGCCCGGGGACCGATTGGAGCGTCGAGGAGATGGAGCTCGACGGTCCGAGGGCGAACGAGGTCCTGGTCCGCTACACCACCAGTGGCCTGTGCTACTTCGACGACCCCTTCAGGGCCGGTGACATGGCCGGGCGGATGCCCGCGGTCGGTGGTCACGAGGGCGCCGACGTCGAGGAGGTGGTCCGGGGGTCACCCGCTTCGCATCCGGTGACCACGTGGTCGCAGCCTTCCTGACCAATTGCGCGACGACCTGCCGCTCGCCTCGCCGCGCTCGTCGGTTGAGTGGTGACGGCCGGGTGGGGGATCGGCGGTCAACACCACCGCGGTCACGCCCGATGACACCGTGGTGGGTGGGCTACGGGGCATCGTCCGGCGTGACCCGTCCGGTGTGGTGGCGGGCATCGTCCCATGGAACATGCCGCTGACGATTGTGATCTGGAAGGCGATCGAAGCCCTGGCCGTAGGTAACGCCGTCGTGCTCAAGGCCGACGAGAAGACGCCGTCCTCCGTCCTCGGCCTCGCCGAGGTGGGCCGCTCTGCCGGCTTATGCAACGTGGTGTTCGGCGACGTGACGCCGTCGGCACCCGGCTGCCCCCATCCGAAGGCCCGGAAGGTGTCGTTTACCGCCCGAGGACAACCGGGCGCACGGTGTTGGCCAACCCGGCCGCCGTCATCAAGCCGGTCACCCTCGAGCTGAGTGGCAAGGGCACCAATATCGTGCCGGAGGACGCCGACATGCCCAAGGCAGTCGACTTGTGGCCGTTCCTGATCGGCGGCGGCCAGCCTGCGGCCTCCGTCGCCCGGATGGTCGAGCGGATGAGGACGCTCATGGTCGGCGACCCTGCCGACCCGGCTACCGACGGGAGATGCCGTTCGGCGGCTTCAAGCAAAGCGGCGTCGGCCGGGAGCTCGGTCCGGACGCCATCGCGCCTACACCCAGAAGAAGTCCGTCATCCAGGACGTCGACCAGTCACTGTCGGCGAAGCCCTACGCGCCGCTGTGCTCAGCACCCCACCCCAGCAGGGCTGACCAGCCGGGACCGGACCCCGCTCGAGGTCCAGGTCCTGCAGGAACGCGTCCGGTGTCCGCCCTGGTCAGATCAACTCCGACCTCGATCGACCTCCGCGGTAATCGAGTCACCAAGCTCGGCAGATGAACCGCGAACACCCCGCAACTGTGCCGAAGAAGAAGCAGAGGAGAGCAGGCGAGATGAACGCTGAGGACAAAGAGCGGCCGTCGGCGTATCCGGCGCACTGGAAGGTCGCGTTCGGGCCCTCCACACCGCTGGCCGAGGACTACCAGGTCGGTCGTGAGACGACGCACCTGGAGGCTGGGACGGTCTTCATCCCGGGAGGAAAGCCGCTGCCGTGCGACGTCGTCTGGGAGCGCGACATTCCGATAACCCTGCGCGATGGCGTGGTGATCTACACCGACGTGCTGCGTCCCGCGGATCAGGACACCAACCTGCCTGCCCTCGTCAGCTGGAGCCCGTACGGCAAGTCGCTGCCCGCATACCCTTGCCCGCCACGGGGCGTGCCGCCCGAGATGTTCTCGGGCCTCGGCAAGTTCGAAGGCGCGGATGCCGCGTTCTGGCTCGAGCACGGGTACGCACTGGTCAATCCGGATGCACGCGGGGCCGGCAACTCCGAGGGCGACATTCACTTCTGGGGCTCAGTCGAGTCCCACGACGGCTACGACGTCGTTGAATGGGCGGCCGAGCAGTCGTGGAGCAGCGGAAAGGTCGCACTGTACGGTGCCTCGTGGCTGGCGATCTCGCAGTGGGGCATCGCGGCGACCCGGCCCCCGCACCTTGCCGCGATCGCGCCCTGGAACGGCATCTATGACGCCTACCGCACACACATGGTGTGGGGAGGCATCCCCAATCCCGGCTTCTTCGACTTCCTCCAGTTTCTGATTCGCGGCGCCAACAGCTCCGTCGAGCGAATCGGAGACATGAGTGTCAGGGAGCCGCTGCTGAACGAATACTGGGAGGACAAGATCCCTGACCTCTCGAAGGTCACGATCCCCGCCTACATCGTCATGGACGGTGTCACGGGGATCCACCCGTTCGGTGCCTCCGAGGCGTTCCGGCGCTTGGGCTCGACCGAGAAGTGGTTCCGGATCAACAACACCCATGAGTGGTACGACCAGTACACCCAGCAGTACCAAGAGGATGTGTTGCGGTT
Organism: Streptomyces sp. NPDC047042; assembly: GCF_040644035.1. Classification (NCBI taxonomy): domain Bacteria; kingdom Bacillati; phylum Actinomycetota; class Actinomycetes; order Kitasatosporales; family Streptomycetaceae; genus Streptomyces; species Streptomyces sp. NPDC047042. The sequence continues at coordinate 79,412 of NZ_JBEYVP010000036.1, read as the reverse complement.
CTTCGACCGCTATCTGAAGGACATCGACAACGGATGGGAAACAACGCCGAGGGTTCGGGCGTCGATCATCAACGCCGGCGGTGAGGACTTCGTCGACGTGCCGTTCACCCAGTGGCCAGTGCACGAGACGCGCTACCAGCAGCTGTACCTGGACGCACACAGCGAGATCCTGTCCATGACACCTCCGACGGAGGCGTCGTCCGTCAGCTACCCCGGCGCAGCCGGAGCCGTTACCTTCACGATCACGTTCGAGCAGGACACGACCCTGCTCGGGTACATGTCGGCGCGGTTGTGGGTCGAGGCGCAGGACGCTGACGACATGGACCTGTTCCTGCTCGTCGAGAAGCTCGACGCCGATGGCAATCTGCTCGCTCCGCACCGGCACTTCGCCGACACCTACTCGATCTCACCGCCCGGCGCGCCCGGCCGCCTGCGGGTCTCGCTGCGCGAGCTGGATCCGGACCTGTCGACCGACTTCGTGCCAATACAGGCGTTTCGCCGCCACCGGAAGCTGGCCGCAGGGGAGATCGTCCCCGTCGACATCGGCTTCACGCCCAGGTCGTACTACGTGGAGGCAGGACAGCAACTGCGTTTGACCGTGGCCGGATACAACGTCCGCGGGACCTGCGTCGAAGTGGACGCCACCGAGGACGAGGTCGTGCGCGCTTCACGCGTGGCGTCCGAACATCCTCGCGCGGAGAACACCGGCAGCCATGTCATCCACACCGGCCCCGGATACCTCTCCTACCTCAAGGTGCCGGTGGTGGAGAATCCCCACTGACGGCGAGGTTCTGAGAATCTCCCCTCCCGCCGTCGTACCCCGCCGCGACCCGGACCTGGCAGTTCGAGCACGCGTAGCCCTCGTCGGCCAGGTTCCAGGCGGTGGCGGATCAGGCCCTCGTCGATGGTGCCCTGCCGTGGGGCGAACCCTGGGTCCGGTGGTGGCGCCGACGCCGCCGCCATCGGCGCGCCGGCAGCGGCGTTGCGGTTGCCCGCTCGCTCCCGGGTCTCACGGGCGGCCGCAGCGTCGGCGATAGTCCCAGCGAGCGAGTGAACACCTCCCGCAGCCGCCCAGCGCGATGCCACGCCCGGAGTTGGCCGGAGCATCCGCGGGGCCGGCTGATCCAGAGCCTTCAGGCCCGCGACCACCTGCACCCGTCCCCGGGGAACTGGCCCTGGACCCCATGTAGCGGCATGTGCACCACCCTCGTCGAGGTCATGCGAGCCACTCCAATTCGGGAAAGTGTCAAGCTTTCTGGTTCCTCGATGGCACGGCCAGCAGTCCTGGTCGCTCGACGGAGAGCTGCTTACGCAGGGGGCCGGGTTCGTCGACGATCAACTGGGCGAGGACCTCTCCGCACACGGGACCCGTCGCCAGGCCGTACACATGCCCGGTGTTGACGTAGATGCCGTCGACGCGGTCGACAATGGGCAACTGGTCACGGGCGTGACCAACCAGGCCCGCCCACAAGCCGGTGATCCCGAGTTCCCCCATACGGGTCCCTCGCGCCAGCGTCGTGTCGATCATCGACTGGGTCGCCGACATGCTGATGTGCGGGTTGAGAGACCCCATGCCGTCGATGCTGTTGCCGATCAGTAGACCGCCTTCGGTGTTCTGCACCGTGACGTCGTCGTAGCTGAAGTCCTCCTCCGCCCCCGTCGGCTGCAAGGGCGCGAACAGACGCGGGTCGTAGGACGGCAGGTCCGTCAGCGCGCCGCAGAACGCCACGCCCCGGGGTCCGTGCAGGATGGCGCCTGGGGCGTGGGTGGTCGGTTGAGTGAGCATCTGGCCGACCCGGTAGGTCTCGATCGGCAGGTCGATGCCCTCCGACTTCAGGTTCATCGACCAAGCTCCGGTCGCCCACACCACGCCGCTCGCATGGATGTCGCCGCGGACCGTACGCACACCGATCACCGCGTCACCGCGGCGCGCCGTCCCCAGCACCGCGGTGTTCTCGTAGACGCGCACGCCGCGCCGCAGGCAGGCGGAGCTGAGACCACGGGCGAACGCCTGCGCGTCGATCTGTGCGTCGTCCGGACAGTAGACGGCACCGATCGCGGAGTCAGGAAGAACCGCGCAGTGCTTGCGCGCCTCACGCGCAGTGACGAACGAGACGTCGAGAAGAGCTGCCCGACGATCCTCGACGTACTCCTGCAGCACGGCCTCCTGAGCCTCGTTCTCGAAATAGAACAGCCCGCCCTTGCGCCGGAACTCGAACGTCGGGCCGAGCTCCTCCTCATACTTGGCGTAGTACTCCAGGCCGCGCTGCGCCATGGTCAGTTCCAGACCCGAGCGGCGGACCTGCAGCCACAGCGCACCCGGGTTGCGCCCCGTGGCACCGTAGGCGATGAAGCGCTGTTCCACGACGACCACGTCGAATCCGCGTTTGCTCAGCTCGAAGGCGCTGCACAGGCCGACGATGCCGCCTCCAACGACGACGATGTCAGCCGTGTCGAGGGCCCTGGGCCCGTCCATGCTGCCTCCCTGGGTACCGTGGTCCGGACACCACCTCATAGTGTCGCGGTGCCTCGCTGTCAAGCGTCGTCAGAGAGGACCCCGCGCGCACACTGGGGGATTACTGAGGTACGCGGAAAGTTTGGTGGATCTAACAAGCGCTGGCGTCGGCCGTATGTGTCTAGGCTGGTTTCATCACGACGCCATACACGGTGGACTGCCGAAGTTTCCGGACTTAATGGGGAACCTCCTAAATGACGGACATGGCGATGGGGTGCTCGCTCGGCGACCTCTTGAGGAGCGACCGGCTGGGGCTGACCCTGCTCGTCGAAAACCCCGGGGCCCTGTCCCGCCCGGTGCGCGGGGCACAACTACTCGGCCGGAACGCCGGCAGTGCTCGGGACGACGTCATGCTGGTGAGCGTGGATCCGGCGGAAGACGGCCCGGCACTGCTCGCCAGACTCTCCGGCCTGCAGGGTCTCCCGGGCTCGCACATGATCGTCGTCTGGCTGCCGTCGGGCGGTCCCCCAGAAGGGCTGGAGCAGGTGGCGGGCCGTCACGTCCTGCTGGGCCTTCCGGCCGACGCCGATCCCGCGGAGTTGATCGGCGAGATCGCCCAAGCGGCCACTCTCATGGAAAGCAAGCTGACCAGGCGTCTGACAGCGCTGCAGCGCTCACTCACGCAAGCGCTCGCCGAACCGAATCCGCTGAAGGCTCTGACCTCGCGGGTGGCCAAGGTCTGCAACGCGGTCGTCACCATCGTCGGGACCGGCGGCAGAGCCGAGTACGCCACAGGCCCGCTGCCATTGGCCATGCTTATTCCGCAGATCAGCCGCACACAGAGCGACTCGCAGACCTTCGCCGTCGGCGGCTGGTACGGCATGGCCGTCAGGGTCGCCACCAGTGCTTCCGAGAGTGATAAGACCGGTTGGCTGCTCGCCGCCAGCCGACGTGACCACTTTCCCGACCGCTACTCAGAGGCGGCCCTCTACATTGCTGCCTCCCTCGCCGAGACCAGTTTCCAGATCAACCTCGCCGCGCAGCGGCAAGAGCGAGCAGTGCGCAGCGCAGTACTCGAAGAGGCACTGGCCATGCGTCTGGAGCGCCAGGACGCCGAGCTCGCCGGGCGAGTCGCCTCTCTGGGGATCTCCTTCGAGCCCGAGACCCGCATGATGGTCGCGGAACTGGACAGGGCTTTGTCGCCCGCGCGGGCCGCCGCTGCCCTGGAGGCCATCTACTTCCGTCTCCAGCGCCAGCTGGACACCGACGGGATCCCGCATCTCCTCGTTCTCAGGGAAAGCGCCGTGGTGGGTCTTCTGCAGGCCTCTACGGCCACCGTAAGGCGCACTTTCGTGAAGACGTGGGCGTCGCCCGAGGATTTTCTGCTCGGGGTCGGACGCAATGCCGTCGACGTGGGCCATGTGGTCGACTCCTTCCATGATGCCCAGCTCGCGGTGCGTTTCCTGAGACGGGACGGGACCGGCAAGAGGGTTATGTCGTACGAGGACTTCGACTTCGCGACCCGCCTCTTTTCGGATGTGGGCCTCGACAAGATGAGTGAATGGGCGAACGAGCTACTGCAGCCACTCGAGGACAAGCAGACGATGCTCGTCACGCTCTCGACGTTTTTCGAGCACCGGCAGAACATCATGGAGGCGGCAGAGGCCCTTGCCGTGCACCACAACTCGCTCAGATACCGCCTGTCGAAGATCGAGTCCGCCCTCGACCTCAACCTGCGGGATCCGTCCGCCGTGTCGTCGCTCTTCCTCGCGCTGACCGCCCTGTCCATCGTCGAAGCCCAGTCGCAGCCCCAACGCCGGATAACTCCGGGCGCGCGAAACCCCCAGGTGGGGGAGACCCGGGGCTCTGAGGCCGCAGGTGCCGTGCTCAGTACGGACAGCGAGCGCCTCTCCGCGCGCTTCGGCGCGGCAGTGGGCCCCGAGCGGTGACGGCGCTGCCCGTCACCGGCCCTGTCCCCTGGAAAACTCCATGCGTGGCGCGCTGAGGAGTTCGCCAGGAAGACGCAATTCGGTGGCCGCAGCCTGATGCCACCGGTGCTCATCGGCGACACGATCAAGATCCACGAGGAAGTCGCCGAGGCGAGAGCCTCCTTGTCGAAGCCGGACCGCGGCGTCGTCACATTCGACGTCCGGGTGAAACCAACCAGCGCGATGAGGTCTGCCAGGAAGGCCAGCGGATCGTCATGTTCCAAAGGAATCCGTAGCCTGCCCGCCAGCAGGCCGATCGGAACCCTCACCAAAGGCCGCTCCGGCCATTGGAAGAAGTGCAGTATGCCGCGGCAGTACGACCGACATAGCGTGACTGCCCCGGGGCAACCCCTGCCTTGTGATTGACGGTGCTGGTTAGCGCCGAAGGACTGGCGACGGGTTCCACCGCCTTACCGCTTCTCCGCCCACCATCTTCCGGCCAGGCTTCGACCGACGACGGCGCCCCCTCGACTCGACGTAGGTGCGACATGAGAACTGATGTGACCCAGAGCCTCGACATCGAGCTCCCACTCTTCGCCTTCTCTCACTGCCGAGACGTGATCGCAGCCGTCACGCAGGCCGGAGGCATGGGCGTCCTCGGTGCCGCCTGGATGACGCCCGAAGAACTCGACATGTCCATCGAATGGATCGAGAACGAGGTCGGCGGCAAGCCGTTCGGCGTGGACCTCGTCTTTCCGGGCACGGCCATGGACGACGAAAAGACCCCTGACGAGTACCTGGCCGCTATCCCCGACCGATACATGGCGTTCGTCAAGGACATGCTGGACCAAGGCGGCCTGAGCGACCTCACTCCCGAGGACCGCGACGCCTACATGATCGAGAACGCCAAGAAGATGGCGATGACGAACAGGAAGAGCCACGAGCAGCTCGATGTGACGCTGGCCCGGGACTCGGTCAGCCTGATCGTCGGCGCCCTCGGCGTGACGCCCGACTGGGTGGTGGAGAAGGCCCACTCCCGCAACGTCCAGGTCGGTGCGCTGGTCGGCAATGCGAAGCACGCGCTCAAGCAACGTGAGGCGGGCGTCGACCTGCTGGTCGCACAGGGGACCGAGGCGGGCGGCAGCGTCGGCACCGTGGCATCGATGGTCCTGTGGCCACAGGTCGTCGAGGCCGCGGCCGGCGTACCGGTGCTGGCGGCCGGAGGGGTCTCCCGCGGCTCACACATCCTCGCCGCACTCTCGCTGGGCTGCCAGGGCGTGTGGACCGGGTCACTGTGGCTGGGGACCGCTGAGAGCGAACTCAGCCAGGAGATGCGTGAGCGGCTCTTCGCCGCGGAGTCCGAGGACGCACTCCTGGCGAGGGTCATGACCGGCAAGCCCGGTCGGATGCTGCGAACCAAGTACGTCGACTCGTGGCAGGCTCCCGACGCCCCCGAGCTGCTGACCTGGCCGATGCAGTCGATCCTCAACGGCTACTCGTACCGGCGCGCCGAGCGTGGCAGGAACCTCGACTACTGGACGTATGCCGTCGGACAGGTCGTCGGTGACATGAAGGGTCACACGACCGTCAAGCGAGAGATCGAGCGGATGCTCAACGAATATGGCGACGCGCTCGAGCATCTGCAGAAGGTCACGGACTTCGATTAGCCCGATCCGCCCGAGCAGGCGGTTTGGGAGGTCATCGCACCCTCGATGCGGCGAGGGGGCCGGCCGGGGTGAAGCGCCGATCTTGGAAAGACATGAGATGGACGCAGGAGAAGCGCGATGGTGGACATGACGACCGAGTACAAAGTGCCGGTCGGATGCGTGACGGCATAGTGCTGAAGACAGACGCGTACCGTCCGGCGGGCGAGGGACCGTGGCCTGTCATCGTCTCCGCTCAAGGCCATCGCGCCGACGTTCACATGTCGGGAGACCGACAACGGGCTGGGCTTCCGAGGCGGTGCTCACGAGCTATACATCGTCCCGGAGCTGGGCGCTCGGGACGGGCTTCGACGCGCTCATGCGACGGTACGCCGACGACGAGAAGGAGCTCACCGAGCAGTTGATCAGCCTCGCCGCAGCCTTGGACGGCATTCCCGGACCGACGTACCTGGAACTGCCGACGGCTACCGACCCCATCATCCCCGGCGCAACCTCCCCAGCCTTGCGGCACCCGAGTCCAGGGCCGCGGCGGAAGTACCTCCCCATCACGAGAACGTCATGTGCCCAGACTGCACATCGCCGGCTGGTACGGCGTGTTCGGCCGGCCGAAGATCGACAACTACTGTGCCGCGGCGCGGCACACGTCGGCCAAGCTGGTGGTCGGCCCATGGTCCACATCGCTCAGACCGCGATGCAGGGTGACGTGAACTTCGGGTTCGTGGGGAACGGCTTCGCCATCGATTACTGAGCTTTTCGGGTTGCCTTCGGGTGTGACGTTGGGTGATCCCTGCGGTATGCCGGTGTTATGCGGTATGCGGATGGTGGGGGCCTGACGGTTGGGCGGCGGGCTGCGCGTGAGGGGATCCGGCTGGAGGCCGGGCAGAGGTTCGCGCGAGGTGACAGGACCTCGGACATCGCCAAGGACCTTCGGGTGAGCGAGCGTTCGGTGGAGAACTGGCGCCGCAATTGGCGTGAAGGCGGGATGGAGGGTCTGAAGTCGAAGGGGCCCGCGAAACTGCCGAAGCTGTCGGACGAACGGTTCGCCCTGCTGGAAACGGAGCTGGCCAGAGGTCCGGCCGCACATGGCTGGGAAGATCAGCGGTGGACCCTGGAACGTGTCAGGACGCTGATCAGCCGCCAGTTCCGGATCGACTGCTCCATCGCCGGAGTGTGGCGGCTGCTGCACCGCCACGGCTGGTCCTGGCAGAGCCCCGCCCGCCGTGCGCTGGAACGCAACGAGCACGCGATCGAGCTCTGGAAGAAGGACGTGTGGCCGCAGGTGGAAGGACCGCGGCGGCGCTCGGGGCCTGGATCGTCTTCGAGGACGAGGCCGGGTTCGCGATGACGCCGCCGCGCGCCCGCACGTGGGGCCGGCGGGGACAGACTCCCGTGGTGAGAGTGCGGGGACGCTCCCGGCGTCGGATCTCGGTCGCCGCGCTGTGCTGCTACCGGCCCGGCGACAGGTCCCGGCTGATCTACCGGCCCCGCTTCCACCTGCTTCTGAAAGGAGCACGCAAGAGCTTCTCCTGGCAGGACTACCGTGACCTCCTGGTCCGCGCGCACCTGCAACTCGGCGCCCCTATTGTCGTCGTCTGGGACAACCTCAACACCCATCGTGCCGCCGGGATGAGGAAGTACGCTGCCGACCACGAATGGCTCACTGTCGTCCAACTGCCCTCCTACAGCCCGGACTTGAATCCCGTGGAGGGCGTCTGGTCGCTGTTACGGCACGGTCCGATGGCCAACACCGCGTTCAGCGACCCCGACCACCTCGCACACACCCTCCGCCGAGGACTTGCCCATCTCCAGCGTCATCCCGAACTCATCGACGGCTGCCTCACCGAGACCGGACTGGCCATCACTTCACACCGACCGAACCCAACCTGAAAAGCTCAGTACTCGGCCTCGGTTCTCGGTCTCACCTTCGACTGGCTGCACTCGTGGCCCACCACAGGCGAGGCCTCGGACGAGTCCCTGCCGTCGAAGATCTACGTCATGGGTGCGGACGAATGGCGCTCGGACCCCGAGTGGCCGCTGAACCGGGCTGTGCCCACGCGTTTCTCCTCGCGGGTGCGGGCACGCTGAGTGCCGATGGCGAGCCCTCGGCATCGGGCTGACGTTCACGTACGCCCCTGAGAATCCCGTCCCGACCGTCGGCGGCGCCATCCAAATGCCGTATCCGCCGACGGGCACGTTCGAACAGCGCACGGTCGAAAAGCGTGCCGACGTGCTCGTCTTCACCAGCGATGTGCTGACCGGGGATGCCGAGGTGATGGGCTGGGTGACCGCCACCCTGACGGCGGCGACCGACTGCCTCACGACCGACTGGGTCGTGCGCCTGTGCGATGTCCATCCGTACGGTCGCTCGTTCAACGTCGTGGCCGGGATCACGCGGGTGGAAGCCGTCCCCTGGCGAGGTCGCCACGGTCGAGGTCGACCTGTGGTCGACGAGCAGGCTTTTCAAGTGGGCCACCGCATTCGCGTACAGGTGACGTCGAGCTGCTTCCCGCGGTGGGACCGCAATCCGAACACGGCGGACTGAGGACCGGCGAGATGCGCGTGGCCGCTCAGACGGTCCATGTGGGAGGGCGGACCGATCGTTCGTGACCCTTCCGGACGAGTCCCGGGGCAGCAGTGGCGAGGCGTAGGACGCGTCCATTTCAAGCTGAGATCCGCCTCCCGTCGTCAGCACGGGCCAGCGTTGGAAAACGACCAATGATCACGGAGCTTCCTCGCAAGAGGACCAATGGCCGCAATCCGGGTGGCAGCTCACGATGAAGTCAGAAGGCCGTCATCCGGAACACACGCTGGATGCACTGCTCCGAGCCGCCCGGACCAAGAACCCTGCTGAGAACGGCAGGCGACACCCAGTCGATCCATGAAGAAGGACGGACACCGATGTGGACCACCACGTCATCCTCCACCGGCGCGAAGCAGCCGACGAGCACCATCATCGTCGGCGCGGGGATCATCGGCGCCGCTACCGCCCTCTTCCTCGCACGGGAGGGCGTGCAGGTCACGCTCGTCGACCGCGACCAGGCCGGCAGGGGTGCCTCCAGCCGGAACGCGGGCTACATCTCGATGATCACCCGTTCCGGCGGCCCGCAGCTGGAGTTGGCGCAGCTGTCCCGGACGCTCTACTCACGGCTTGCGGAGGAGCTCAACGACTTCGAGTTCCGCGCCAACGGGGCCCTCGTCTACTACTACGAGGAGCAACTGCCGCTGATCGAGGGCTTCGTCGAACGGCGCCAGGCCGACGGGTTGCCCATGGAGATCGTGGACGGCGACCGGGCGCGCGAGCTCTGCCCGCTCCTGCCTGAGGAAGTCATCGGTGGCATCCACAGCAAGAGCGACTGCTATCTCCACCCGGAGAAGCTCGTGGACGCTCTGACGGCCGCCGCCGTGAAGGAGGGCGCCGACGTCGTCAGGGCCGATGTTCTGGATCTCGTCGTGGAGGGCGGTCGGTGTGTCGGCGTGCGGACCCCGAGCGGCGTCCGCCGTGCCGACGCGGTCGCCCTGACCGCCGGGTCGTGGACCGCCGAGCTCCTGGCCAAGGCCGGCCTGCCGTTCCACGTGCTCCACATGCGCATGCAGATGGCGGAGACCGCACCCATCGAGGAGCGCCTCGACACCGCGGCGTACGGGCCGAGCCTGTTCCACGAGTACGCGTTCGTCCGCGAGCTTCCCGGCTACGACGACGACATCGTCCTGCACCCCCTGCAGCACATCATGCCCGAGGTGGGACTCCTCGAACTGATCTGCCAGCGCGCCGACGGGCGCCTGTGGCTCGGTTGCCCGATCGAGTTTGTCGATGGCCCCGACGCCTCGCCGAATCCGACCGTCGCCGGCATGGCCCAGACCTTCGGTGTCCTCGGCGACCACGTCCCGTCCCTCCAGCACATCCCCGTCGAACGGACGTGGGGAGGAATCGCACCGCAGACCGGTGACGGCCTGCCCGTCCTCTCCGACGTGGCGGCCCTCCCGGGGCTTTACGTCGGGTCCGGACACGCCTACGGCGCGACCGTCGGCCCCGGCAGCGCCCGTGTTCTGGCTGACCTCGTTCTCGGCCGTCCGCAGGAGATCGACATCGCTGCGTTCCGCTACGACCGTCCCGCCATCACCGAGGGCATGGCCCGCGCGGTGAGTCTCGGCTGACCCGCCTCACCGAATCGACGACTGGAGAGACCTGAATGACCTCCCGCGAGGCGGACTGGAGCAGGCGCACCGCCAAGAAGACCGCCGGTACCACCGTCGTGCTCGACGATGTGGTCGTCGTACCCGTGACGCCGGCCACGGCATGGACGCGGCTGGAGGACGTGCCGCTCGTCGCCTCGTGCCTTCCCGGACTCGTGCCAGGGAGCCTCGTGGCCGAGAGCGAGAACGTGTTCCGCGCCCGCATGGTCTACACCGTCATGGGCATCAGCGCCAACTGGGACCTCAAAGCGGCCATCGAACCCGATCCGGCACGTCACTTCCTCGCGGTGACCCTGGAGGGCGAGGACACCCGGCTCAACATGAAGCTGAAGGGGACGGCCGGCGTACTGGTCCGGGCCGAGGAGTCCGGACACGCGCTGCTCGACTACACCGCGAACCTGAGGATCGACGGCAGTCTCGCCGCGATGGGCGGCCCCGTCATCCGCTCGATCCTCAGCGACGCGATCGGGCAGTTCGTCGAGGTGGTGGGCGGCCAGGAACCGGCCAAGCACGTGCCGTGGTACGTGCGCTTCGCCGAGCTGATTCGCGGGTGGTGGGCTCGTCTCACCCGACGTTCCGACACCAGCACCACCTGACCTCTCCCGATGCCGCCCCGACTGGCCGGCTCGCAGACATCGCCTGCGGGCGGGCCGCCCGCTGCCGCTCCCAACGACCGATCAAGGAGATCGACCGTGAACCAGACCACCGCACCCGAGCGGCTCGTCCCCGGTCGGCGTGGCCTCTGCCTCGACGACTTCTTCGTGGGGCAGGCGTGGGTGACGCCGGCGCGCACGATCACCAGCGCCGACCTCGTCAACTTCGCCGGTTTCTCCGGGGACTACAACCCGCTGCACACGGATGAGGAGTTCGCGCGCGCCACCCCGTTCGGAGGCCGGATCTTCCACGGCCCCGGGGTCTTCTCCGTAGCAGTCGGCCTGGAGTCGCGGCTCGGCATCAAGGAGGGAACGGCCATCGCGTTCCTGAGCATGGACTGGAAGCTGCGTCGCCCGGTGCTGATCGGAGACACCATCCACGTCGAGCAGACCGTCGCCGAGGTCCGCCCGTCCAGGACCAAGCCCGATCGAGGGGTCGTCACCTTCGATGTCCTCGTCAAGAACCAGCGCGACGAGGTGTGCCACGACGGCCAGTGGCTCGTCATGTTCCGACGTCGCTGACCCGAGCAGCCCCGCTGTGCATCGCGGATTCCGCAGCGAGCACGAACCGGTCGTCGATCCACCATCTGACAGCCCGAGAAGAGGAACCCACGTTGACCACCACCAGGACCCGAACCGTCGCCATCACCGGGGCCGGATCCGGCATCGGCCGGGGCATCGCCCGTGCCTTCGTCGAGGCCGGCTACCAGGTGTTCGCCAGCGATGTCTCGCAGGAACGCCTCGACGAGACCGCCAAGGAGATCGGCGACGCAGCCAACCTGCACACCCGGCAGGTGGACGTCACCGACGACGCGTCGGTCGAGTCACTCATCGAAGCAGCCGTTTCGGTGACCGGCATGCTCGATGTGATGGTCAACTGCGCGGGTGTCTTCGACGGATACGCGGACGTGGAGGAGACCACCCCCGAGCTCTGGGCGAAGGTGATCGGTGTGAACCTCACCGGAACCTTCAACGGCTGCCGGGCCGCCGCCCGCCGCATGATCCCGCAGAAGTCCGGACGCATCATCACGATCGGCTCGGTCGCCGGTCAGCGCGGCGCGGCCGACGGCCTGTCCTACGTCGCGTCCAAGGCGGGCATCGAAGGTCTGCACCGCCGCCTCGCGATCGACGTAGGCCCGCACGGCGTCACGGCAAACGTGGTCGCCCCGGGTGTCATCCGAACCAACCTCCGTTCGACCTCGGAGGAGCTCCTGGGGGACCTCGTCTCGACCCAGCAGCGAGGCATCGGCGTGTCGCCGGAGATCATGGATTTCCTGATCCCCGCGCGTCGGTCCGCCGAGCCGTCCGAGGTGGCGAGCGTTGTGCTCTTCCTGGCCTCTGACGAGGCCGGCTACGTGAACGGGCAGGTCATCGCCGTGGACGGTGGCTGGACAGCGACCTGATCCGCCACCAGTCGCAGCGCGCGTGACTGGGCGCCTGCGACCGACCATCGGGCGAGCCGGCTACGGCTTGGACCCACACCGCAGAACCGGAGAACCCCATGACGACTGCCCGTGCCTCCATCCCGCGATATGACGCCGCGAACGACAACCGGTTCGGGCCGTGCATGATCGAGCACCGGTCCGCAGGGACCGGTCTGTCGCAGCTCGGCACCTACTTCATGGTCTACGACAGCGACGGTCACAGTGAACCCTGGACGCTCCATTACGAGGAGAGCGTCTACGTGATCGAAGGCCAGGTCCGCCTGATCACGGTCGAGAACGACACCGACCGAGAGGTCACCGGCAACCCAGGCGATCTCATTGTCCTCCCCAAGGGCACAACGGTCCGCTACGGCGCCGCGGTGGGCACTCGGCTCCTGCTGTCGATCTCGCCCGTCGACTGGCGGGAGCGCAACGACGAGCTGACGTAGATGTCCCGTCAAGCATGCGGGAACGCAGGGACACCCTGTCCCTGGGGGAACGGCAGCGACCCAGGAGGCTGAGACTCCGGCACTGTCCGAACGGCGTGCTTTGCCAGGAAGGCCCTTGGCCGTCCTGCCCTCCCGGCGCCGGACCGGCCCGGGCCATCGAACCCGACCGCCGACGTGGAAGCGATACCGGTCACGAGGCATTCAGCGCCCGGCCGATACCAGGTCCGCATCACCGACCAAGGAGCATCACCATGAGTACGTACGTCGACCTCCAAGGCGCCGCGGGACCTTGGGCCGCCGACGCCGGCGACGCGGGCGTGTCCGTCGTCATCAATCCGGCGACCGAGGAGCGGGTCGCGGCCTACCGCAACGCCACCGACGAGGACGTCGACGCGGCCGTCGGGCGGGCCTCGGTTGCCGCCAAGGAGTGGGGCCGGACTCCGCCGGTGGAGCGGGCAGAGCTCCTGCTCAAGATCGCCGATGCCATCGAGGCCGAGGCCGAGGAGTTCGCCCGTCTCGAATGCGAGAACGTGGGCAAACCCATCGCTCACGCCCGGGAGGAGATGGCCTGGGTGTACGACGTCATCCGCTTCAGCGCCGGCGCCGCACGCGTCTCGCACGCGCCCGCCGCCGGCGAGTACGCGAACGGCAGCACGTCCTGGCTCCGACGCGAACCCCTTGGAGTCGTCGGGCTCATCACGCCCTGGAACTACCCGCTTCAAATGGCGGTGTGGAAGCTCGCACCGGCCGTCGCCGCGGGCAACGCGGTCGTGATCAAGCCCTCGGAGGTCACTCCGCAGACCACCATCAAGCTCGTCGACATCGTCAACCGGTTCCTCCCGCCCGACGTGGTGAACCTCGTACTCGGCGACTCCGCCGCCGGGAAGGCGATGGTCGCGCACCCCAAGGTCCGCATGATCGCCATCACCGGCGACACCTCGACCGGCAAGGCCGTAGCGGCGTCCGCCGCCGCCACGCTCAAGCGGGTCAGCCTCGAGCTCGGTGGCAAGGCCCCGATCCTGGTCTTCGCCGACAGTCCCATCCGGGAGACGGCCCGCGACCTCGTGGCGTTCGGATTCGGGAACAGCGGTCAGGACTGCACAGCGGCCTGCCGGATCATCGTGGAGGAGTCGGCCTACGAGGAGTTCGTCGACGCCTACTGCGACGAGGTCGGCAAGCTGCGGGTCGGTGACCCGACGGACGTCGAGACAGCAATGGGCCCCCTGGTCTCCGAGAGGCACATGGAACGGGTCGCCGGGTTCGTCGAGCGAGCCCGCGGCTACGGTGCGGTCATCCGCACAGGTGGTGAACGACTCCAGCGTCCCGGCTGGTTCTATGCACCGACCGTCGTGACCGATGTCGAGCAGTCGGCGGAGATCATCCAGCGAGAGGTGTTCGGGCCGGTTGTCACCATCCAGCGGGGCCGCGACGAGGACGAGATGCTGGCGATGGCGAACGACGTGGTCTACGGCCTGTCGGCCAGCGTCTGGACCGCCGACCTGGGGCGGACGATGAGGCTGACCCGCGAACTCGACTTCGGGACCGTCTGGGTCAATCAGCAGATCTTCACTGCCTCGGAGATGCCCTTCGGCGGGTTCCGCGACTCGGGCTACGGCAAGGAGCTCTCCGGGCACGGGCTGGACGAGTACTCGCAATTCAAGCACGTGATGGTCAAGCCCGAACTCGCCCCCTGAGTCGACGACCCACCGGCCACAGCAGAAGGACGGACCCTTGGAACCCAGGGACGACGGAAAGATCCCCGCGACGATGCGAGCCGTGGTGCTCACCGGACACGGCGGACTCGACACACTGGTGTACCGCCGCACTGACGTGCCCACCCCGACCGCCGTCCCGACGAGGTACTCGTGCGCGTCGGAGCACGCGGCGTGAACAACACCGACATCAACACCCGCACCCGCTGGTACGACCCGGTCGTCGAGGCCGCGGTCACCGAGGAACTGCACCCATGGACGGGACGATGGCGCCGCCTCGTCCTGGAACAAGGAAACCGTGGGTCCCTCGCATCCAGGGCGCTGCCGTAGCCGTCCGCATCGCGGCCGTGGGAGCTGATGTCGCCTCCGTCGCATCGGAGAAAGGGTGATCATCGACCCCTCCGTTCGCGACCCCGCCCTCCCGCGACGGGCCCAGTTGACCGAATATCTGGGCAGAGCTGGACGGCGGCTTTGCGGAGTACGTCGCTGTTCCGGCCGTCAACGCCCACGTCGTCGACACGACACTGAGCGACGCCGGACCATTGTCATCACGAGTGCGGCCGGTGGCGTGGGGACCGCCCTGATCCAGCTGTCCCGCATCCGGGGAGCGCGGGTGGTGGCCATCTCGGGGGCCTCGGCAAGGAGGCGCGGGTCAGGCAACTCGGAGCCGACCAGTTCGTCGCGCGTGAGACCCCCGATCTGTAAGGCGCCGTCGAAAAGGTCATCGGGCCCCGTGGTGGGGCCACCCACGTCGTGGTCGATGTCGTCGGTGGCGACATGTTCGACGCTCTCCTCAAGATGCTTCGGCGGGGTGGCCGATACGCGACCGCCGGCGCGATCCGGGGCCGACCACGAAGATCGATCTACGGGACCTGATCTACAAGGACCTCGAGATGTACGGCATCACCAACCCGACGGCTCACACCTCCGGGCGGCTGGCGGAACTCATTGAATCGGGACGTGTTCAACCCCTGATCGAGGACACCTTCCCTCTCGAGGACCTGAGGTCTGCCCAGGCACATCTCCTCAAGCGCACACATGTGGGCAAGTGCGTGGTCATCCCCTGACGCCGACGCTCCCCGTTGACCTCGCGGGCCGATGAGCACGAAAACGAGCCTGGCCACCATCCGGTGACATGCGGGCTTACGGTGGCGGACGCCGGTCGTCCCGACCCACGCCGCCGCGGTACGCCGGGCAGCCGGAACCGAGGTGCACGGTTGCCGCACCGCGCCCGATATGCGGGCCGGCGAACCGGTGGTGGAGGGCGCGGCCGGGCGGCACCTTGGAGACCGTGGCTGGAGGTGTTTTCCTGGCACTGTGCCTGCGCTGCGTAGGCGGCGGGGGCGAGGCCGATGCGGTTGCGGAAGAAGCGGCGAAGTCGGCTGCGTCGGGAAAGCCGAGGTGGGCGGCGACAGCGGTCCAGCCGGCAGGGCCGAGGAGACGGCGCTCGTCGATTAACGGCCGTGCGCCGGTACCGGTGACGTCCTGTGCGGCGCGGGTGAGGGTGCGGACCGACAGCCGAGCAGGCGGGCGTAGTCCTCCACGTGGTGCAGCTCGCGAAAGTGCAATTCCAGCGCGTCGAGGAACCGGCGGTGCACGACGGCGCGTCGGCCGAGGCGGTCAGGCGCGGGCGAGGAGGAACCCGTGCCATGAGCGAGACGGAGCAGGCGGGGCCTCCAACAGGCTGCGTCGCAGGGCGTGGTGGAGGTCGAGGGGGCGTCGGCCCAGGTCGCGGTGTTCGTCAAGGAGCTGGAGGGCCGTGCGCTGTGCCCAGGGGGCGTCGTCGGCGTGCGGCGTCAGGGCGGCGGGCGCGTCGTGCGCGGTGGCGGGGGCGAGCAGACGGGCGGTTTCAGCCCGTACCTCGGGAGAGTCCCGTCTCAGGAGGAGCGCGCTCTGATCGCGGAATACGCGCGCCTGGCCCAAACCACGCTCATCCACCTGACACCGGACAACGCCGATCAGGTCGAGAGCCTCCTGCAACTCGCCGAGTTCATCCACGGCTACGTCGAGAGCCTCCTGCAACTCGCCGAGATCATCCACGGCTACGAGGACATCAAGCTCGCCCGAATCTCGGACTCCGCGAGAAGGCTCTCAAGGCTCTCGCGCAACTGAGCGAACAGACCTCGGCACCCTGATCAGGCGGTTCAACGGAGACAGGACCTGGGTCATCCCACGGTGGAATCGCCGACTTCGACGCGCTCTTCGCCCGCACCCGGCCCGGGTAACGATGGCGTCTCCTGCTTCTTCACGCCCAGCCTCACCTTGGGCCGAGAGGACCAGGGCTTCCACATTGCCTTCAGCGCCCCCCGCACCGGCGCACTGGGCGTCGCGGCCTGGGCCAGGGGGACTGTCCCAGGTGGCCCTGAACGCGGCAGTCACTTACGCCTGCTAACGCGCCACCCTCGACCGTAGGATCATCGACCATCTGGGCTCGTTTCGTCCTGGCCGACATCGCCGCAGTGGTCGCCTCCGCACGCGCCAATGCGCGGGACGAGGCGCCGCCCCGAGCGGTCGGCGTGGCGCCTCTCCAGCGCAGCGAAAACAACGACTCCGGAGACTCCTGAGCCTGCACTGCGACGACCTGACCTGCTTGCCCCCTCGGAGCCCGTAGGAGCTGACCACTACTGGTGCACCAAGGGACGGCATCCCTCAACGCGGCCGTCTTGGCGAAAAAACGAGCAGCGACCTCTAAGTCGTGAAATCTCACAATCAACCCACAAGGGCTTTCCTGGATAACTTCCCCCCACTCGCCATCGGTCTATTCGATGCATCGAAGCTGGAGGTTCCTCCCGTGGCCCAGAATACTCAGGCGTCGACCACGTCAAGCCTCGCCAATGCGTTCAAGGCCGAGAGTACCCGGCGTCAGGCGCTGACCATCGGCGGCATGGGCCTGGGTGCCCTTCTCATGGCAGCCTGCGGTGCCGGTTCGTCCGGCAGCCCGTCCCCGGCACAGTCAGGCGGAAAGCCCAAGAAGGGCGGTACCCTGCGCCTCGCGATCGGCGACGCCAGCAGCTCGGACAGCCTCGACCCGAGCCACCCGATCTCCGCGAGCACGGTCATCGTCACCGGTGCGGTTTTCGACCAGCTGGTCACACTGGATCCGGACTGGAAGGCACAGCCTGCTCTCGCGACGTCGTGGAGCGCCAACCCCGATGCGACTCGATGGACCATTCGACTGCGCGAGGGCGTGAAATGGCACGACGGGAGCGCCTTCACCTCCAAGGACGTGCTGCACAGCATCAGCCGGTGGCTGGACCCGAAGGTCGGGAGCCAGGTGACCGCATTCCTCGCGCCGTATCTCGCCAAGAGCGGAGTGTCAGCGCCGGACGACTCGACGGTAGTCCTCAGCCTCAAGCAGCCCAACAGCGTCCTCATGCAGACGCTTGCGAACCTCCCCGGCAGTGTCATCACCAAGGCCGGCGTCACGGACTTCACCCTGAAGACCATCACCGGGACCGGCCCGTTCAAGTTGACGGAGTGGACACCCGGCGGGAGCTGGAAGGTCGTCCGCAACGACGCGTACTGGGGAGGGGCGCCCTATCTGGACGGGATCCAGGTAACGATCACACCGGATTCGGGCGCCAAACTTCAGGCCGCTCTGTCCGGATCGACCGACCTCACCGATCCCATTCCGATCTCGCTGTGGGCCGGGCTCAAGGGCCGGGACGGCGTGGTCCTCGAGACAGTTCCGAACAGGAACTCCTGGATCTTCGCGTTCGACCAGCAGAAGGCCCCCTTCAACGACCCGCGTGTCCTGGAGGCCATCAAGCTCGCCACCGACCGCGACAAGCTCGTACAGACCGCTCTCCTCGGCCACGGGACAGCCATCGCAGACGTGCCGCTCAACCCCAAGACGTCGTGGTACCCGAAGGGCCTCACGCCCGAGTTCGACATGGGGCGGGCGAAGACCCTCCTGGCGGATGCCGGGTTCCCGGACGGTCTGGACATCAAGCTGAGCGTCAGCGACGCGGTCCCAGGCATGGTGGATGTCGCCCAGGTGTGGCAGCAGCTCGTCAAAGAGGCCGGCATCAAGGTGACGTTGAACCAGCTGCCTGCGGACACGTACTGGACCAAGGGCTGGATGGCGAGCCCTGCCTTCATGGACTACTGGACCGACTTCTTCCCCACAGTGGGGTTCGACGCCTTCTACGGCAAGGACGCCAGCTGGAACGAGACGGGCTTCGACGACCCGAAGCTGAACAGCATCGTTGACGAACTCTTGTCGTCCACCAACGCCTCCAAGCAGATCGAGCTCACCCAGCAGGCGTACCTGCAGGCGCGCAAGACCTTCGGCTATCTGATCCCCGTCATCTCGGACGCGGCGTACGCCCGGGCGCCGCGCGTCAACGGTGTCGTCATGACCGTCGGCTCCTTCGACTTCCGGAAGGCATGGCTGGCCTGAGGACAGCGCGTCAGCTTGTCATCGTTCACCACGCAGAAGGAGCTGGCCGTGAGTGTCGCTTCACCAGACGTAGTCATCGCATCGCCAGCCGCACCCCCGGGTCGGCGCCTGGCCCGCACTCGCACACTGGCCCGTCACCTCGCGATGTCATTCGTGACGCTTGTCCTGATCTCGTTCGTAGCCTTCGCGGCTATGAACCGGTCAGGGCAGCAGATCGCTCGAAGCGCTCTCGGGAGAGGTGTCACCGCTGAGCAACTGCAGGCCTACATCGCCGCGCACGGGCTCGATCGCCCGTTGCTGGTTCGCTACCTGGACTGGCTCGCGCACTATGTCCGGGGCGACTGGGGAAACACGCTGACCTCGAACGTGCCGGTGAAGTCTCTGATACTTCCCGGCTTCGCCAACACCGCCGAGCTCGCGGTCGTGTCTCTGCTCTGGTCGGTACCTGTCGCCGTCGCGCTCGGTGTGTTCATGGCTCGAAAGGGAGGGGTCTTCGACCGTGGCGCACTCGTCGTGCTGACCGTCCTCGCCGCGCTTCCGGAGTTCGTCCTCGGACTGGGCGTCATGATCCTGCTGGCTGTTCAGCTCCGCTGGTTGCCGGTCGGCTCCGGAGCCGTGTCCGGGGAGGTTGGTCCGGCTTGGTTCGCGGCATTCGTCCTCCCCGCTCTGACTCTCGGTCTCGGCGTGGTGCCCTATGTCTCTCGCATCGCACGTGCAACGGTCTCGGAGTCCCTGACCGCACCCTTCACGAGGAACGCCGTGCTGCGGGGGCTGCCGCGGCGCCGCGTCGTGTGGGGGCACGCTACGCGTTCCGCGGCGGTCCCACTCGTGAACGCCGTCGCGCTCAACATCATTTACCTCATGGGGGGCGCCATCATCGTTGAGAACGTTTTCTCCTTCCCGGGGCTGGGGCGGCTTCTGGTCCAGGCGATCGTGCAAGGCGACACCAACTCGGCTCTTGCGATCACGGTGTTGTTGGGTGCGGTGTTCATCGTGCTCGGCCTCGTGGCCGATGTCGCTGTGACGTACCTCAACCCACGATTGAAGGCAGTCAAATGAGTGTTGACTCCATGCCCGTGGCAGCTCTGCACGGTCGCAGGCCGGCAGGGAGGCTGGGGTTCCTGCGAGCGATCACCCACACCTGGTCGGGACGTTCCGGGCTCGCCATCGTCTGCGTGATCCTTTTGGCCATCATCTTCGGCCCAGCGCTGGCTCCCCACGCACCCGACGAGGTCGCCGTCGGACTGCCGCTCTCACCGCCCAGTAGCGGCCTGCCGTTCGGTACCGACAACTTGGGCCGGGACGTCTTCAGCCGTTTCCTGTCGGGTGGCCGGACAGTGCTGCTGATTCCGCTCGCGTCCGTTGCGCTCGCGACGATCTCCGGGGGTCTGCTCGGGATGGTCGCGGGCTACGTGGGAGGGGTCTTCGACGCGGTGGTGGCCCGTGTGTTCGACATTCTTCTCACCCTGCCCCCGCTGCTCATCGCCCTCGCGGTCATCGCCGGCTTCGGTTCGTCGAACCAGGTCCTGCTGGTCACGATAGCCGTGATCTACCTACCGCAGATCGGGCGCGTCGCTCGGGGCGCGACGCTGGCTGTTGTCACCGCCGACTTCGTACAGGCCGCACGGGCACGTGGTGAGCGTGCGGTGCCCATCGTCGTTCGGGAGATCTCACCGAACATCGCCGGCCCGCTCATCTCCGATCTGGCCCTCCGGGTGACCTACGGAGTGATCTTCGTCTCCGGCCTCAACTTCCTGGGCCTCGGAGCTCAGCCCCCGTCGCCCGACTGGGGTCTGTCGGTCGCGAGCAGCCTGGGATACGTCCAGGTGCAGCCCTGGGCAGCACTCGCGCCGGTCATCGGCATCGCCGCGCTGTCGGTCGGCCTCAACCTGATCGCCGACTCGATCATCCGCCATGTGAACAACGACACCGCAAAGGACTCGATGCTATGACCGCCTCGATCGCGCTCGAGGTGCGCGGGCTCTCGGTCGGGTACGGCCAGCGGAACGGCGACACGAACACGGTCGTGCGTGACGTCGACCTCACACTGGAGCGAGGAAAGATCCTAGGAGTCGCCGGTGAATCCGGTTGCGGTAAGAGCACCGCGGTGCTGGCGGCGATCGGCTATCGCCCCGGGGCAATGCGTGTGCTCGGCGGCGAGTCGAAGCTCGGTGACGTCGATCTGCTGGGCATTCCCCTTCCGAGACTTCGACGGATATGGGGGAGCAAGGTCGTTTACGTACCCCAGGCCTCGTCGAACGCGTTGACCCCGGCTTTGACCATCGCACGTCAGATGGCCGAACCCATGGAGCTACACCTCGGCCTGAAGGGGCGAGCGCTGCACGACCGGCAGGTCGAGCTCCTGGACGGGGTCGGCATCCCGAATCCGGAGGCGGCGCTCCGACGCTATCCGCATCAGTTCAGTGGTGGCCAGCAACAGCGGATCAACCTGGCGATCGCCCTGTCGTGCAACCCCGAGGTGCTGATCCTCGACGAGCCGACGACGGGCCTGGATGTGACGACACAGGCTCGGATCGTCGAGCTTCTGAAGCGGCTGATCGAGGAGCACCAGGCGGCCGCCCTCTTCGTAAGTCACGATCTGCCGCTTCTGGCGGATGTCTCCGACCGGATCGCGATCATGTACGGGGGCCAGGTCGTCGAGTCCGGTTCGGCTGAAGATGTGATGTCGAACCCGGAGCACCCCTACACAAGGGCGCTGCTCGCGGCGGTTCCCGACCCGACCGGCACTCGGGCATTGTCCGGGATCCCCGGTGCCCCACCGCCCGCTGTCGTCGATGGAGCGTGTCCCTTCGCGCCACGATGCGCGTTCAGCGTGGAGAGCTGCTGGCAGTCCAACCCGAACCTGTTGCCGGTGAGCCCCACTCACAGCGTCCGGTGCATGCGTGCCGGCAGTCACGAACTGCTGTCGGTCAGCGAGCGACCTCCGGCTCTCGGAGTCATCGAGGATCCGGGATCGCTGTTGGCCGTCGACGACGTGTGGTGTGAGTACCGTTCGCACGGTCACGCGACTCCGGTCGTCAAGGGAATCACCTTCGGAGTCGCACGAGGCGAGACGCTTGCTGTCGTCGGCGAATCCGGCAGTGGGAAGTCAACTCTGCTTCGTGCCATCGCGGGGCTTCACCCGCGCTCCGGAGGTGACGTCCGCTTCGATGGAGCCGTACTTGCTCCTGACGCCAGGAAGCGGCCGCGCTCAATGCGGCGTGACGTGCAGATCATCTTTCAGAACCCGGACATGTCCCTGAACCCGCGCCATGACGTCATGAGCCTCGTCTCGCGGCCCCTTCAACTCTTCCAACCGGAATCCTCGAAGGCCGACAGGGAAGATCGCGTCCGCCAGATCCTGGCCGACGTCAACCTGCCGGAGACGATGCTTCATCGGTACCCTGGCGAGCTGTCCGGCGGGCAGAAGCAGCGTGTCGCCATCGCCCGCGCATTCGTCACGAACCCACGGCTGATCCTGGCCGACGAGATCACCTCAGCACTCGACGTGTCCGTACAAGCCGCGATCCTCGACCTTCTGTCCAAGTTGTCTGCAGAACACAGAACTTCGGTGGTGTACGTCACCCATGATCTTGCGGTCGTCCGCGCTGTCGCCCATCGTGCACTCGTCTTGAAGCAAGGCGTCGTCAGAGAGATCGGCTCGGTCGCCCAGCTTTTCGACTCGCCCACCGACGACTACACGCGCGAATTGGTCAAAGCCATCCCGACCTACAGCCCGACCGCCTCACCCGCTACGCCGACACCGACGCGCGTTTCGGCGCAGAAGGCTCCGCTTCAGGTGGTGGATACGAGTGGCCTGTCCGACCCCGGTGACCTGGAGTAGTACTGAACTGCGGAAACAGGCTTGGCGCATGTCGGCGGTCTCTGAACCTGGACCCCCTTGGGGTCGGTGAGTTTTGACCCCGTGTGCGGTTGTTCATCCGGTTGCCGCGATTGGTGTGCGGCCGATGTCGCGGTCTTTGAGCCGGTAGGAGTCTCCCTTCAAGGAGAGCACATCGGCGTGGTGGACGAGGCGGTCGATCATGGCGGCGGCGACGGTGTCGTCGCCGAAGACCTCTCCCCATCGTCCGAACGGCTTGTTGCTGGTCACGATCACGGAGGCGCGTTCGTAGCGGCCCGAGATCAGCTGGAAGAACAGGTTCGCTGCTTCAGGTTCGAACGGGATGTAGCCGACTTCATCGATCACCAGGACGGGAACGCGCGCGAGACGCAGCAGTTCGTCCTGGAGTTTTCCGGTGGTGTGGGCGGCGGCCAGGCGGTCAACCCACTGGGAGGCGGTGGCGAACGCGACGCGGTGTCCGGCCTGGCAGGCGCGGATGCCCAAAGCGATGGCCAGGTGCGTCTTGCCGGTGCCGGGCGGGCCGAGGAAGACGACGTTCTCCTTGCCGGTGATGAAGTCCAGGGTGCCCAGATGGGCCACCGCCTCCCGTTTCAGCCCGCGCAGGTGAGCGAAGTCGAACTCTTCCAAGGTCTTGCGGGCGGGGAAGCGGGCCGCGCGGATGCGGCCCTCGCCGCCATGCGCTTCGCGGGCGGCGACCTCGCGCTGCAGGCAGGCTGCCAGATACTCCTGATGCGTCCACGACTCCGCGGTGGCGCGTTCAGCGAGCCGGTCGGCGGCGTCCAGCAGGGCCGGTGCCTTCAATGCACGGCTGAGGAAGGCCAGTTCGGCAGTGATGTCCCGGGACCTGGCGGTGCGGGTGGCCATGAGTTCTACTCCTCTCCGCCGCCGCCCTCGATCAGCTGGAAGACGCGGTCGTAGGCAGGCAGATCCGGCTGGGCGACCTCCACCGCCGCGGCACTGGCCCCGGTGTGGCGGTACTGGCTGCGCATCGCCGTGGCGGCATCGGCGTGGTCCGGATCGGTCAGCGTCTGGTGGCGGGCCCAGCAGCGCGCGTGCTCGGCAACGAGGCGGCCGTCCAGATGAGCCCGCACCGTTTC
Source organism: Streptomyces sp. NPDC047042 (assembly GCF_040644035.1). Taxonomy (NCBI): domain Bacteria; kingdom Bacillati; phylum Actinomycetota; class Actinomycetes; order Kitasatosporales; family Streptomycetaceae; genus Streptomyces; species Streptomyces sp. NPDC047042. The sequence goes on along the minus strand of NZ_JBEYVP010000036.1, from coordinate 55,572 downwards.
GGTGTCCGCCTCGATCCGCACGACCCGTCCGATCGCGGCCGGATGGACGGAGTAGTCGCAGGTGTCCAGGCGGATGTAGTGGTCCCGGCCGATCCGCACCGAGGTCTGCCACCAGCGTGGCGGTGCGGTCGGCGGCAGCGGCAGCATCGCGGCCCGGTCGGCCTCCCACCGCTCGGCCGGACGGGCCTCCAGAGTGCGGTGCACCCGCCGGTTGGCGACCTCCAGCCATGCGGCCAACTGCGTGTTGAAGTCGGCCGGGGAGATGAACACCCTGCCGGGCAGGAACGACGTCTCCAGGTAGCCGTTGGCCCGCTCGACCAGACCCTTGGCCTCTGGGTCGCGGGGCCGGCAAAGGATCACCTTGCAGGCCAGCAGCCCGGCCAACGCGGCGAACTCATGCCCCAGGACGGCCCGTCCCTCGCGGCGCCAGCCGATGGCCGCCTCGTTGTCCCAGACCAGCGCCTTCGGCACCGCGTCCCAGCCCGACAGCAGGTCCCAGTGCCCGGACACAAGGTCGGCGGCCTGCCTCGACGGCAGCATCCGCGCGGTAATCACCCGCGAGTACCCGGCCACCATCACCAGCACCGGCGGGCGGCCGGTCTGCCCGAAGCCCAGCGGGATATCCGCCGGCGGGAACCACAGGTCACACTGAGCCAGCTCGCCGGGCTGATACGCCGTCCGCGAGACCGGATCCGCCGGCAGATAGACCGGACGCAGTTCCCGCACCCGCCGCTTGAGCACCGACAACGACCGTTCCCACCCGATCCGCTCGGCGATCACCGTCGCGGGCATCCGCGGGTACTGGGCCAGCAGTTCACGAATCGCCGGCTCCACCGCGTCCACGATCGAGCCCCTCGGCGCCCGCCGGTACTTCGGCGGATCGTCGCTGGCCACGGCCCGCCGTACGGTGTTCCGGGCGATCCCCAGATGCCGCGCAATCCCCTTGATCGACATGCCCTCCGCGCGGTGGAGCCGCCGGATCTCAGCCCAGTCCTCCACACCGATCACCTCTTCCACCTGACTCCCATGGAGCCAGACTGATCACTTGATCACGGAAGGGGTCACTTTTCATCGACCGATAGGGGGTCACGGTTCACGGAACGACGACAGCGCAGCCCCACTGGAAAGTTCACAGCACGCACGTCGCCGCTCGGTCCTGTTCCAGTACCGATGCGATTCCCCGGTGCGTAGCGTGAAGCACGTCAAGTGTCTGATGTGCCCAGATGTCACCCGGTGCATCGTCAGGTAGGCGCCCAGTGCGGAGGACTCTCATGACAGAACTCGGTCGGCCCGCCGACGCCACCCGGACCGATGTGCTCATCATTGGTGCCGGCCCCTCCGGATCGACAGCAGCACGCATCCTCGCGGAGAGTGGTTTCCGAGTGACGTGCCTCGAGCAGGGCGGCTGGGTGAATCGATTGGACTACCCCAGCCAGAAGCCCGAGCGTGACGTCTTCATCGCCAGCTCCTGGTCACCGGACCCGAACGTGCGGCGGAACCGCTGGGACTACCCCTGCGATGTTGCAGACTCCGACATGCACCCGCTCAACTACAACGGAGTCGGAGGAAGCAGCGTCTTGTGGGGCGCCGAGTGGCCCCGCTTCGTGCCCTCCGACTTCAGAGTGAAGAGTCTGTACGGAGTCGCCGACGACTGGCCCTTCACGTACGAGGAGATCGCGCCCTACTACGATCTGCTGAGCGAGATGGTCGGGACGTCCGGACTGGCCGGCGACCCGGCACTTCCTCCGGGGCTGGAGCATTCGATGCCTCCGGTCCCCATCGGCCGCATCGGCCGCAAGGCCGCGGAGGGCATGAACAAGCTCGGATGGCACTGGTGGCCCAGCTCGCTCGCGATCAACACCAAGAACCACGGCGACCGGGGCGCGTGCGCGCGCTGGGCGACGTGCATGTCCGGCTGTCCGGAAGGCGCCAAGTCGTCGTTCGACGTGGCGATGTGGCCGGCGGCCCTTGCTGCCGGGGTCACGTTGATCACCGAGGCCCGTGTACGCGAGATCACCGTCGATCGGGCGGGACTCGCCAATGGGGCCACCTGGTTCGATGTCGACGGCAACGAGCAACACACTCGCGCCTCAGCGGTGGTCGTGTGTGGCAACGGCATCGGGACGCCTCGCCTCCTGCAGCTGTCCACGTCCAACCTGTTCCCCGACGGCCTCGCAAACTCATCCGGCTTGGTGGGCAAACGCCTGATGATGCATCCCTATGTGGGCGTCGTAGGTGTCTACGAAGAGGCGCTGGAAAGCTGGCTCGGTCCGTTCGGTTCTGTCCTGCAGTCCCTGCAGTTCGCCGAGACAGACCTCGAACGAGGCTTCGCGAGAGGAGCCAAGTGGTGCGCGAACCCGATCCCCGGCCCGATGGAGCTTCTCATGCGCTATTCGGACCTGCCGCTGGCGGAACGTACGGGGGCGGCGGGACAAGCGATCGTCGAGCGCGCCCTCGGACGCTCATTCGAGTGGGGAGCGGAGATCGAAGACCTGCCCGACGAGAACAACGCGGTCACCCTGAGTCCGGATCTCGTTGACGGGTCCGGCATACCTGCGCCGAAGTTGACCTACCGCATTTCCGAGGACAGCCGGCGCAACATGCAGTGGAATCTCGAACGGATGCATGAGGCGCACCGGGCCGCCGGCGCGGTCGAAACCAAGGAGATTCCCTACCTGCCTGCCATTGGTTGGCACCTGCTGGGAACAGCTCGGTGTGGTGACGACCCGGCGACGTCCGTGGTCGACGGGTATGGACGATCCCACGACGTGCCCAATTTGTTCGTCCTGGACGGCAGCGTGTTCGTCACCTCGTCCTCGGTGAACCCGACGCCGACGATCGTGGCCTTCGCGGCACGAGCGGTCGAGCACATGATGGAAACCGCGAGCGACCAAAGGATTCCGGCATGAACAGCGTCGAAACTGACGTACCTGCTCTTGACGAGCGCGCGCGATCAGGACTGGCCAAAGTCGCAGATGTGATTCTGCCCGGCGCAGGCAAGCTTCCGTCCGCACGTAGTGTCGGGGTCCATGAGGTGTGGCTGGACCGCGTGCTTGCGGCTGACCCACGACTCATCGATCCCCTCAAGGCCGTTGGCGCTGCGGCCGCCACCAGCGACTCCTGCACGCTCGAGGACATCGAAACCTGGGCCGACCTCGACATCGAGGCGGTCGTCTTCGCGCTGACCTCCGCGTACTACATCTCACCCGCAGTTCTCGAAGCGCTTGGCTACCCAGGGCAGGTGCGCCGACCCATCTCGCAGGCCACCCCGGAAGAGGTCTGCTCCGAGGAACTGCTCGCCCCCGTTCGCGAGCGCGGTCCGATCTACGTGCCCACTCCGTGAGGTATTCCCAGAGCGCGGCTGGGGAGGAAACGGCGATGCCGGGCAAGAGGGCCGCGCGCCACGATCCTCGTCCGCCCGCTGCGCGGTCACGATCTGCTCTCGCTCGGGGACCAGCCTGGTCACCGGTACAGCCAACGCGGCCGCGATGGAGATGGCCTCCGAACGGACGAACCATGGGCACGTCAGGGCTCGAAGCGAGAGCTGGAAGAGGGGCCGCGCTGCAGGGGGAGGAGCAGTCAGGTACCAAGGGAGTCGCGAACCGTCCGAGCGAGGAGGTCGAGAGCTTCCACCGCGGGGCCGATCGGGCCGCTGTGCGTGAAGGCATGATCGACGCCTGCGATGACGCGGTGCGTGACGGGCACGCCAGCCCCTTGGAGTGCCTTGGCAAAGCCATCCGCCTCGTCCCGAAGGCTGTCCAGCTCCGCTGTGATGACTAGCGCTGGAGGCAGCTTTCGAGGTTGGTGGCGAGTGCCGGGGACGCGAGCGGATCGGCCCGGGTGCCTAGGTCTGGGATGTAAGCCGCTGCGAAGGTGTTCGACAAGACGGGGCTGATGCGGGGCTTGGCGGTACGGCTTTGCTTCAGTGTGGGGTTGGTCGCCAGGTCCAGCGGTGCATACAGGAGGGCCTGTAGCAGTGGGGTGAAATCGCGTCGCTCCCGGGTGAGCCGCGCCACGCCCGCGGCCAGAGCGCCACCCGCGCTCTGGCCGCCGACTGCCAGCCGGGACCCGTCCCAGCCAAGAGATGCCTGCCGGGACGCCCATGCGGTGGCGCCATAGGCCTGTAGCACCGCCGTCGGAAAGGGCCTCTGCGGCGCGACGTCGTAGTCCACGTGAGCACCAGGCAGCCAGCGTGATGGGCCACGTACTGGCACAGCGCGTCGTCCTGGTCGGCGTGACGCCACACGTATCCACCGCCGTGGATGTTCACGTAGACGCCGGGCAACCCCGAGGACTGTGCCTCGCGAACCGGGTGGTAGCTGGTGCAGAGTACCTCTCCCGCTCCGGACCCGACGCCGGCAAGGAGCAGCCGCCTTGAGCGACCCCATTGACTTCGACATCCAGGAGCTCCTTCCGGATGTCGCTCTCGAAGGCGCGTCCCTCCCACGTCGGCAGGCCGGCGGTAACCCGCAGAGCCTCACCGTGACCCTGCTCGCTGACTACACGCTGCGGCACCACGCCTGGATCCCGTCGGCCGGCCTCGTATCGCTCCTCGGCGAATTCGGCGTGACCACCGACGGGGCTCGCACCGCGATCAACCGTCTCGCCCGTCGGGGCGTCGTCCAAGCCGTCAGACAAGGGCGACGCACGCCCTACCAGCTCACGCCTGCAGCAGCGCAGGCACTGCTCGTCGGTGGAAGGCAGGTCGTCGCGTTCGTCCAGCAGGCTGAAGCCTGGGACGGCACCTGGCGACTTGTCGCGTGCACCATGCCCCAGGAACGGAGCGCGGACAGGCGAGCACTACGCGGCCGCCTCCGACGGCTGGGCTACGCCCCGCTGTTCGACGGGCTGTGGGTCTCCCCCCGCCCTGTCGCCGAGCAGACGAACCAGATCGTTTCCGACCTCGGTTCCACCACGGGCACCGCGTTCCAGGCTCGAAGGTTCGAGCTCGGCAGCACCGCCGAACGAGACCCGCTGGAGGCCTGGGACCTGACTGGCATCGCCACAGCGTACGAGGACTTCATGGCGCGCTGGACACCTTCGCTCGGGAGTCTGGGAGCCGGGGACCTCCACGGCAGGGAAGCGCTGCGGGCGCGAAAGGTGTCATAGACGACTACAGGCGCTTTCTTATGCTGGACCCAAAGGTCCCGGCAGAACTGATGCCCTCGCGCTGGACGAGAGCCGAGGCGCGGGAACTGTTCGCCACCTTGTATGACGGACTGGCCGGCCCGGCTTGCGAGCATGTCCGCCGCTCGTGCACTGATGGCGACGACGTGGCGGTGTCTGGCATCGACGTGTTCAGCGTCAACAGTCTTCCCTTCGGCACTCCCGGCTAGCGCCACCCTCACGGATGCGAACCGATGGCTCACCGTTGTGCAACGTCCAAGCGGCGGGACCGCGCTCAGCGTGCTGCCCGAGTCTGGCCGGTCCGGCGAAAGCCGAAGCGGGGGCAGGCCCTCCCAACTTCGGCGTGCTCTTCGCCGACATGGACGTCTCGGGCCTGCCCGTGGTGCCGTCCGGGCGGCTGCTGCAGCCCAAGGCCGAGGCGGAGATCGCCTTCGTGCTGAGGGAGGACCTGGCCGACGGCGACTTCGACCCGGCGCGGATCCGGGCGGCTGTGGACTACGCGGTCGCCGCGCTGGAGATCGTCGACAGCCGCGTCGCCGACTGGGACATCTCCCTCACCGACACGGTCGCGGACAACGCCTCCAGTGGACTGTTCGTCCTCGCCCAACACCGCCTCACCCTCGGCGAGTTCGAACCCCGTGAGACCACCATGCGGATATACGCCGACGACGTTCTCGTCTCCGAGGGCTCCGGCGCCGCATGCCTCGGCGACCCGCTGAACGCCCTGGCCTGGCTGGCCCGCACCGCGCGGGAGTTCGGCGAGCCGCTGCGCGCCGGCCAGGTCGTCCTGTCCGGTGCGCTCGGTCCCATGGTCGCCGCCCCGCCCGGCACCCGGATCCGTGCCGACCTCAGCTCGCTCGGCGAGGTCACCGCCGTATTCTCCGAGAAGAGGGACGCATGACTTCCCCCGAGACGTCCAAGACATCCAAGAGGTCGAAGACCAAGGTCGCCATCATCGGCTCCGGCAACATCGGCACCGACCTGATGATCAAGATCCTGCGCCTGTCAGACACCCTGGAGGTCGGGGCCATGGTCGGCATCGGCCCGGCCTCCGACGGCCTGGCCCGCGCCGCCCGCCTCAAGGTCCCCACGACGCACGAGGGCGTCGACTGACTGATCGCGATGGAGCACTTCGACGACATCGAGATCGTCTTCGACGCCACCTCGGCCAAGGCCCACATCGCCAACGCCCACAAGCTGGGCCCATACGGCAAGAAGCGCATCGACCTCACGCCCGCGGCCATCGGCCCGTTCGTGGTACCGCCGGTCAACCTCGACGACCAACTCGCCGCGGGCGCGGACAACGTCAACATGGTCACCTGCGGCGGACAGGCCACCATCCCCACGGTCGCGGCCGTCTCCGCGGTGACCGACGTCCACTACGCGGAGATCGTCGCCTCCATCGCCTCCAAGTCGGCCGGACCCGGCACCCGCGCCAACATTGACGAGTTCACCGAGACCACCTCCCACGCCATCGAGAGCGTCGGCGGAGCGGCCCGCGGGAAGGCGATCATCATCCTCAACCCCGCCGAGCCACCGCTGATCATGCGGGACACCGTCCTCTGCCTCCCCGGCGACGAGGACGTCGTGCGCGCCTCGGTCAAGGAGATGGCCGAGCGGGTGACCCAGTACGTGCCCGGCTACCGCCTCAAGCAGGAGGTGCAGTTCACCCCCGTGGACGCTTCCGAGCCGGTGCACACCCTGGTGCCGAACGGCGCTGGTCCGGTGACCACCCGGATCTCAGTGTTCCTCGAGGTCGAGGACGCCGTCCACTACCTGCCGGCCTACGCCGGAAACCTCGACATCATGACCGCGGCCGCCCTGCGCGTCGCCGAGTCGTTCGCGGAGGCCCAGCGATGAACCGCAAGCTCTACATCCAGGACGTCACCCTCCGGGACGGCATGCACGCCATTCGGCACCGCATTGACCCCGACGACGTGGGTCGCATCGCCGCCGCACTCGACGCGGCCGGCGTCGACGCCATCGAGGTCGCCCACGGCGACGGCCTCGCCGGCGGCTCGCTCAACTACGGCCCGGGAAGCCACACCGACTGGGAGTGGATCGAGGCGGCCGCGGACGCGATCGACAACGCCGTCCTGACCACCCTCCTCCTGCCCGGCATCGGCACCATCGCCGAACTCGAAGGCGCCCACGCCCTCGGCGTCCGCTCGGTCCGCGTCGACACTCACTGCACCGAGGCCGACATCTCCACCCAGCACATCACCAAGTCCCGCGAGCTCGGCATGGACGTCTCCGGCTTCCTGATGATGAGCCACATGGCCGAGGCATCCCAACTCGCCGCGCAGGCCAAGCTGATGGAGTCCTACGGCGCGCACTGCGTGTATGTCACCGACTCCGGCGGCCGGCTCACCCCGGACGGAGTGCGCGAGCGCGTCCGCGCCTACCGGGACGCGCTCGACGAGACCACCGAGATCGGCATCCACGCGCACGAGAACCTCTCCCTGTCGGTCGCCAACAGTGTGATCGCCGTCGAGGAGGGCGTGACCCGGGTCGACGCCTCCCTCGCCGGGCAGGGCGCCGGAGCCGGAAACTGCCCCATCGAGGCCTTGATCGCCGTGGCCAACCTGCAGGACTGGAAGCACGGCTGCGACCTGTTCGCCCTCCAGGACGCTCTCGGCTACGGCGGCGTCTACTCCTCTTGCCTGCGTCACGCCGAGATCGCCGCCCAGCGTTACGGTGTCGACGCTCGCACGCTGCTGCTGGAGGTAGGCCGACGTGGCCTGGTCGGCGGCCAGGAGGACATGCTCGTGGACATTGCCCTCGACCTCGTGACGAGCGGGGCGACACCGGCTGGTTGAGCACAGACTCGGCCATGTCGGCTGGCTCCGGTGGCCCGAGCCTCCCCCCTGCTGCCGTGAGTCGAGGGCGCCCGGGCCATGGCGGTGACGGAACCGATCCGCGCCGTCGCCGGACCTCGTCTCCCAGCTCGGGGACCTCCTGTTGGACGGGCTCAGTGCGGGTCAGGACGCATACGGGTCGCCTTCAACGATTTTCCAGCCGCGCGGGGATGAGGTCCCGGTGCCCAGGTAAAGGCCCGACTGCCTTGCCGCGCCCATTCGTGTGACCAGGGGCACAGCTGTCTGTGCGCGGGCTGTGGATTACGGTGGCGCTGTCGTACAGGCGTGCGCACGTGCGCGGCACCTTCGTATGGCTAACGGCCGGGGTGACCGCGACGTGCGTGTGTCGCACAGTGTGCGGCGCGTGCCGACCGGCGGGTTGCCCGGAACGAGGCGATTCCGCGAAGGGAAGAAGGTGAGGGCGCGGCGTGACCAGCATGATCTCCGAAGCGGGCAATCTGCCTGCGGCCTTTACCAGCTTTGTCGGCCGTCGGCATCTCATCGCCGAGATCCGCCGTGTCCTGGGTCCGGCGCGGCTGCTGACGCTCACCGGAATGGGTGGCGTGGGCAAGACTCGGCTGGCGCTCGAGGCGGCCGCCGAGTCGAGAAAGGCCTTCGCGGACGGGGTGTGGCTGGTCGATCTGGCTCCGGTGCGGGAGGCGATCGCAGTGGCGGACGCCGCCGCGGCGGCACTCGGCGTGCCGGAACTGGGCGCGAGGCCCGCGCTGGAGCAGTTCACGGGGTATCTGGCCGGGCGCCGGGCGCTGATCGTGCTGGACAACTGCGAGCATCTGGTCGACGCGTGCGCCGAGCTGGCCCAGGCGCTGCTGTCGGCCGCCCCTGAGGTACGCGTTCTGGCGACGAGCCGGCAGACGCTGGGCATCGCGGGCGAGCACGTCCTCGTCGTACCGCCGCTGTCGGTGCCGGACGAGGCGGTCGAACTCCTTCGGGACCGGGCCACCGCTGTGCGGCCGGAGTTCCGGATCACCGAACTGAACCATGCCGGCGCCTCCCGGCTCTGCGCCGACCTGGACGGGCTGCCGCTGGCCATCGAGCTGGCCGCGTCCCGGCTGCGCACTCTCACCGTGGACCAGGCGGTGGACCGTCTGGAGGACCGTTTCACCCTGCTCACCAGCGGCAGCCGGACAGCGCGACCCCGTCAGCGCACGCTGCGGGCCCTGGTCGACTGGAGCTACGAGTTGTGCGGTCCGGCCGAGCGGCTGCTGTGGAACCGGCTGTCCGTCTTCGTCGGCGGTTTCACCCTGGACGCGGTCGAGGCTGTCTGTGTGGGAGAGGGCATCGCCCGGCACGAGGTGGTGGACCTCCTGGACCGGCTGGTCGGGCAGTCCATCGTCCTGGCCACCGAGCAGGAAGGTCTGCCGCGCTATCGCATGCTGGAGACCATTCGCCACTACGGAAGACTGCGGCTCGCCGAGTCCGACGAGGAACAGCGGCTGCTGACGAAGCACCGCGACTTCTACCTGGCCCTCGCCGAACGCGCCGCCGACACGTGGTACGGCCCCGGACAGCAGCAGACCCTGGCCCGGTTGCGCGCCGAACACAACGATCTGCTGGCGGCACTGAGCCATGGCGGCGACCCGCAGGCGGAGCTGGCGCTGGCCGCGGCGCTGCGTTACCACTGGTGCGCCGACAGGTACCTCGGCGAGGGCCGCCGCCGGCTCGACCGGGCGCTCGCGGGCGCGCCCGAACCCACCTCGGCCCGGGCCCGGGCGCTGTGGGCCGCCGCCTGGGTGGCGTTGCTGCAGGGCGATCCCGCCGCGGCGGACGAGTGGCTGACCGAGGCAGGGGAACTGGGTGAGCAGCTCGACGATGCGACGGTACGCGCGAACGTCCTCGGTTTCCGGGGGACGCTGGCGCTGTTCCGCGGACACCCCGAGGAGGCCGTCTCCTTCTTCGAGGACGCGGTGGCCGCTCACACGGCACTGGGAGAGGAGGCCACGACGGTCTTCTGGCTGTTCCAGCTCGCCAGAACCCAGGCCCTCCTCGGTGACCCCCGCGCGGCCGAGACCGCCAGGCGGGCGGTCGCCATCTCACAGGCCCACGGTGAGGGCCTGAACCGCGCATACGCGCTGTGGGCGCTGGGCCTTGACGCCTTGGCGCGCGGGGACCTGGCGGTGGCCATGGTGCTGACCCGCGCCGGGCTGGAGATCCAGCGGGACTTCAACGACTACGTCGGGGCCGCGCTGCTGCTGGAGCTGCACGCCTGGATCAGCGCCGCCGGCGACGACCACGAGCGGGCGGGGCGGCTGCTGGGCGCGGTGCGCGCGCTGTGGCGGGACACCGGCACCAAGCTCTCCGTGTTCGGCCCTGATCTGGCCGAGCACCATGCGCGCTGCGCGGCGGCGGTCGTCGGGGCTCTGGGCCCGCTGGCGTACCAGAAGGCCCTCACGGAGGGCAGCCGCCACGACCGCCCCGGCCGGGGCATCGCCTTCGCGCTGGCCGGGGCGGTCGTGGCGGCCACCCCGGCCACGGCCACGGCCCCGAGCTCGCTGACCCGGCGGGAGCGGCAGGTGGCCTCATTGGTGGCCGAGGGCATGACCAACCGCCAGATCGCCGCCGCCCTCGTGCTCTCCCCACGCACCGTCGGCGGCCACGTCGACCGCATCCTGGCCAAGCTCGGCTACGGCCGCCGCGTCCAGATCGCTACCTGGTGGGCGGAAAATCAGGTACCTGACCCGTGTGAATGACGCATGCGCCGGGGTGCCCCCCGCTGTGATCCTTGCCGTCATGGACGCCCCAGCACGGCGGATCTGACGGACGAGTGACATGCGCCTGCTGAACGCATCGGCTGTTCGACCGTGACTCTATCCGGCACATGTCCGTATGTCGCTGGCGCGACCCGCCCATAACACGGCATATGCGCAACACCCAGGCGGCGTTTCGTGACCGCTTCGAAGAAGCCGGTCTCGGTGGAAGCCGTCCTCGGGCCGGTATGCCCTCGTACTCTCCTCATTCAGCCCGGAGGACACATGTTCAAGCGAAACACAGTGCATGTACGCGGAAAGAACAGATCCAGAAAAGGGAAGCGTGCTTTCGCTGCTTTCTTCGCGGTTGCCCTCGCGATAGCGCTGCTCCAAGGGCTCCTGTCGATGACAGCAGCCCCGTCGGCACAGGCTGTATCGATCACCGAATGCCCTGGCGGTTCCCATTCGGGAGAGGGGTCGTCTTCCTGCCCCAACCTGGAAAACGAAGATCTCGTCACCCAGAGGCGTTTCCCGTCTGTACTGTATCGCGGAGACACCCGCCTGCCGAACGACATCTTTCGCGACGGCTTCACCTCGTGGGGGAGCAATGACGACATAATCTCGCACGTCCGAGGCGACAGATATCGCAACAGTAACTACATCCCGACGACAGGCACGCGATCCGTTGCGGAGTCGTTCGCGCACACTGGTGGAATGGTGCGCCTGAATTCCATGGCGGCGAACCCACGCTGTTCGCGCGGGCGGATCTGGATATACGGACTCATTCCATGGCGTGGCCTGCTGGAAAGCTGTGAACACGGCCAGGTTACCGCGGAGGCCTTCGTCTACGTCATCGATCCCATGTGGGCGAGAAACGCGCTGTACATCCCCGATCAGATCCGAGGGAATGTGGAGCTTCGCCGGTACACCGTCCAGGATGAATGGGCCTACGTTCACCGGATTCCGCGAGAGGCGATCACCGGCGTTCGCATCTACCGAATGACGGGGCACGCAGATGGCCGCGATGTAATTCCCCGGACCGTCACCTTCCGCTTCGATCGTTTCGTCGGGAATCCTTTCCACGCGCAGGCGCAGATCCTCTACAACCCGGAAAGCGATCCGAATTCCCACTTCGGGTTCTATTCGAACCTGAACGTCCCCGACCTGCCCGCGAACCCGTACACCCGCGGCTGTTCGACAATCAACCGGTGCGCACGCTGATCGTGAAACTCCGCAAGAATTCCGTTCGGCGACATCCCGTTCACCCTGCACTAGCTGAATCCGCCGCGCTTCAGGTTCGCCCGGCCGCCCGACCGAGCCCCGCAGGCGCAGGCCGCCCCAGGTGTTCTCCGCGCCGCCCCTTCTCGACGAACACGGGCTGGCGCCAGTGCGCCACGGTCGTTCGAAACAAGCCGGTCGCCGATGAGGAGTGAAAGCACTCCCGTCGCCCACCTCGGCAGAATCCGCCGGCGAAGCCACCCGGCTCATCCCGACACGAAAGGCAGCACATGCTGAAGAACAACGAGCCGGGGGTGAGAACCCGGACGGTCACCTCGCCCATGCGACGGATCCGGACCGGTCTCGTCGCCACCTGCTCCCTCGCGCTGGTCGCCACCGGCGGACTGCTGACGACCGCTCCCACGGCGCAGGCCGACATCACCGACGGCCTGCTGCTGCGGTACAAGCTGGACGAATCCGCCGGCACGGTCGCCCATGACTCCTCGGGCCATGGCCTTGACGGCACGGTCAACGGCACCGCCGACCTGGGTGGTGCCGAGGGGCTGGGCTTCAACGGGTCCAACACCTACGTCAAGATGCCCAACAACATCATGGCCGGGCTGAACTCGATCAGCGTCGACTTCGACGTGTGGGTCGACAACACCCTGACCAGCCCGTACTTCTTCTACGGGCTCGGCAACACCAGCGGCAGCAACGGCAACGGCTACCTGTTCACCACCGGTGACACCTTCCGCACCTCGGTCTCCCTCACCGACTACACGGCCAAGAAGGACGTCCAGCCCTCGGGCGGCTACACACTGCCGCACGGCGCCTGGAAGCACGTCACCTACACCCAGACCGGGACCACCGGCATCCTCTACGAGGACGGGGTGGAGAAGGCCCGCAACACCAACGTCACCATCACCCCGGGCTCGATCGGCAACGGAACCACCACCGCGAACTACCTCGGCCGATCCCTCTACGCCAACGACAAGTACTTCAAGGGCCGGATGCGCGACTTCCGCGTCTACAACAAGTCCCTGTCCCCGGCCGAGGTCGAGGACAGAGCCAACGACATAGGGCTACAGTCGGAGGAGCTGCAGGCCCTGGCCAGCTACAACAACGCGCTCGCGGCGTTCGAGGACCCCAACATCGGCCCGGTCCTCATCTTCCCGTCCGACTACACCGGCGACATCGACAACATCCAGCGGCCGCCGGACTGGACCGACTCCTCCGGGCGGACACCGACGCTCTGGCCCACCCCCACCACCGCGAAGAGCCCACTGTTCACAGCCGATCAGGTCAACGTCCTGCAGGACGCGGTCTACGCCGCGGTACAGCCCGACGGCGACACGACGTACGCCTTGGCCGTCTACTACGACGGGATGAGCGACCGGGTGATCGTGGAGACCAACGCTCCAGCCTCGGTCACCGACCCCCTGACCACCCAGTACGCCGGCCAACTCGTGATCGACAGGTCCACGGACATCCCTGCCGCACTGCCCGCGTGCCGGCCGGCGCAAGCCGGCAGCACCCAGGGACTGCTGCTGGACTACAAGCTGGACGAGCCCGTCGGCGAGATCGCCCATGACTCCTCGGGCCACGGCCGCGACGGCTGGATCAACAACGCCGCCGACATGGGTGGTGAGGAGGGGCTGGGCTTCAACGGCTCCGACACCTACGTCCAGATGCCGTTCAACGTCATGAAGGGGCTGAACTCGATCAGCGTCGACTTCGACGTGTGGGTCGACAACACCCTGACCAGCCCGTACTTCATGTACGGGCTCGGCAACTCCAACGCCACCAACGGCAACGGCAACGGCTACCTGTTCACCACCGGCGACACCTTCCGCACCTCGGTCTCCCTCACCGACTACACGGCCAAGAAGGACGTCCAGCCCTCGGGCGGCTACACACTGCCGCACGGCGCCTGGGAACACGTCACCTACACCCAGACCGGGACCACCGGCATCCTCTACGAGGACGGGGTGGAGAAGGCCCGCAACACCAACGTCACCATCACCCCGGGCTCGATCGGCAACGGAACGACCACCGCGAACTACCTCGGCCGATCCCTCTACGCCAACGACAAGTACTTCAAGGGCCGGATGCGCGACTTCCGTGTCTACGACCACGCCCTGACGCCGTCCCAGGTCCATGACAGGGCCGACGCGCCCGCGAAGCGAATGGAGCAGTTGCAGGAGCTGGCCGACTACAACTGCGCGATCTCGTACTTCGACGACCCCGACGTAGGACCGGTGATCACCTACCCGTCGGACTACACCGGAGACCTCGACGTGCAGACACCGACCGACTGGACCGACTCCTCCGGGCAGACACCGACCAGCTGGCCCCAGCTTTCCATCGCCAAGAGCCAGCAGTTCACCGCCGCCGAAATCAAGAAGGTCACCGACGCGGTCTACCAGGCGATCCAACCCGACGGCGACACGACATACGGACTGGTGGTCACCTACAACGGGCCGACCGACAAGATGATGGTGGTCACCTACGCTCCGGCGTCGGTCACCGACCCGCTGATGAGTGCCTTCCCAGGCAAGATCCTCCTCGAGGCGCCCACAGCCTGACAGGCGACCGCAATCAGCTGAAATCAGGGAGGGGCCCGCGTCACCCGGGCCTCTCCCCGCAGCCGTTCTCGCGGCTTCGTCATGGATTGGCGAGTTCTGCGAGGACCTGCGAGTGTGCGGGGTCGGCGAAAGGGCCGCCCTCGTGCTGCGGCACCTTGCTCCGGGCGCGCTGCCGACACATCGTCCACGTCAACGCGTTCCCGCCAGGGCGACGCCTGATCCGGACCTGGCCCGTCTGCGATAAACCCGTTCCACGCCAGGAAGAGGGTCCGCACCGTCAACTACTCAATGGTCTGCCGCCCGTGGGGCCGAGCACCGCCGCGTCCAGGCCCTGGACGAGCGACGGACCCGCCGCCTCGGCCAGGCACCACCACCCGCGATGGCGGCCCGGATCGAACTTCCGCCACCACCCGCCCGCCTGTCCTCACGGCGGCCCGCCGTGGTTCGTGATCTGCTGGAGCCGACCGCGACCCGGAACTGTCGGCACTGCCAGCAGCCGGTCACCATCGTCGCCCTGCTGGCCACTCCAGAAGCCGCGCGGCCGACTATGCCCCACGACCGCGCCGACATCGTCCCCTTGCGAAGCACCCCATAGCGGACGGGAACCCCCATGTCAGGGGCCGCCGGCCCCTGACATGATCAACCACATGCCGTTCAACGCCGTCGACGACCTGGTCCGCCCGCTGCGCGACCGGCCGTTCCAGGTCGACCGCGAGACCGTCACCCTCGGCTACGACGGCGTCTACTTCTCCTTCCAGCGCCACGCCGAGATCGCCGCCCAGCGCTACGGTGTCGACGCCCGCACGCTGCTGCTGGAGGTCGGCCGACGTGGCCTGGTCGGCGGCCAGGGAGACATGATCGTCGACATCGCCCTCGACCTTGTGGCGAGCGGGGTGACACCGGCCGGCTGAGCACAGACTCGGCCATGCGGTCGGCGCCGGTGACTCGAGTCTCCCTGCTGCCGGGCGCGGAGTGGCCCGGGCTATGGCGGTGACGGAACCGATCCGCGCCGTCGCCCGGACCCCGCACATTTCGTCCGCCCGTCCGCCGCTGATCTGGCCGACGGCCGCGACCAACAGGGCGACGAGGCGAACGACGGGAGGGCTCGTCACGCGCCCCGGACTTGCGTGGCCACCGCTGTCCGACAGGCCCATTCGCAGGATTCATGGGCGCCCGCGGAGCTACCACCAGGGGTACCTGAGCCGCTGCCGACGCTCCGCAACGTCCGATGCTGGCGTTGCGCCGGACGGACGCCTACAAAGCGCGTGACCTGAAGGAGGCGTCCGACCGTCAGCGGAGAACTACCGTGCGCCTGCCCTGGACGAACACCCGGCCTTCGCAGTGCCATCGGACCGCTCGGGCCAGGGCCGCCGACTCCGCGTCGCGGCCGATGGCAGCCAGGTCATCGGGGGTGTGGCTGTGGTCGACGTCGATGACCTCCTGGGCGATGATCGGGCCCTCGTCGAGGTCGGCGGTGACGTAGTGGGCGGTCGCGCCGACGAGCTTGACGCCGCGGTCGTGTGCCTGGTGGTAGGGCTTGGCACCCTTGAAGCTCGGCAGGAACGAGTGGTGGATGTTGATCGTCCAGCCGGCCAGTCGGCCGCACAGGTCGATGATCTCCATGAGCCGGGCCTCGGCCTCGGGCTTGGTCGCGGGCGTGACCGGCACGTGGAAAAACGGGATGCCGTGCCAGGCGACGAGTTCCTCGTGGTCGCGATGGTTGGAGACCACCGCGACCACGTCGATGGGCAGGTCGCCGCTGCGGGTGCGGAAAAGCAGGTCGTTGAGGCAGTGGCCGTAGCGCGACACCATGATCAGGACGCGGCGCCGGGTATTGACCGTTTCGAGGTGCCATCGCATGGCGAAGGGGACGGCCACGGCGGCGAAGTCGCGGCGCAGGGTATCCGTGTTGTTCTCGCTGCCGGAGGTGGCGAAGCGCACCCGCATGAAGAAGTGGCCGTCACGGCGGTCACCGAACTGGTGGTTGTCGATGATGTCGCTGCCGTGCTCGAGGAGGAACCGCGAGACGGCGTGCACGATGCCGGGAGCCTCGGGGCAGTCGACGGTGAGCACGTGCTCGACAGGCTCGGTGGCGGAATCAGCGAGATCAGTCATGTCAGCACTCGATTACGTTGACGGCGAGGCCGCCGCGGGCGGTCTCCTTGTACTTGACCTTCATGTCCCGGCCGGTGTCGCGCATGGTCTTGATGGCCATGTCCAGGCTGACCTTGTGCGTGCCGTCACCGGCCAGGGCGAGCCGTGCCGCGTTGATGGCCTTGTTGCTGGCGACGGCGTTGCGCTCGATGCAGGGGATCTGGACGAGGCCGCCGACCGGATCGCAGGTGAGTCCCAGGTTGTGCTCGATGCCGACCTCGGCCGCGTTCTCGACCTGCGAGGGTGTCCCGCCGAGGACCTCGCACAGCGCCCCGGCCGCCATGGAGCAGGCTGAACCGACCTCGCCCTGACAGCTGACCTCGGCCCCGGAGATGGAGGCGTTCTGCTTGAACAGGATGCCGATCGCGGCGGCGGTCAGCAGGAAACGCACCACACCGTCGTCGTCGGCCCCGGGTACGAACCGCGTGTAGTAGTGCAGTACGGCGGGGATGATGCCGGCCGCCCCGTTTGTCGGGGCTGTCACGATGCGGCCACCCGAGGCGTTCTCCTCGTTGACCGCCAGCGCGAACAGGTTCACCCAGTCCATGACGTGCAGTGGATCCGGGCTGCCGGCGTTCGCGCTGAGGTCCTGGAACAGCGCGGGCGCGCGGCGGGGCACCCGCAGGCCACCCGGCAGCACCCCTTCCCGCTGGCATCCGCGCTCCACACACGCCTGCATGACGGACCACAGGTCCAGCAGCACCGCGCGCACGTCGGCCTCGGGACGCCAGGCCTGCTCGTTGGCGAGCATGACGTCGCTGATGGAGAGGCCTTCCCGTGCGCAGTGCGCGAGCAGTTCGGCCCCCGAGTCGAAGGGGAAGCGCACCCGGGTGGTGTCCGCGACGACACGGTCGGCGCCGGTGGCGGCCTCGTCGACGACGAAGCCGCCGCCCACGGAATAGTAGGTCCGCTCGTCCAACAGCCGCCCGTCGTCGGCGAAGGCGTGGAACACCATGCCGTTGGGGTGCGCGGGCAGGGACCTTCGCCGGTGCAGCACCAGGTCCACATCGCTGTCGAAGCCGATGCGGTGCTTGCCGGCCAGGAGCAGGGTCTTGCTGTCCCGCACCTCCGCGACCCGGTCATCGGCGCGGTCGGTGTCCACGGTGGCGGGATCCTCGTCCTCCAGTCCGAGCACGACCGCCTTGTCCGAGCCGTGGCCGTACCCGGTCGAGCCGAGCGACCCGAACAGTTCGGCCCGCACCCGGCCGACGGACGGCAGCAGGCTCTCGCCGTCCAGGCGCCGGACGAAGCGCCGGGCCGCCCGCATCGGCCCCACCGTGTGGGAGGAGGAGGGGCCGATGCCGACCGAGTACAGGTCGAACGCGCTGAGCGCCATCAGGGGACCTCGGGGCCGCGGTACTCGCTCATCGCGTCGATGAGCCAGCGGGCCAGGTAGTCGGCGAACGAGGACCGGGGGAACAGCCGGTAGGTGGGCGTTTCGTCGACCTGCCAGAGCAGTACGGCAATGGGGCCCACCGTGGTCGACACGGCCTGGCCGGCTGCGAAGGCGCGGGGATGCAAATCCAGCGGGCAGCCCTTCTCCAGCACCTCGCGGGCGGCTGAGCCGCTCAGTTCCAGTGTGGTGCGGTTCGCCGAGACGTCCACGACCGAGCCCGGGTCCGTCCCGAGTGCCTCCAGCAACTCAGCTGTCACAGCGGCCACTTCGATCTGGGACACGATGAGCCATTCGTCGGGGCCGAGCCACAGGACCGTGTGCGGGCCGGATGCGGTGGTGTGGCCGCACTCGCGGGGTAGTGCCGCGCCCAGGGTCTTCTCGATGCGGTCGGTCGCTTCGGAGGCGGGGGCGACGCGCAGGTTCACCATGGTGAGGAACGGCCACTCGGTCAGCGTGACGCCGCGGGCGCCGGTGACGGCGGCGGTCCGCATCCGCTCTTCCAGGTGCGCCAACGGGCTCACCCGTGCGTCGATCGTGGACTCAGCCATCGCGCTTGGTCCCTTCGGGGTCGTAGAGGACGAAGTCGGTCACCTCGACGGGCACCAGGGCCTCGCCCACCGGGGCGAGCAGCGTCTGGCCCTTCCTCGCCTGTCCGTCGGCGACGAGGGCGAGGGCGAAGGGGCGGCCGAGGGCCGGGCTGTGGTAGCTGGAGGTGACGTGGCCGAGCATCGGCACCGGCACCGTCTCCAGGGAGACGTCCGGTGCGATGAGCTGGGTGCCCTCGGGCAGCCGGGTCGTGCGGTCGGCCGGGAGCAGGCCGACCAGCTGCTTGCGGTCGGTGCGGGCGGTGTCGGCGCGGGAGTAGGACCGCTTGCCGACGAAGTCCTTCGCCTTGGAGACGACCCAGGACATGCCCGCGTCCTGTGGGGTGACCGTGCCGTCGGTGTCCTGGCCGACGATGATGAAGCCCTTCTCGGCGCGCAGGACGTGCATGGTCTCGGTGCCGTACGGGGTGATGCCGTGCGACTGCCCGGCCTCGTACACCTGCTCCCAGACTGTCAGGCCGTACCAGGCGGAGACGTTGATCTCGTAGGCGAGTTCGCCGGAGAAGGAGATCCGGCAGATGCGGGCGGGGATGCCGGAGGCCAGGGTCGTCTCGCGGAAGGCCATGAACGGGAAGGCCTCGTTGGACAGATCGACGTCCGGGGCGAGACGGGCGACGACCTCGCGCGACTTGGGACCTACGACGGCGATCGTCGTCCACTGCTCGGTCACCGAGGTGCAGTGCACGTCGAGTTCGGGCCACTCGGTCTGCAGCCACTCCTCCAGCCAGTCCAGGACGTTCGCGGCGCCGCCGGTCGTGGTGGTCATGAAGTAGCGGTTGTCGTCGAGACGCAGGGTCACGCCGTCGTCGAAGATCATGCCGTCGGGCTTGCACATCACGCCGTAACGGGCCATGCCGGGCTTGAGCTTCTTGAAGGCGTTCGTGTAGATGCGGTTGAGGAACTCGCCCGCGTCCGCGCCCCAGATCTCGATCTTGCCGAGGGTGGAGGCGTCCATGAACGCCACCCCCTCACGGGCCGCCACGCACTCGCGCGCCACAGCCGCATCCATGTCCTCACCGGTCTGCGGGTAGTACCGCGGGCGCTTCCACTGCCCGACGTCCTCGAACTCGGCGCCGTGCGCCACATGCCAGGCGTGGACGGAGGTGGTGCGTTCCGGGTCGAACAGCTCGCCGCGCTCACGCCCGGCCAGGGCGGCGAAGGCGATCGGCGTGTACGGCGCCCGGTAGGCCGTGGTGCCGATCTCGCCCAGGGAACCGCCGAGGGCCTCGGCGATCACCCCGATCGCGTTCACGCCTGAGGTCTTGCCCTGGTCGTTGGCCGTGCCGAGCGAGGTGTAGCGCTTGACGTGCTCGACCCCGCGCATGCCGGCGCCGGTGGAGCGCCATACGTCGGCGACGGTGACATCGCGCTGGAGGTCGACGAGGTGGCTGTCCCAGGTGGCGGGTACGCCGTCAGGGGCGGGTACCAGCCACAGGGCGCGCGTCGGGCCGACCGAGGACGGCACACCGGCGGTGGACGGTACGGTCACCGGGAACCCGGCCTCCGTCGCGGCCAGCGCGCCGGCCCGCGCGCCCTCGGCCCGGCAGCCGTCGAGGTCGTACGTCCCCCTCGCCGCGCCGACGACCTGGTGATCCCGTACGGTCCCGGCGGGGACGAAAGCGACCAGGTCCTCGTCCCAGCGCAGCTTGCCTTGGCGTTGGCTGTGCAGGTGTACCACCGGGCTCCAGCCGCCCGAGACGGCGAGCAGGTCGCAGTCGAACGGCTGTGGTGCGCCGGTGAGTTGCCCCTCGGCGTCGAGCGCCTGGACGGTGACGCCGGTGAGCCTCCGGTCGCCCGACGTGTCGACGACCGCGCTGCCACTCAGCACCCGCACGCCGGTTGCGACGGCAACCTCAGCGGCTCGGTCGGACAGTTCGGGGCGCGCGTCGACGACGGCGGCGATGTCGACGCCTGCCGCGTGGAGATCGGCGACCGTATCGTAGGCGCTGTCATTGGTCGTGCTCACCACGGCCCGCGAGCCCGACGCCACGCCGTACCGGTTGAGGTACGTGCGCACCGACGCAGCGAGCATCACCCCGGGGCGGTCGTTTCCGGCGAAGACCAGCGGACGCTCGTGTGCGCCGGTGGCCAGGACGACCTGGCGGGCCCGGATGTGCCACAGCCGCTGACGTGAGACACCTTCGGGAGCGGCGGTTCCGAGGTGGTCGGTGCGCCGTTGCAGGGCCAGCAGGTAGTTGTCGTCGTACGACCCGATGGCCGTGGTGCGGTGCAGTACGACGACCTCGGCGGCGGCGCCGAGCGCCGCGTGGACGTCGGCGACCCACTTCAGGTCGCTCTGTGCACCGGACAGCAGCGAACCGCCGGGCTCGGGCTGGTCGTCGACGAGGACCACGCGCGCGCCGGAGCCGGCCGCAGCGGCGGTGGCGGCGAGGCCTGCCGGTCCGGCGCCGACGACCAGGACGTCGGTGTGGATCCACTTCTTGTCGTAGGTGGCGGGGTCGGGGGTGGGGTCGAGCCGGCCCATGCCGGAGAGCGTGGTGGCGGACAGGCCGTCGTACAGCTCGACAGTCGTGGCCGGCAGCATGCCCTCCGAGCACGAACCGCCCAGCTGCACAAGGGCGTTGGGCTCCTCGACGCCAGCGGAGACGATGCCGCGGGGGCGGCTGCGGTAGAGCGAGGGGGCAACCTCGACGAGCCCGTTCGCCAGCATCGCGGAAGCGAGGGTGTCGCCAGGGTGGCCGGTCAATTCCCGGCCGTCGACGGTGAAACGCAGCAGGGTGCGGCGGTCGACTCGGCCGCCTTGCGGCAGCCGGAAGTGCTGGTCGGTCATCGGTTCCCTCCGGCCTGGGGCATCTCGGGGCGTGGCTCGTCGAGTCGGTACGAGGTCAGCACCTCGTGGGTGGCGGTGTCGCGCAGGACGTTGAACCAGCGGCGGCAGCCGATGCTGTGCATCCACCGCTCCGCGAACGGGCCCTTGGGGTTGTCGCGGTAGAACACGTACTCGGCCCACTGCTCATCGGTGAGGTCAGCGGGGGACTCGGGGTGGGGGACATGGGCCTGTCCGCCGTAGTGGTACTCGGTCTCGTTGCGCGGACCGCACCATGGGCAGGTGATCAGCAGCACGGGTGTCCTCCTCAGTGGGCCACGGCTGCTGCGCCGTGTTCGTCGATCAACGCACCGGTCGTGAAACGATCGAGGGCGAAGGGGGCGTTCAGCGGATGCGGTTCGCCTGTGGCGATGGTGTGCGCGAACGTCCAGCCGGCCGCCGGAGTGGCCTTGAAACCGCCGGTGCCCCAGCCGCAGTTGACGTACAGACCCTCTACCGGGGTGCTGCCGATGATCGGCGAGGCGTCCGGAGTGACATCGACGATGCCGCCCCAGGTCCGCAGCACATGGGCCCGCGCGAAGATCGGGAACAGCTCGACGGCGGCGGCCATCTGCTGCTCGATCACATGGAACGAGCCGCGCTGGCCGTAGCCGTTGTACGAGTCGACGCCCGCGCCCATCACCAGCTCACCCTTGTGGGCCTGCGAGACGTAGACGTGCACGTGGTTCGACATGACGACCGTGGGGTGCACCGGCTCGTGCAGCTCGGAGACCAGGGCCTGCAGGGGGTGGGACTGCACGGGCAGCCGTACGCCCGCCCGCTCCGCCAGCACACTGCTGTGCCCGGCGGCCGCGAGGCCGACCCGGCCGGCGTGGATGCGGCCGCGGTTGGTGTCGACACCCACCACCCGGTCGCCGTCCTTGAGGAAACCGGTGACCTCGCACCCCTGGATCAGGTCCACGCCCAGCTCGTCGGCGCGGCGGGCCAGCGCCCAGCCGACGTGGTCGTGCTTGGCGATGCCGGCCCGGGGCTGGAAGGTGGCGCCGAGGACCGGATACCGGGTGCGGGACGAGACGTTGAGGATGGGGCAGATCTTGGCGACCTCGTCCGGCTCCAGCCACTCGGCGTCGACCCCGTTGAGCCGGTTGGCGCCCACACGGCGCATGCTCTCACGGACGTCCTGCAGGGTGTGTGCGAGGTTGAGGACACCACGCTGGCTGAACAGGAAGTCGTAGTCCAGCTCCTCGGGGAGCTGCTCCCACAGCTTCAGGGCGTGCTCGTAGATCGCCGCGCTCTCGTCCCACAGGTAGTTGGAGCGGATGATCGTGGTGTTGCGGGCCATGTTGCCGCCCGCGAGCCAGCCCTTCTCCAGGACGGCCACGTTGGTGATGCCGTGGTTCTTGGCGAGGTAGTAGGCGGTGGCGAGGCCGTGGCCGCCGCCGCCAACGATGACGACGTCGTACGAGCGCTTCGGTTCGGGGTTGCGCCAGAGGAAGTCCGGGTGCTCCGGCAGCGGTGCGGCACTCATGCCGGGCCTCCGTCGAGGTGGGAGTAGAGAGGGAAGGCGGTGGCGAGCTTCTCGACCCGAGCACGCAGTTCGTCCTCGGGGCGTTCGCCCTTCAGAGTCTCGGCGATGATGTCGGCGACCTCGCGGAACTCCGTCTCGCCGAAGCCGCGGGTGGCCAGGGCGGGCGTACCGATCCGCAGGCCCGACGACACCATCGGCGGGCGTGGGTCGAACGGGACGGCGTTGCGGTTGACGGTGATGCCGATGCGGTGCAGCCGGTCCTCGGCCTGCTTCCCGTCGAGCTCGGAGTTCCTCAAGTCGACCAGGATCAGGTGGACTTCGGTGCCGCCGGTCAGGACGGTGATCCCGGCCTCGGCCACGTCGTCGGCCAGCAACCGGCCGGCGAGGATTTTCGCACCCCGCAGGGTGCGCGTCTGGCGCTCCTTGAACTCCTCGCTCGCCGCCAGCTTGAAGGCCACCGCCTTCGCCGCGATCACGTGCTCCAGCGGACCGCCCTGCTGGCCCGGGAACACCGCCGAGTTGATCTTCTTGGCCAGGTCGGCACGGCTGAGGATCACACCGCCGCGCGGGCCGCCGAGGGTCTTGTGGGTGGTGGTCGTGACGACGTCGGCGTACGGCACCGGGCTCGGGTGCAGGCC
This sequence comes from Streptomyces sp. NPDC047042, assembly GCF_040644035.1. NCBI lineage: Bacteria > Bacillati > Actinomycetota > Actinomycetes > Kitasatosporales > Streptomycetaceae > Streptomyces > Streptomyces sp. NPDC047042. The sequence goes on along the minus strand of NZ_JBEYVP010000036.1, from coordinate 31,970 downwards.
CGCGGCCACCAGACCGGCGAAGTGGGCCATGTCCACCATCAGGTACGCGCCCACCGCGTCGGCGATCCGGCGGAACTCGGCGAAGTCCAGCTGCCGGGGGTAGGCCGACCAGCCCGCGACGATCATCTTGGGCCGGTGGGCGAGGGCGAGCTGTTCGACCTCGTCCATGTCGATGCGCAGGTCGGATTCGCGCACGTGGTACGGCACGACGTTGTACAGCTTGCCCGCGTAGTTCAGGCGCATGCCGTGGGTCAGGTGCCCGCCGTGCGCCAGGTCGAGGCCGAGGATGGTGTCGCCGGGCTTGAGCAGGGCGAACATCGCGGCAGCGTTGGCCTGGGCACCCGAGTGCGGCTGGACGTTTGCGGCCTCGGCGCCGAAGAGCTCGGTCACCCGCGCGATTGCCAACTGCTCGACCGCGTCGACGTGTTCGCAGCCGCCGTAGTAGCGACGCCCGGGGTAACCCTCGGCGTACTTGTTGGTCAGGACCGAGCCCTGGGCCTCCATCACGGCGGCGGGGGCGAAGTTCTCCGAGGCGATCATCTCGAGCGTGGACTGCTGGCGGTGCAGCTCGGCGTCGACGGCGGCGGCGATCTCAGGGTCGAGCTCGCCGAGCGGGAAGGAGAGAGGAGAGGTGGGCGTGGTGAGCGACGTTTGCGTTGCCATCTGTGCACCGTCCTGAAAACCGACTAGTGAGCAACTGATATATCAAGCTCTGCGGTAAGGTATGTGAGCTTGCCGGACAGGTCAAGGGGGCATCCATGCAACAGACGGCGCTAGAGCCCGTCGACGAGGAACTGACCCTCGCCGAGCGCGCCTACCGGGCCATTCGTGACCGGTTGGTCATGCTCGACATCCGTCCGGGCGCGCCGATCAATGAGGATCAGCTGGGGCAGGCTCTCGGCGTGGGACGGACACCGGTGCGTGAGGCGCTCAAGCGGCTCCAGTACGAGCGCCTGATCACGACCTATCCGCGGCGCGGGACCTTCGCCACCGAGGTCAACATCACCGACCTGGCCCATATCTCCGAGGTACGGCTGGAGTTGGAGCCCCTGGCCGCCGCCCAGGCCACGCGGCGCGCCACGGCCACGGACCGGGCCGGCCTGACGGCGCTACGGCGGGAACTGGACAGCGCCAGCGCCCCCGGGAGGGACTCCGCCGACCTCATGCGCCTGGACCTCCAGGTTCACCGGGCCGTCTACGCCGCCACGCACAATCCGTACCTGGAGGACACCCTTGTCCGCCACGACAACCTGGCCACCCGCATCTGGTGCCTCTTCGTCGACCGGCTGTCCGACATGGCCGGCCATGTCGAGGAGCACGGACCGCTGATCGATGCCATCGTCGCCGGTGACGCCGACAAGGCGGCTGGGCTCGCCCGCAGCCATGTCGAGGACTTCGAACGGGCCATTCGGGATGCCATCTGAGCATCAGCGATCACCGCGCGGCGCCCGGCCTTCGCATCCGCCGAGGACTGTGGCGTTGCATACCGTCGACGGCGCCGGCCGGCCACGGGACAGGCCGGCGCGCCGTCACAGGATGCTGTTGATGAAGGTGCGCGTGGACTCGTGGACGGGCGCGTCGATCACCTGGGACGGCGGGCCCTTCTCGACCAGTCGGCCCTCGGACATGAAGACCACCTCGTCGGCGACACCGCGGGCGAAGCCGATCTCATGGGTGACCACAATCATCGTCATACCGCTGGTCGCCAGCCGCTTCATGACGCTCAGGACCTCACCGACCAACTCGGGGTCCAGGGCCGAGGTCGGCTCGTCGAACAGCATGACGCTGGGCTTCATGACCAGCGCGCGGGCGATCGCCACGCGCTGCTGCTGGCCGCCGGACAAGGTGCTCGGGTAGACGTCGGCCTTGTGGGCCATACCCACCTCCTCGAGTGCCTGCAGCGCGTCACGCACGGCCTCGGCCTTGTCCACGCCCTTGACCCGGCGTGGCGCCTCGATGAGGTTCTCCATCACCGTCATGTGCGGGAAGAGGTTGTAGGACTGGAAGACCATGCCGGTCTTGGTGCGCTGCTTCGCGATGGCCGACGGCGGCAGTTCGTGCAGCTTGCCGCCCTTGAGGCGGTAGCCGATCACCTCGCCCTCCGCGATGACGCTGCCTCTCGACGGGCGTTCGAGGTGGTTGATACATCGCAGCATGGTGCTCTTGCCCGAGCCGGATCGTCCGAGGATGACGACCACCTGGCCACGGCGCACCTCCAGGTCGACGCCCCTGAGGACCTCGACCGGGCCGAAGCTCTTGTGGAGGTCGATGATCCGGACGATGGGGTCTGCCGTCGAGGTGTCGGTACTGCCGGGCGCGGGGGTTGTTGCGCTCATCAGATGTTCACGGGTCCTTTCGTCACGCCGGAGTCGGGTTGTCGTTCGACTGGGACCGCTTCGAGAGCCGAGAGCCGAGCGACCTGAGCTTCGCGAGGCCGCCCGGCCGGAGCGGGCCGACCTGCACGCCGCGGCCGTAGTGACGTTCGATGTGACTCTGGGCGTAGGACAGGACCGTGGTGCACAGCAGGTACCAGAGTGAGATCACGACGAGCAGCGGGATCGTACGGAAGTTCTGCGAGTAGATCAGCTGCGCCGAGTACAGAAGGTCGGCGAGAGCGATGATGCTCACCAGTGAGGTGTGCTTCAGCATGCCGATGACCTGATTGCCGGTGGGCGGGACGATGACTCTCAGGGCCTGGGGCAGGACCACTCTGCGGAAGGTCAGCCACCGGTTCATGCCGAGCGCGATGGCCGCCTCCGTCTGGTGCTTGGGCACCGAGAGCAGCCCGCCACGCACGATCTCGGCCATGTAGGCCGACTCGTTGAGGGTCAGGCCGATGATGGCGACGGCCCACAGACTCAGCACGCTGTTGGTGGCCGCGCCGGCGATCTCAGGACCGCCGAACGGCACGCTGAGCGACAACCGGGGGTACAGGGCGGAGAGGTTGAACCAGAAGATCAGCTGGACGAGGAGCGGTGTGCCCCGGAAGAACCACAGGTAGGCGCCTGACAGGTAGGAGAGGACCCGGTTCTCCGACATCCGGCAGGCGGCCAGGACGATGCCGAGGGTGATGCCCAGCGTCATGGCCACCGCGGTGAGGAGCAGTGTGGTGCCGAGACCCTTCATGATCTCGTGGTTGAACAGGTACTCCCGGACAACCGACCATTCGAAGTTGTCGTTGGTGAGCACGGAGTAGCCCAGGCTTGCCGCGGTCAGGAGAACGAGCAGGGCGGCAAGGCGCCGTCCGGGGTGCCGCATCGGGACGAGTTCCGTGGGCGGGGTGGCTGATGGGTCCACGCGGGTGGGGTCCGTGGCGGTGGCCGGGTTCATCAGTTGCTCCCGGGGGACGGAAGGATCTCGGCCTTCGTGATCAGCCCCTGACCGGCGTTGAACTTGTCGAGGATCTTCTGGAGCTCACCGTTCTCGATGAGGTGGTCGGTGGCCGCCTGGACCGCCTTGGCGAACTTCTCTGTGTCGCTATTGCGCGGCAGCACGAAACCGGTCTTGTACTTGGGGGCCCAGGGCAGCTCGACCAGTTTGAACTGGCCCTTGGTCTGGCTCATCACGTAGGCGACCTGGCTCGCGCTGCTCACCGCCGCGTCGACCCGGCCGCCGCGCAGGGCGAGGTTGACGTTGGCCTGGGAGTCGAAGGTCTTGACGGTGATCGCGCTCTTGCCGGCGCTCCTGCACTTGCCCGCGATCTTGTCGGCCAGGGCCGCCTCGGCGGAGCCGAGCGACGCGGCCAGCGTGTGACCGCAGAGATCCGTGTCCGCGGCGGCGGTGGTGATCTTGCTGCCGACCGGCACCATGAGGGCATCGGCCGACGCGTGGTTGGTCACGAACGTGACGGTCTCCGTACGCTCGTCCGTAGCGTAGATCTCCCCGGTCGCGCCGTCATAACGGCCCGCCTGCAGACCGGCGATGATGCCGTTGAACGGGACGATCCTGACCTTGACCTTCAGGCCCATGACCGCGGCGATCCGGTTCACGTTCTCGACGTCCCAGCCGGTGGGCGTCGCGCCGTTGGCGGGCTCGATCACCGCGGGCGGGTAGGTGGCGGCGGCGATGGTCAAAGTCCCCTTGTCGGCGATCGACTTCGGGACCATGGCGGCGATCGAGTCGACCTTCTGCGTCCCGCTCCCCGACGCGGCAGTGGACGAACTCCCGTCGGAGGACGAACCGCACGCGGCCGTTGAACCGACCAGGGCAACGGAACCGACAATCGCCCCGAGGCGGACCAGACGTGAATCGCGTAGACGCTTCATGACTCTCCCTGTGGCTGAAATGCCCGAGGTGGATTAATCACGACATAGGCCCAGTTTCGGATGAGGTAGGGCGCGGTGATGGCAGGTAACTTCGCACCTTCGTCGAGGTCTGACAAGATGTGATCACAGATCTTTTTTGCATCGTTGTCTGCGAAACCTGCTCCGACCTGGGAAGTCTCGCTGGTGAGGAATTTTCAGGAGCTAGCCGAAGGGCCGATCGCGACGATCAAGGCGTCGAAACGGGCGGGCAGGCGCATGGCGGCCCGTCCCTATTGCTTACGGCCTGTCCAGGTCGTGCAATTCGTAGCAAATAGGCAACCGGCCCGTAACCGATGGGGCTGACAATGGGCCACACATGCCTGGCGCCGCACCGGCCGGATCATCGCGCGGCGCCGAAGTCCCTAGGCTGCACCTCGGCGACCGGGGCCGGTCCGATGGGGCGTCTACCGCGAAACCAGCTGTGCCTTGATCCGGTCGGTGGCGTTGGCCAGTGACTCGGTGTTGATGGTTGCCGCCGCCTCGGCGTCACGTGCGTGGGCGGCCGTGAGCAGTTGCTCCTGGTATCGCCAGAGCGAGTCGTCACCGGGTTTGTCGAGAGACGCCCGGGCTCCGACGATCTTGTAGGCGCGGCAGTGCTGCCAGAGGGTGCGGATGGTGTTCAACAGCACAGGGTTGCCGGCCGCCTCGTAGAGAATGGCGAGCAGAGCTTCGTCGTGATCGAGATACGCGACGACTGCGCCCTCGTCGATCGCGCGGCGCATCAGCTCGAACTCCTCACGCATGCGCCCGACCTCGGCCTCGCCGATCTGGGCGGCACCCCGGCGCGCTGCCTCGACCTCCAGGATCTGGCGCGTGTCGTAGATGTGGAGCAGCTCGGTGGGGTCCTGGCCCTTCACCACCGAGCCCCGGTTCGGAACGCGTTCGGCGAAGCCGGCCTCTTCAAGGCGCCGGATGGCCTCGCGCACCGGCATCACGCTGGTTCCGACCTCGGCGGCGAGATCACGGATGCGCAGGCGGTAGCCGGCCGGATACTCGCCGCTGGTGATCGCCTCGTGCAGCACCGCGTACACCCGGTCGGTGAGAGAGATCGACGGCTCGACACGTTTGGACATACGCACGACTGAATCATAAACAGCCTGGTCGGTGGCAGAGGTTGGACGAACGCTCATGTCAGCCGCACCGCCTGTCGGGGGATCGCATTCGGTAGCTCCATCTGAATTTCACTCCAACCCATTGTGTGATCTGTGATCACATCCTAAGGTGGCGGGCACCACCCAGGCGAGCTGCCCGGGCACGCGTGACGACTTCCCCCGCCCGGTCGACCGGCTTGCACCGGGGCATCAGGACCGGGCGTCTGCCACGAATCCTCAAGACATCAACACCGACGTGGCCCGGACCTACCCTGTAAGGGCATGTCCGGGAACCGCTCCCGGAGGCTGTGATGACCGTGAACGCAGGACCGAACGCGGGAAACCGACTGGATGACGCGCCCCTGTCGCGCTTCCACAAGAAACTGGCGCTGTACTCCTCCGGGGGCCCGTTCCTCGACGGCTACGTCCTGAGCATCATCGGCGTCGCCATGGTGCAGATCTCCGACCAGCAGAACCTGTCCGACTCCGCGCAGGGTCTCATCGGTGCGTCCGCGCTCATCGGCATCTTCCTCGGCGCGTTCGCGGGCGGCTGGCTCACCGACCGCTTCGGCCGCCAACTCCTCTACACCATCGACCTGATCGCCATCATCGTCTGCTCCCTCGCGCAGTTCTGGGCCGACGATCCGGTGTGGCTGTTCGTGCTGCGGCTGCTGATCGGCGTGGCGGTCGGCGCGGACTACCCCATCGCCACCTCGCTGCTGGCCGAGTTCACCCCGCGCCGCTACCGCGGTCCGCTGCTGGGCGGGCTGGTCGTCATGTGGTTCGTCGGTGCCGCCGCGGCGTACATCGTCGGCGAGATCATGCTGTCCTCGCTCGGCGACGACGCCTGGCGGTGGATGCTCGCGAGCGCCGCCCTGCCGGCCACGATCATCGTCCTCCTGCGACACGGCACTCCCGAGTCCCCGCGCTGGCTGGCCAACAAGGGCCGCACCGAAGAGGCCGAGGCCGTCCTGAAGAAGGTCTACGGCCCCGACGTGAGCATCGCCGACCTGCCGGACGAGGCGGAAGAGCGCGAGAACGTCGACCTCAAGGCGATCCTGCGCTCGGGCTACGGCGGGCGGATGCTCTACATCTCGGTCTTCTGGACCTGTTCCATCGTGCCGCTGTTCGCCATCTACGCCTTCGGCCCCAAGATCCTCGACGCACTCCAGCTCGAGGGCGGGCTCGCCAACATCGGCGAGGCCATGATCACCGTGATGTTCCTCCTCGGCTGTGTCGTCGCCCTGTTCTGTGTGAACCGCATAGGCCGACGCCCCCTGGTCATCCACAGCTTCGTCTGGTCGGGCCTGGCCCTGCTGCTCCTCGGGATCTTCCCGGACGCGCCGTCCGGCGTGATCATGACCCTCTTCGCCCTGTACGCCATCATCATCGGCGGCACCCAGATCCTGCAGTGGGTCTATCCCAACGAACTCTTCCCCACCGAGGTACGCGGCTCCGCCGTCGGCCTGGCCTCGTCCGCCAGCCGTATCGGCGCAGCCGTCGGCACCTACCTCGTCCCCATGGCCCTGACCGGCTGGGGAGTCGGCGGCACCATGCTCGCGGCCGCCGCCATCAACGCCGTCGGCGCCGTCGTCTCCGTCCTGTGGGCGCCCGAGACCCGCGGCATGGCCCTCCACGAGGCCGCCGCGCTCAAGCCCCGGACCCAACCTGCGGCTCGCCCCGCGAACATCTGACCGGCCGACCGGGCCCCACCTGACGGAGGCCCCGCCCGGCGCCCTGGCCGCACGACCAAGAACTTCGTGCACGCATTCCTCACCCCGTGAACCCGCAGGAGGGTACCGATGAAAGATGTAGTGATCGTGGGAGGCGGCATCGCGGGCCTGTCCGCGGGTTGGCGACTGCGGCACTGGGACACGCTCCTGCTCGAGTCGGAGGGACGGGTCGGCGGACGTATCCGATCGGAGCGACGCGGACCCTACTGGCTCAACTGGGGCGGGCATGTGTACGCCGGCGGGAACTCGGCGACGTCGTGGCTGCTGAACAACACCGGCGTCGACTCGGTACAGGTACCCGGCTCGCTGGCCGGACTGTCGATGAACGGCAAGCTGCTGCTCAAGGGCCGCGTGGAGAGCTATCCGTTCCGCATCCCGATGCCGATGTCGGCACGGGTGGGCATGGTCAAGGCCGGCGCCAAGGTCGCCCTGCACGTGGCCCGCTACGCCCGCATCGTGCAACTGCGCAAGGGCGAGACCGAGGCCCAACGCCAGCAGCGGGTCTACGACTTCATGAACGACCGCTCCTTCAAGGACTTCATCGGCGACCTGCCCGAGGACGCCGAGGCCCTGTTCAAGCCCACCGTGACCCGCTCCGCCGCCGACATCGACCAGCTCTCCGCCGGCGCGGGCGTGGGTTACTTCAGCCTCGTGTGGAACATCGGCGCCGGCCTCTCGCAGAGCATCCTCGGGGGGCCGTCCACCCTCACCGAGAGCATCGCCGCGGCGCTGGGTGAGCGGGTGCGGCTGAACGCGAGCGTCGACGAGATCGTCCAGAAGAACGGCTCGGTGGTCGTTCGCTACCGGCAGGATGGCGTCGAGCAGGAGGTCGAGGCCCGCTGCGTGGTCCTGGCCACCCCGGCGACCGTCACCCACCGGATCGCCGTCGACCTCGACCCCGCCGTCCGCGAAGCCCTGTCGAAGATCGTCTACGGCCCCTATGTGAGCGCGGCGTTCCTCAGCGACGAGACCGAGCGTCAGGTCTGGGACGACGCCTACGGTATCGCGACGCCGAAACGTTCCTTCAATGTGGCTCTGAACATGTCGAACGTCGTGCACGGGTACGAGCGGGAACGCATTCCCGGCAGCAGCATCATGACCTTCTCGCCGGGCAGCCTGGCACGGGAACTGCTGGAGCACGACGACGACAAGATCCGCCGGATCTACCTGGACGACCTGGACCAGGTGCTGCCCGGCTTCGCCGACAACGTCGTCGAGGCGGAGATCCAGCGCTGGCCCACCGGTGCGCCGTACTGCTTCCCCGGCCGGGGCAAGCTGCAGCAGACGCTGACCCGACGCACCGGCCGCGTCCTTCTGGCCGGTGACTACCTCGGCACCCTTTACACCGAGACCGCGATCCAGAGCGGCCTGTCCGCCGCGCACGAAGCGCGGAGCCTGCTGGCCACCGAACGGCAGACCGCAGGCCGTGACCTGACCCCGATGGCTTCGTAAGTCCATCCCCCCGCCTGTTCACCGTGCAGCCTTCCCCGAGGAGATTCAACAATGTCGTCACAGCTCAGCGGTGTCTTGACCGCCCTCGCCACACCGTTCGCGCCGGACGGGGAGATCGACGAGAAGACGCTGCGCCGCCTGGTCGACCGCAGCATCGACGGCGGGGTTGACGGCGTCGTCGCCTGTGGATCCACCGGTGAGTTCGCGGCCATGAGTGGCGCGGAGCGGCGCCTCCTCGTCGAGACCGTCATCGACCAGACGGCGGGACGCGTGCCTGTCGTCGCGCAGACCGGTGCGCTGAGCACCAGGGAGGCGGTCGAACTCTCCCGCCATGCTGAGGCCGCCGGAGCTTCGGTGCTGATGGTGGTCGCCCCCTACTACGAGCCGCTCACGCTCGAAGAGACCCTGTGCTACCTGCGCACGGTGGCTGACGCCGTCGACATCCCGGTCATGCTCTACAACCTGCCCGGCGCCACCGGCGTCAACCTCTCGCCGGACACCGTCGGACAGCTCGCCCGTGAGGTCGAGAACATCCAGTACATCAAGGACACCAGCGCCGACATGGCTCAGGCCGGGCAGCTGATCCACCGCCATGGCGACGTCATCTCCACCTTCGTCGGCTGGGACAGCCTCCTTCTCACGGCGATCTCCGAGGGCGCCGCCGGCGTCATGGCGGGGACCGCGAACGTGATGCCGGCCGAACTCGTCTCCATCCACCGGGCGTTGCGCTCCGGCGACCTCGACCGCGCGCGGGCCGAGTGGGCACGGATCTACCCGCTGATGGACGCGATCATGTCCGCCCCGTTCATCCCGGCGGTCAAGGCCGCCCTGGACGCGGTCGGGTTCCCGGTCGGAGGCCCACGTGAGCCCGTGCTCGGACTCGACGCCGCCACCACCACCACGATCTCCTCCCTCGTCCAAACGCTGTCCCAGCCGTCCGAGTCCCACTGACCAAGGGTGCGGCTGCCGTGAGATTCCTCGACGAGCGGGACGTCCGTTCCGTGTTCGACATCGATACCGCGATCGCCTCGCAGCGGGCGGCGTTCGTCTCCCTTGCGCGAGGCGAGGCGTGGCAGCCCGAGAAGATCCTGGGCGGCCACGCCGGTGATCCCGACACGGTCTTCTGCTACGCCTCCCGCCTCGACGGCACAAGCGGACCCGTCTGCAAGTTCGGGAGCATCAACCCCGGGAACGCGGGGACGGGGCGGCCGACCATCCATGCCGTGGTCGCCGTGCTCGACCCGCACACCGGCGTCCCGCTGGCGTTCATGGACGGCACCGCGCTCACCACACTGCGCACGGCCGCCGCGAGCGCGCTCGCCGTCGAGGCGCTGGCCAGGAAGGAGGCCGGCCGCCTTCTCGTCCTGGGGTCCGGCGTCCAGGGGCAGGCGCACGTCGCGGCACTGCAGCGGACCAGGCCCTACGCCTGGACCGGCATGTGGTCGCCGCGTCCCTCCTCGCTCCACGCGTCGGTCGACCGTCTCCGAGATCGGGGATTCGACGTCGAGTCGGTGCCCTCCCTCAAGGAGGCGATCGCCACTGCGGACGTCGTCGTCTGCGCCACCCTGGCCACCGAACCGCTCTTCTCCGCACGCTCCCTCTCTCCCGGCACCACCGTCGTCACGGTCGGTTCCTTCGACCGGCACCGCTGCGAGATCGGCCCCGACGTCCTCGACGCCAGTCACCGCGTCGTGGTCGATCACGAACCGACCGCCCGGCAGAACTGCGGTCCGCTGCTTGCAGCCAGTGCGCGAGCCGAGAGGGCGGAGCCGGTCGTCGTCGAGCTCGGCCATGTCCTGACCGGCGACGCCGGCGGCCGTGACAGCGACGACGACGTGGTGACGTACCTCAGCGCCGGCCTCGGCGTCCAGGACGCGGCGGCTGCGTGGAGCGTCTACCAGCGCGCCGAAGCTCATGGCATCGGCCGCGGACTGGGACCCACCCAGCCCGACCCCGACCCCTCGCCTTCCAGCTGTTCCACACGACCATTCTCAGGGAGTCACTGATCATGACCACTTCCACCAGCCCCACGACAGCCACGGTTCGACGCGCAGCGGACGCACCCCCTCTGATCACCACAGCCGACCTTCCTCCGGCCCGGCATTTCGTCGACGGGAAGTTCCTCGACGGATCGCCCGAGCGTCTCATCCACGTCGTCGACCCGAGCACGGAGAACGTCATCGCCCAGGTCCCCGAGGGCACCGCCGAGGATGTCGACCAAGCGGTCGCCGCCGCCGTCGGGGCCAAGGACCAGTGGGGACGGCTGGTCCCCAAGGCCCGCTCGGAGGTGCTGCACGCCATCGCCGACCGGGTGGCCGAGAACGCCGAGCTCCTGGCCAGGCTGGAGTCGGCGAACACCGGAAAGCCGTTCGCGGTGTCGCGGGACGACATCGGCATGACCGTCGACACCTTCCGCTTCATGGCCGGTGCGGTGCGGGCGACCACCTCCATGGCCGCCGGTGACTACGCCGAGGACCATCTGTCGGTCATCCTGCGGGAACCGCTCGGCGTGATCGGCGTGGTCACCCCGTGGAACTACCCGCTGCTCATGGCGGCCTGGAAGATCGCGCCCATTCTCGCCGCCGGCAACACCCTGGTCCTCAAGCCGTCCGAGCAGACCCCGCTGACCACCCTGAAGTTCGCCGAACTCGTCGCCGATCTCCTGCCGCCCGGCGTTCTCAACGTCGTCAACGGGTACGGTCCGGTGGTCGGTGCCCGGCTCGCCGAGCACCCGGACGTGAACATGATCGCCCTGACCGGATCGGTGCCCAGCGGTCGAGCCGTCGCCCGGGCCGCCGCCGACTCCCTCAAGCGGGTGCACCTCGAACTCGGCGGCAAGGCCCCGGTCGTGATCTTCCAGGACGCCGATCTCGCGGCTGCCGCGTCGTCCCTGCGCGTCGCGAGCTTTTGGAACTCCGGCCAGGAGTGCGGCGCCGCCTGCCGCATCCTCGTCCACGAATCGGTCGCCGAGCAGTTCGTCGAGCAGCTCGTCGGCGAGGTCGGAGCCCTGGTCGTCGGTGAACCGGGCGCCGGCGATGACGTCGAGGTCGGCCCCATGGTCTCGAAGGCCCACTTCGAGCGTGTCACCGGGTACTTGGAGCGAGCCAAGAGCGAAGGCCTCCGCGTGGCCCTGGGAGGTGGGGCACTCGACGGGCCGGGTTACTTCGTCGCCCCGACCGTGTTGGTCGACGTACCCGAGGGGGCCGAAGCCGCCCGCGAGGAGATCTTCGGCCCCGTGGTCACGGTCGAGACCTTCACCGACGAGGACGAAGCGGTACGGCGCGCCAACGACGTCCCCCTCGGTCTGTCGGCGTCGGTGTGGACCGAGAACGCCCGCCGCAGTCACGACGTCGCCGCCCGCCTCGACTTCGGAACCGTCTGGGTCAACTCCCATCTCGTGCTGGCCGGCGAAGTCCCCTGGGGCGGGTTCAAGGGATCCGGCTACGGCCGGGACCTGTCGATCTACGCGCTCGACGACTACTCGCGCACCAAGCACGTGATGCACAACCACGGGCGCTGATCGCGTCGTTCTCCTGGAGGTGCGGGGTGACCCTGACCGTCCCCCTGATGAGTCCGTTCGTCCTCAAGAACCTGACCCTGCGCAACCGCATCGTCAGCACATCTCACGAACCGGCCTACAGCGAGGACGGTCTGCCCAAGGACCGCTACCGCGCCTACCACGTCGAGAAAGGCCCGTGGCGGCGTCGGGCTGACCATGATCGGCGGCAGCGTCGTGGTCAGCCGTGACCCGCTTTCGGAAATCTGCAGCTCTGGAAGGACGAATCGGAGCCCTGACTGCCGCCGACCTCACAGGTCAGTACACCTAGCGCTTGATCTCGGCGAGCTGCCGTTTGATTTCGGCCGGATCGAAGCAGTCGCGCCAGATTGTGATCATGCCGTCCTCGACAGTGATCGTTCCCATGACCGGCAGCGAGGCCCCCCTGCCGCTGGAGTGTCAGATCGTCTTCGACGCCATGACCGCCTGGGCCGAACGAGACCTTCCCCGCACCGGAGCTCGGTGAACGCGGCGTCGCTGTCGAGTGCCTGGAGATCTCTTTTTCAGGTCAGGCGTTGCGGGTGGGGAGTGTGGGGTAGTCGGTGTAGCCGTGGTGGTCGCCGCCGTAGAAGGTGGCCGGATCGGGGGTGTTATAGGGGCCGCCGGCTGCGAGGCGGGCGGGCAGGTCGGGGTTGGCCAGGAACAGGGCGCCGAAGGCGATGATGTCCGCGGTGCCGTCCTCGATGTGGGTGAGTGCGTCGGGGCCGGTGGTCTCGGGGTGGGTGAAGGGGTTGAGGATGAACGTCGTCGGCCAGTCCTTGCGCAGCCGGTTGGTCAGGTCGCGGTCCGGGCTCTCGAGCAGGTGCAGGTAGGCGAGGTCGAGCCGGGCGAGAGCGGCGGTCAGGGTGGTGTAGGTCTCCAGTACGTCCGCCGGGTCGGTCTCGGCGATGTCGTTGTAGGGGTTGCCGGGGGAGATGCGGAAGCCGGTGCGGTGGCCGCCGATCGCCTCCGCGACAGCCGTGGCGACCTCGATGCCGAAGCGGGCACGGTCCGCGGCGCCGCCTCCCCAGCTGTCGGTGCGCAGGTTGGTGTTGGGGGCGAGGAACTGGTGGATCAGGTAGCCGTTCGCCCCGTGGATCTCCACGCCGTCGAAGCCGGCGGCGATCGCGTTGCGCGCGGCGTCGGCGTAGTCGGCGATGGTCCGGGCGATGTCGTCCTGGTCGAGTTCCTTCGGGGTGACGTGGTCCTGGAGGCCCTGGTAGGTGAAGACCTGGCCTGCCGCCGCGACGGGCGAGGGGCCGACGGGGATGAGGCCGTCCGGTAGCAGGCTGGGGTGGCTGAGGCGGCCGGTGTGCATGAGCTGCGCGAAGATCGTGCCGCCCTGGGCGTGGACGGCGTCTGTCACCTTCCGCCAGGCGTCGACCTGTGCCGTGGAGTGCAGGCCGGGGGTGTTGGTGTAGCCCTGGCCGACCACCGAGGGCTGGATGCCCTCGGTGATGATCAGGCCGGCGCTCGCGCGCTGGGCGTAATAGGTGGCCATCAGGTCCGTCGCCGTGGCCGCGGCAGCGTCGGCGCGGCTGCGGGTCATCGGGGCCATCGCGATGCGGTTGGCGAGTGCCTTGCCGCTCAGGTCGATCGGGTCGAACGCGGTAGTCATAGCAACTTCCTTCACAGAATGGGTCGGGTGTGAGAGGCAGGAGGCGGCCTCGCGGGCTGCTGGTTCGCAACACCCTGTTCGCAATGAAGCCTCTGAAAGGAGACTATACATCCATCTGAGACGTAGTCTCATAATGATTTGCTGTTCGATTAGTGGCGATGTGGCTGAGATGCACTCCTTGAGGCTGAGTCTCAAATTGAGTCGTGTGTATATTCCTTGTATGACTGACTCAGCCAGTACCGCCAAGCACACCCCCCCGAAGCCGCCCGGTCTGCGTGAACGCATGCGAGCGACGGTCCGGGCGGAAGTGACCGAGGTGGCGCTCCGGCTCTTCACCGATCAGGGCTTCGGCCGGACGACGGCCGACCAGATCGCCGCCGAAGCGGGACTGTCGCGCGCCAGCCTTTTCCGGTATTTCGGAACCAAGGAAGACATCGTGCTAGTCGTTCTGGAGGGCAGTGGCCCGCAGGTCGTGGAAGCGCTCGCCGCCCGCCCCGACGAGGAGCGGCCCTGGGTGGCGCTGCGCCGGGCGTTCGACGTCCTGGTGCGGGTGAACGAGGAAGCACCCGAGCAGACGTTGATCCTTCTGCGTCTGCTGCACGAGACGCCGTCACTGCGCGGCCGGCACTTCGAGAAGCAGTTGAAGTGGCAGGAACAGATGGTGCCGGAGATCGCCAGGCGACTGGAGGCCAGTCCTGGACGGCCGGAGGACCCCAGGCCGACCGCGCTGGTCGCAGCCGCCCTCGCCTGCCTGGATGCGGCCGCGAGAGCGTGGGTGGCCTGCGAGGGCACTGTTTCCCTCGCTGACATGCTCGATCGGGCTATGGGCGCGCTGACGGAGTAACCGCCCACCCAAGACCGACGACCTGCGCTCACCGACCGGGACGGCGAGCCACGGCTGTTCCTTGCCGAGTTGCACAGCGCCCGGGGGTGCGGGGTGGGCCGCTGGGCAAATGCACCCGGAGAAGACCCGATCATGCACTGCAGGGACAGTAGGCACCGCGGCTCTCATGCCAGCCGCACCTCCCCCGGCCGCCCCGACATGGACGATCCCTCGCCACGCGCCGCAGGCGGGCGGGCTCGACATCGGGTCGCACTCGGGCGGGTCGACCGATAGCCCGGGCGACTCTGTGGGGACACGGAGACAGGAAACGCCGCCGTGGGTCCGATGGTCTGAGGCGCGGGCCATCAGCTGGTAGAAGTCCGAGTTACCGCCACGGGTGGTCGACACCTGTAACCGCGCAGGGCGTGGGCGTCGCAGTCCCGCCGGGCATGGGTGCTCATCGCGGCCAGGTCGGAGCCGGCGTGTGGCTCCGACAGGCAGTAGGCGCCGAGCAGCAGGTGCCCAAGGTGACCTGCGCGGTCGGCTGCTCGTCGTGGCCGGGCGGCTGGCCCGGCCGTTGCCCACCCGGTGCCGGGCCCGCCCCTGACGCTGCGGGAACTCGACGTCCTGGCGCAGGTGGCACTTGGCTGTAGTGATGCCGTACCCGGTCGCAAGCTGTGGCTCTTCCCGAAACGGTCGAGTCGTATCTGCGCAGCGCGATGCGGAAGTTGGGAGCGAGCACCCCCTCCGAGGCGGTGGTCGTCGACGTCGACAGGGTCTGCTTCCCTGGAAACCAGGCCGTGTCCGATGAATGATCTTGTGGTCGGTCGGGACGAGCTGACGGATGAGGCGTAACGGACAGCTCCGCTGCTGCCGGGTGTTGAAGGTCGGATGCGGCCCTGGCGGATCACCAGTAAGTTGTCAACGGCGTTTTGTGGCGATCGCGGACCGGGGCGCCCCGGCGGGATCTGCCCGAGTGCCATGGCCCGTGGCGAGCGGTCCACGAACGCTCGCCGCTTGGGAGCGGGACGTGAGCTGGCGAGGCTGCTGGAGCAGGTCCGAGTCCGCGACGACGCGGTTGGGCGCGGTGGAGCGGAGTCTGTCCGTCGATTCCGGCATCGACCCGCGCACCAGCACGCAGCTGGCGTCCACGAAGGCATCGAGGCTGAGGCCGTGCGATGTCAACGACCCAGCGGGGCCGGGACGGTCGTGCCGTCCCGGCCCCGCCGCGGTTCACCGCGCCGCGAGTGCGCCGCCGGTGGACCGTTTGCCTGTCGGCTCGGCCGTGGTCACCCGACCGGATTCCAGCCGTCGGTGCCGGCCAGGTACTTCTGGGCGGTGTAGTCGGCGGCCTCGGTGGCGGTCAGCTTCGGTGCGTTCGCGCCCCAGCCCGCTCCCAGACCGGCGTTGTTGTACTCCTTGAACCGGGCCGACGTCCAGGAGTACTCGGGGACCATGTCCGTCCAGGGATGGGTGTCGTTGTTCTGTTGGCCCACCGTACTGTCGCGGACCACTGCCTGGGGCCAGGCATCCGCGGAGTTGTTCCACGGCCGGCCCAGGTACATCGAACGCACGGGTGCCGAACCGTTGTTGAGGAGCTGGCTGCCGGTGATGAGGATTCCGTACTTCTTGCTCTTGTCGGTGTTCGGCGCCAGTACCGTGCCGCCGGGCCAGTAGAGCACCTGGACGTAGGACCGGTCGATCACCGCGGTGGCGTTGCCGAAGATGAAGTCCACGTCGCCCCGGATGTGGCAGTCGACGAAGTACTGCCGAGCCTGGGTCGTGGGCGTCTCCCCCTTGACGAGCAGGGTGTCCTGATGGCTCCAGATCGCCACGTTGCGGTACACCTGCCGGTCGCCCATGGCGGCGACCGCGACGGCCTGGGTCTCGTACGGGCTGATCTCCGGGTGGGCCGCGCGGTCGAACGTGTTGGAGATCGTGAGGTCCCGGACGGTCAGGTTGGGCGCCCTGAAGGTGGCCACGGCGCTGCCCTGGGTGCCGTACTTCACGCCGGTCGCAGGATTGATCATCCCGTTGCACCTGGTGTTGTAGATGACGACATCCGCGCGATTGCCGGTAACGCCCTTGATCGTCAGCCAGCTCTTGTCCTTCGGGACGCTGAGGACCTCGTGGTAGACGCCCTTCTCAATGATGATGGTGTTCGTGCCGCTGTCGGGAACGGCATCGATCGCGGCCTGCACGGTGAAGTAGTCGCCAACGCCGTCCGGCGAGACATTCAGCAGGGCGCCCTCGAGTAGGTGCTTGCCCCTGGTGTCGAGGTTCGAGTGGTGAGCCGTCAGGAGCCAGAATGCGATTTCAGCGGTGGTCTCGAGCACGATGCCGGCGATCTCGACAGGAGCGGCGAGGACGGCGGCCCCCGCCAAGATCGCCACGATAAACGCGTAGCTGAGATTGCTCCAGTTGTTTTGGAAGGCCATGTGCGTCGTGGTAATGGTAAGCTCCCCGCCCGCGCGCATTGCCAAATAGAGATCACGGCCCTGCTGCCGGAACCGAACGGATTCGGAGACCCCCACGATCACTTGGAGGATTGCACGCGCAATTTCCTGCGTGGTGAGCCCCGACAAGGCACGATTGGCGTTCTGGAGGTTTAGCACGGCGTTGTTGAGGGTGCTTGTACCGATGTTCATGTTTTCGCGCGTGGCGTTCTGCTGCGCGAGGTTGGTGTAGCTCCCGAGGTTTTGATATTCCGTTCTAGTGTTTCCGGCCGTGGCGCCAGGCAGCGCCGAGGCCTGGCCGGGCGCCGCCGCGGGGTCCAGTGTGTAATAGTCGCCCCAGGCAATATCGCCGACACCGTTTTCATTGCCTGCCCGCCATCCCATGACGTAGGCGTCCGACCGGCGCAGGAACAGCCGGACGAATGGGGGAATGCTTCCTCCATCGCCCGCGGCGTGTATGTCGACGGTGATGTACTGGCTTGCTCCGTTTCGGTCGGTGATGAAGACAGGGGAGCCGCCCAAGGAGTCGACTCTGCCGGCCATTGCCAGCCTGATGCCCAAGAGCATGTTGGAATAGCCCAAGCTGTCATCTTTGTTCTCGTGTGTGATCCGCCACGTGACGTTCGAGCCGGTCGCGGCAGCGGCCGTGGGGGCGCCGGCAAGCACGACGCTGCCGGCCATGGCGCTGGCGGCTGCGACGGCCGTCGCAGCGGACAGGAATGATCTACGGGAAAGGCCCCGCTCCGTGTTCGTCACTTGAGTTCCTTTTTGTTTCAGCGATCCATTGACTGGATTGCGGCGTGCGGCGGTTGCCGATCTTGACGGTGCCTTTCATGCCGGCATGGGGGCGCTCACGCACTGCTGGTGGCCCTGGCCGGCGGTGGCTTCCGGGTGCCGTACGCGACGGGGTACGGAAGCGGTGACTGACATCGGTCGGGCGCGTCCCTGTTGCGGATTCGGTTGCCAGACCGCCCTCACGTGTGGCGGGGGGGCGTCCCTGCGCCGCCGGTCCGGAACCCGCGGCGCAGGAGGTCACGCCTCGTCGTGTGTCATGCCGGAAGAATCGGCGCGGGGTCTGCCCCGGAACCATTGGTACTTCTACGGGCCCGCCTCCGGGGCCTGGGAATTTCTACGGGCCGGGCTCCGAGGCCCGGCTATTTCTATGGGTCGGGGCCCCGGAGCCCGGGTTTTTCTACGGACCCGGGTATTTTTACGGGGTTGTCCTACGGGGTGGGTTCCTGGTTCGCTGCCCACCGGGACGCGAGCCGGGCACGGGAGGCGAAGCCGAGTTTGGCCATGATGTTCTCGACGTGGTCGTCGACCGTGCGCGGGGAGCGTCCGAGGGCGGCGGCGATCTGCCGGTTGCTCATGCCCTCGGCCACCAGCGCGGCCACTTCCCGCTCCCGGGGCGTCAGCGGGCTCGGGGCAGGAAGGGGCGCGGCAGGGACGGGCACGGCAGCCGGCTCGGGCACGGACGCGGTGCGCAGGGCGAAGGCGATGGCCTCGTCGGGGCCGCGGTGGCCGCCGCCCTCCGCGAGGGCACTCTCGTACGCCGCCGGGCCCAGGGCCCGTACGATCTCCTCCTCGCACTGGGCATGCTGCTCGACCATGTGCGGGCCGAACGCCGCGATGGGCATGCCCGATGTCCAGCCACAAGCCACGCGCGGCCCCCAGCAGCCGCCCCGCGTCCCTGTGTTCACCGTCCGCGGCGGTGACCCAGGCGAGTTTGTCCAGCATCAGTGCGACGCTGGCGTAGTCGTTGAAGCCCCGCTCGTTCTCCAGCGCGGTCCGGATCATGACCGAGGCCTCCGCCAGGTCGAGCCAGCGGCGCCCCTCACCGAGGAACCCGCCCTCGCACCAGTGGAAGCGCAGCGCGGCGGCCAGCGCCAGAGTGGCCTGCGGGTCGCCGCCCCGCTCCAGCGCCGCGCGCAGACCGGCATGCTCGGCACGCAGCCGGGTCAGGCTCTCGTGCTGGCCGGGGCCGTACCAGCTGTCGGCGATGTGCTCGGCGAGGGCCAGGTAGAAGGCGTCGTGCCGGCGCAGCGTCTGCTGCTCCTGGCCGGACTGGGCGAGGCGCTCCCGCCCGTACTGGCGGATGGTCTCCAGCAGCCGGTAGCGCGGCATGCCTTCGTGCTCGGTGGGCACCGACGGACTGGACGACCAGTCGGTCCAGGGGATCGAGTACCTCGTCCCGGCCGATGTCCTCGCCCGCGCAGACGGACTCGGCCGCATCCAGACCGAAGGCACCGGGGAAGACTGGCGGTAGCCCCCGGATTGGAGGGCGGAACCCGCAAGCTCTCGGGCAGGGTTCTCCAGGTCGTCGATTCGGACACGCGGGGACGTGTCACGTGGTCAGGTAAAGCGCGCTGAGCAGGGCCTCCGGCGTGGGGCCCCAGCGCGAACTTTTGCCCCGCACGCGTTCGCGCAGACCGGGCGGCTTCGGCGGGGTGCGGTCGGCGGAGTCGGCAGAATCGATCACGCAAGGAATATGCATCTGGAGCTTAATTCGCGACTCAGTCTCGATTGAAAGCTGCATCTCACCCTTATTGCCGCAAACCGGACGGCAAATCATCGAGAGACTTAGTCTCAGTCGGGTGTAGAGTCTCCCGCGGAGGCTTCCTTCCGACGGAGTGCTGAGAACCGGTACGCCGCGAGGCCGCCGCCTGCGTCTTTCACCCGACCCGTTACGTGAAGGAAGCCGCTATGACTACCGCGCTCGACCCGATCGACCAGAGCGGCAAGGCGCTGGCGAACCGCATCGCGATGGCACCATTACCCTCCGGCCGCGCCGATGCTCCCGCAGTCACGGCGACGAGCTGATAACCACGTACTACGCCCAGCGCGCGAGCGCCGGCCTGATCATCACCGAGGGCATCCAGCCGTCGGCGGTCGGCCAGGGCACCAATCCCCCCGGCCTGCACACCGATCAGTAGGCCGACGCCTGGCCAAATGTGACCGACGGCGCTGCC
Source organism: Streptomyces sp. NPDC047042 (assembly GCF_040644035.1). Lineage (NCBI taxonomy): Bacteria > Bacillati > Actinomycetota > Actinomycetes > Kitasatosporales > Streptomycetaceae > Streptomyces > Streptomyces sp. NPDC047042. The sequence continues at coordinate 11,989 of NZ_JBEYVP010000036.1, read as the reverse complement.
CGCCGACGGCGCCGGACCTGAGCAAAGATCACCCTTCGCGAGCATGGCAAGGCGGGCGGAACGCGGTGTTCCAGGCCGCAGGCCAGAGTCTTCTCATCCAGCCCTTTGTGCCTGATGGCGCCCCCCAGAGAACGAGCCCACGGGCGAACCCGGAGGAATGACACGGTGGAGATCGAGCTGCGGATCAACGGATCCGCCCGAAGAGTGGACGTCTCACCACAGGTGAGTCTGCTCGACGCGCTGCGCGAGTATCTGGGCCTGACCGGCACCAAGAAGGGCTGTGACCAGGGCGCGTGCGGCGCCTGCACGGTGCTGGTGGACGGTCGGCGGATCAACTCGTGCCTGGCGCTGGCGGTGCAGTACGAGGGCCGGGAGATTACGACCATCGAAGGGGTCGACCACCCGCTGCAGGAGGCGTTCGTGCGCACGGACGGGTTCCAGTGCGGCTACTGCACGCCGGGCCAGATCTGTTCGGCTATCGGCATGCTCGCCGAGCACAAGGACGGCGCGCCCAGCGCGGCGACCGAGCACCTCGCCGACAGCGGCGGGGAACTGGACGACGCGGAGATCCGGGAGCGGATGAGCGGCAACCTGTGCCGCTGCGGCGCCTACAACGGCATCGTCTCCGCGATCAAGGAGGTCGCGAAGTGAAGTCGTTCTCCTACCTCAGCGCCCCGGACACGGCCACGGCACTGCGCACGATCGCCGACGGCGAAGACGTGAAATTCCTCGCCGGCGGGACGAACCTCGTCGACCTCATGCGCGAGGGCATCGAGCACCCGGCGACGGTCGTGGACATCACCCGCCTGCCGCTGACCGGGATCGAGGAACTCCCGGACCGTGCCATCCGTGTCGGCGCCCTGGTGAGCAACAGCCGCCTCGCCGCGGACCCCCTCATCCGTGCCCGCTACCCGGTGCTGGCGCAGGCGATCCTGCTCGGGGCGTCTGCTCAGCTGCGGAACATGGCGACGGTGGGCGGCAATCTGCTGCAGCGCACCCGCTGCATGTACTTCTACGACCAGACCTCCGCGTGCAACAAGCGTGTGCCCGGCAGTGGCTGCGACGCGATCGGTGGGTTCTCTCGCGGTGGCGCGGTGTTGGGGGCGAGCGAGCACTGCATCTCCACGCATCCCTCGGACATGGCGGTGGCGCTGGTGATGCTCGACGCGGTCGTCGAGGTGGAAAGCGTGCGCGGCGTGCGGCGTATCCCGGTCGCCGACTTCCACACGCTGCCCGGCGACACACCGCACATCGAGACGGTGCTGGCCGCCGACGAGCTGATCACGGCCGTCGAGCTGCCCCCCGTGCCGGTCGCGGCGAACTCGCGCTACCGCAAGGTCCGCGACCGAGCGTCCTACGCGTTCGCCCTGGTCTCCGTCGCCGCAGCGCTAGCCGTCGAGGACGGGGTGGTCAAGGAGGTGCGCCTCGCACTCGGCGGCGTCGCCACCAAGCCGTGGCGCGCCACCGAAGCCGAACGGGTACTGCTCGGCGGCCCGGCGACCGAGGAGGCCTTCCGGCTGGCGGCGGAGGCCGAACTCGCCGCCGCTGAGGGCGGGCCGCAGAACGCTTTCAAGATCGAACTCGCGCGGCGCACGATCGTGGCGACCCTGAGGCAACTGCTGACCGAGGGGAGTGCTGCCTGATGTCGAGGTCCAAGACAACCGGTTCACGCCCGGTCAGTGTGACAACCATCCCTGCCCGGCCCGCGCGGCTTCCGCGTGACATGCGCCCGGGCCGTACTGAGGAAGGCAGGGCGGCATGACTACGATCGGACAACCGCTCGACCGTATCGACGGCGGCGTCAAGACGACCGGCGCGGCGAAGTTCGCCGCCGAGCACTCGTATACCGGCCTCACGCACGCCGTACTCGTGCACGCCACCATCAGCCGAGGCCGCGTCACCGCCCTGCACACCGACGAGGCGAGCGCGGTGCCGGGCGTGATCGCCGTCATCACCCACCTCAACGCGCCCCCCATGAAACCGGCGCCCAAGGCCGGAACGTTCAACTTCACCGCGTTGTTCTCCGGGACCTCGGTGAACTACCTGCAGAGCGACGAGGTGCACTGGGAGGGGCAGCCGATCGCGGTGGTCGTCGCGGAGACCTCCGCCGCCGCCCGGGAGGCAGCCGCGCTGGTGCGCGCCGAGTACACCGTCACCAAGTCCTCGGTCGACTTCGAGGCGTCCGAACAAGACGCACAGCCGCAACCGAACGACTCGTTCTTCCCCCGGGGAGCAACCAGGGGCGACGCGGAGGCGGCGCTGGCTACCGCGCAGGTGTCGCTGGACCTGCGGTACACCACCCCGCAGCACAGCCACAACGCGCTGGAGCTGCACTCCACCATCGCCGTCTGGGACGGCGACCGGCTCACCGTCCACGACGCGACGCAGTCCATCGACTGGTTCCGCACCCACCTCGCGCTGCGGTTCGGGGTCCCCAGGACGAACGTACGGGTACTGGCCCCCTTCGTCGGCGGCGCCTTCGGCGGCAAGTTCCAGATCTGGCCCGGCACCATCCTCGCCGCGCTGGCGGCCCGCGCGACCAAAAGGCCCGTGCGGCTGGTGCTCTCACGGGAGGCGGTCTACCGCACGGTCGGGGGACGCACCCCCTCCATCCAACGGCTCGCGCTGGGAGCTGACCGCGACGGCAAGCTGACCTCGCTGCTGCACACCAGCATCACCCGCGCCAGCGAGATCGGCGGTACCTTCGAGCAGGTCACCGGTGTGTCCCAACATCTCTACGCGGCCGACAACATCCTCGCGCGGCATGACCGCGTCCAGCTCGACCTGCTGCCCAGCACCTTCACGCGGGCGCCGGGCGAGGCGATCGGCACCTTCGCGCTGGAGTCCGCGATCGACGAACTGGCCTACGAGCTGGGCATGGACCCGATCGAGCTGCGCCTGCGCAACGAGACAGCGGTCGACCCGATCGACGGCAAGAGGAAGTTCTCCCACCGCAAGCTGCCGGAACTGTACGCGCTGGGCGCGGAGCGGTTCGGCTGGCACGAGCGCAACCCCGAGCCGCGCTCGACGCGCGACGGGCGGTGGCTGGTCGGGACGGGCGTGGCCACGGCGTTCCACCCGGCACTGTCGATGCCGGTCAACGTCATGGTCCGGCTGTCGGCTGACGGCAGCGTCCTGGTGCGCTGCGCCTTCCAGGAGATGGGCATGGGCGCGGCCACGGCCCAGGCCCAGATCACGGCCGACGCGCTGGGGGTGCCGTTCGACGCGGTCCGCGTGGAGTACGGCGATTCCGATCTGCCGATGGGGCCGGCCGCCGCGTCCTCCGTCCAGACCGCGAGCACCGCCGCCAGTGTGCTGCAGGCGTGCGAGGAGCTGAAGCAGACGCTGAAGTCCATGGCCCGCAAGACGGGCGGCGTGAGCAACGAGGAGATTCTCCGCCGAGCGAAGGTGCCACACATTGAAGCCAAAATCGGATCCGAGACGCGGCTCGGCCGGATCGCCGGGCGGGCCCGGTTCCTCCCGGGCTTCCTGCTCGGGGCCCAGCGGTTGATCAAGGCTGCCACCGGTGTGCAGTTCTGCGAGGTAAAGGTCGATGCGGAGACCGGCGAGACGCGGGTGTCGCGGTGGGTCGGCGTGTTCGACATCGGCAGGGTGATCAACGCGAAGACGGCGGCCAGCCAGGTGCGCGGCGGCATCGTGATGGGCCTGGGCCTGGCGATGGCCGAGGAGACCCTCGTCGACCCGCGCAACGGACGGATCATGAACCCCAGCCTGGCCGAGTACCACGTCCCCGTCCACGCTGACATCCCGCCGATCGACGTCTCCTTCCTCGACGAACCGGACCCGAACACACCCCTCGGCATCCTCGGCGCGGGCGAGGTCGGTGTCACGGGTGTCGGTGCGGCCGTGGCGAACGCCGTCTATCACGCAACCGGCAAGCGGGTGCGGGACCTGCCGATCACGCTGGACAAACTGCTCTGAGACGACGGCGGTCAAAAGCCCTCGTCGCGCCGGGCCCGTTCGGGCGCCCGCGGCGCGACGAGGGCTGAGCCGCCTCACGGCAGATCCGCGATTTCCGACCACCACAAGAAAGAAACGCCATGCTGGACATCGCGCATGAGCTGAACCAATGGCTCGAGGAGGGGCGGGAGTTCGCCGTGGCCACGGTCGTGGCCGTCAGCGGCAGCGCGCCGCGCGGGCCGGGCGCAGCTCTCGCCGTCGACACCGACGGCACCGCCATTGGCTCGGTCTCCGGCGGCTGCGTCGAAGGCGCCGTCTACGACCTGTGCACCCAGGCACTCGCCGACGGTCAGGCGGTGCGCGAGCGGTTCGGCTACAGCGACGAGGACGCCTTCGCCGTCGGCCTGACCTGCGGCGGCGTCCTGGACATCCTGGTCACGCCGGTGCCCGCCGATGGACCGGGCAGGAAAACATTCCAGACGGCGCTGTCGGCTGCCACCCGGGGTGAGGCGACGGCACTCACCCGCGTGATCGGCGGCCCGGGAGAGATCCTCGGGCGGGCGCTGGCAGTCCGACAGGACGGCTCCTACGAAGGCGAACTCGGCGGGCACCCCGACCTGGACCGCGCCGTTGTGCAGGAAACGCGCTCACTGCTGAACGCCGGCCGCACGGGCACCTTCGACATCGCGCGGGACGGAACCCACTGCGAGCCGGACCTGACCGTGTTCGTCGAGTCGAGCGTCCCGCCGCCGCGCATGCTCGTCTTCGGCGCCATCGACTTCGCGGCGGCTCTGGTGCGCGTGGGCAAGTTCCTCGGCTACCACGTCACCGTGTGCGACGCCCGGCCCGTCTTCGCCACCCGGACGCGCTTCCCCGAGGCCGACGACATCGTGGTCGACTGGCCCCACCGCTACCTGCACCAGACCGAGACAGACGACCGCACGGTGATCTGTGTCCTCACCCACGACGCCAAGTTCGACGTACCCCTCCTTCAAGCGGCCCTGCGACTGCCGGTCGCGTACATCGGTGCGATGGGCTCACGCCGCACCCACGAGGACCGCGACCGCAGACTCCGCGAAGTCGGCCTCACCGAAGCCGAACTGACCCGCCTGCACTCACCCATCGGCCTCGACCTCGGCGCCCGCACACCCGAGGAGACGGCCCTGTCCATCGCGGCTGAGATCGTCGCCTCCCGCCAGGGCGGAACAGGCCTGCCCCTGAGTGACTCACACACCCCGATCCACCATGACCCAACCGACCGCCAAGTCCACGGGAACACCTCACCCGCCCCGACTGCAGGCGTCACATCTGCCGGGGTGCTCACCGTCTGAGGGCCCGGTCGGAACAACCCCCAGGGCTCTCGTTCGCACCGCGGATCCCATGGATGCGGTGCCGATCACCAACCGGAAGCACACATCACCGGCGGCGACCCACTCGTACGCCTCGTTGACCCCCACATCGAACGAACAGGCCCCAGTGTCCACAAGATCAACACCCCTGCCGTCAACAGCGCACTCCAAGCATCATGATCATGTCCTGGACGCCGCCCCGCCGCAGCGCCCTGCCGACGGGCTGAAGGGCGTGCTGCTGCCCGTTGCCATCGTGCTACTCATCGGCTCCATCTTCGTCAGCGTGTACCTCGCGGCTTTCCACGCACCCGAGCCGCACGACCTGCCGGTGGCCGTCGTCGGCACCGCGCAGCAGACCCGGCAGACAGCCGATGGCCTGGAGCGTGGCATGCCGGGTGGGTTCGAGGTGAAGCGGTATGCGGATGAGAGCGCTGCTCGTCAGGCTGTGCGGGACCGGACGGTGTACGCCGCGTACCTGACGAGCGCTGAGGGCTCGCCCGAACTGCTGTACGCCGGTGCCAACGGGCCGTCGGTCACCGCCACGGTCAGCAGTGCTTTCTCGGCGGTCGCCCAGTCGAGCGGGCGCACGCTCGTCGTGAAAGATGTCGTGCCGGCGGCGGACGGGGATACCCGCAGCATGTCGGTGTTCTACGCTGCCTTCGGTCTCGTCCTGGCCGGCTTCCTGTTCGGCATGATGACCTATCAGATGGCCCCCACCCTGGAGTTCCGCCGGCGCATGACGAGCCTGGCCTCCTTCAGCGTGCTCGGGGGCGTGATCGTCGCCCTGCTCACGGGAAGTCTCGGCTTCGGCGCACTGCCCGGTCCCTTCCTCGGGATCGCGGGGCTCGTCGCTCTGATGGGCGCCGCGGTCGGCAGTGCGACGATGGCGATCATGCGGCTGTTCGGCCGGGCCGGCCTCCCGTTGGCCTCCGTCATCCTGCTCACCCTGGGCAACAGCACGAGCGGCGGCACCCTGCCAGCCGCCTACCTGCCCGGCTGGCTGCGCCCGTTTTCAGAGATTCTTCCAGTGGGTGTCGGGGTGCGCGCCATCCAGGGCCTGTCCCACTTCGACAACGACGGCCTCGTGCAGGGCATCGCCATTCTGGCCGGGTGGACCGTGCTCTGCGCCGGTCTCGTCTTCTGGCGGGACGTCCCGGCGCGGCGCCTCACGGCGACAGCCCGGCAGGCCTGACAAACGAGAAATCGCACAGATCGACTGCTATAAGAAGTTATCGATGATCATCCTGTGCATAGCGCTGAGTTCGAAGTGCCCTGAGAGCCAGCAAACGCGATGGCGGTGGCGTCGCACAGCACCGTCGATGTAGACCATGTCCATCGCCTCGCACTGGATCGGGTTCACCTCACCCAGACCATCTTCACGCGGTCGAAGGTGATCGCGGAAACAATCATCCCCTCGCTGGTGTTCTCGGTCTTCGAGGAGAGGAGGGGAAGGTGTCGGGCTTGAAGCTGTTCCATACGACGAATGGGGGCGTGGCGGAGGTCGCGCAGCGCCTCGCTGAGGCCGAGGCGGATGTACAGGACCTCGTTGAGGGGCACATGGAGACGCTGTTGGGCGTTCGATTCCTGGCGAGTGAGTACGGCACTGGGCCAGTCCATGGAGGCCGGATCGACTCGCTCGGTCTGGACGAGAACGGCTCGCCGGTCATCGTCGAGTACAAGCGGGGTGTCGATGCTGGCGTCATCAATCAGGGTTTGTTCTACCTGTCATGGTTGATGGACCACCGGGCTGAGTTCGAGCACCTGGTCCGCGAGCGGCTCGGGGTGACGGCCGCTGCGCAGGTGTTGTGGAGCGGGCCGCGCTTGATCTGTATCGCAGGCGATTTCACCCGCTATGACGTACATGCTGTCCGTGAGCACCGGAGGTCGATCGACCTGGTCCGCTACCGACTCTTCGGTAATGACCTGCTCGGGCTTGAGACCGTGGCGTCCGTGAGCGGCGGCATGCACGTACCACGCCGGGCGCGTCGCCATGCGGTTGGTCGGGCGGCGGCCGACGTCCAGGGTGTGTCGATGGTGGAGCTGGCAGACGCGGTCGACGAGGTGCTGCTCGGGCTCGGGGACGGCGTGAACCGCGTCGAGCGTAAGCAGTACCGGGCGTATCAGCGGTTGCGGAATTTTGCCTGCCTCTGTCCGCCGCAGCGGAGCAAGCTCTTGGTCTATCTGAAGGTCGACCCGCAGGACGTAGACGTCGTTCCGGGCTTCACCCGGGACGTGTCCGGTCTTGGGCACCACGGCACGGGTGACCTGGAGGTGCAGCTCCGAACGGCGAGGGACGTGGAGCGAGCGCAGGATCTGTTCCGAGCGAGCTACGGGGCGGCGTGATCGTTCGTCGGTGCTTCGGCTGCGCGTGTCAGGGATCGGGTCTGTGGTCGTCTGCTCCCCGGGGGCACGCGGCTGGACGCCGGTGCCCCCTCTCTCACCACCCGTCCGGCACGATCCACGTTCACGTTCTCGCCCCATGCCCGGGTCAAGATCCGCCTCACCACGTAGGACAGTGTCTTATCCGGGCGTGCCCTGCCCCGCACTGAGCCCGTCCAGCAGAAGGTCCCCGAGTTCGGAGAAGGCGTCGCCGGCGGTCAGTCCGGTGCTTTCCAGGAGGGCCCCCGACTGGACCGCGTCGATGGTCACCGCCACGACCTGGGCGGCGAAGTGCCCGTTGAGCGCGCGGAAGACGCCGGCCTGCACGCCCTCCTCGATCAATTCGTGGACCCGCTGTGCGGCGGCGGCGGAGTTCTTGTGGTAGATCTGCGCCGTGGGTTCGTAGCTGACCATGTCGTCGTAGAAGGCGTTGGAGTGGCGGCGCATGGCTGTGCCGACGCCGGTGAGGTAGACCCGGATGCGCTGCTGGGGGTCGGGCTCGGCCTGGACGGCCTGCTCGATCTCGGCGGTCGCCTCCCGGAAGAAGGTGCGGGTGACGGCCAGTACCAGTTGTTCCTTGGTGGAGGCCAGGCTGTACAGGGTCGCCTTGGAGCACTCCAGCCGCTGGGCGAGGTCATCCATGGTCACCGCGGTGAAGCCCTCGGCCAGGATGATCGCCTCGGCCTGGCGCAACAGTTCGTCCCGCCGACGGGTGTCGACGACCCGCCTGCGCGCCGTTCGGCGCGGGCGTCGGTCACGCGAGTCAGTTGGGGCCGTCACCGCAGCAGTCTCGCATGGGCGTCTCCGCCGAAAACGGCGGGTGGTCGTCCAGGGCTGGAAGCCCGTGCCTTACGAATGGGTACTAGCGTACCTATCAAAGTACCCAGGGTCGCGCCAGTACCCGATGGTGAACCCACAGTCATCGCGTCACCTTCATAGGAGCGCTATCGGATCGAGGAGCCGATGGAGATGCCGCCGTCCACGTCGAGGACGATGCCGGTGATGTAGCCGGCGGCCTCGCTGGCGAGGAAGGCCGCGGCTTCGGCGATGTCCTCGGGGCGTCCGGTGTGGCGCATGGGGATCTTGTGGGTGAGTTTGTCGCGTGCGGGGCCGTTCATGGAGGCGAGCATGGGGGTTTCGATGAGGCCGGGGGCGATGGCGTTGGCGGTGATGCCGTGGCGGGCGCCTTCGAGCGCGAGGGTGCGGGTCATGCCGACGATGCCCGCCTTGGCGGCCACGTAGTTGGTCTGGCCGAAGTTCCCGCGCCAGGACATGGAGGAGAAGCTGACGATACGGCCGTAGCCCTGGCGTTTCATGGGGGCGAAGGCGGCGCGGGCGCAGTGGAATCCGCCGGTGAGGCTGACGTCGATGACGGCGTGCCAGTCGTCGTCGGTGATGTCCTCGACACGGTTGTCGCGGATGATGCCGGCGTTGTTGACCAGCACGTCGAGGCGGCCGAGGTCGGCGGTGATGCCGTCGATCCAGGCGTTGACCCGGGCCGAGTCGGTCACGTCCACCACGTCGGTGCGATGTTTCGTGTCGTGGGCGTCGGTGATCGTGCCTGTGGCCTGGGTGAGGGCCTGTTCGTTGACGTCGGCCAGGGCGACGGTGGCGCCCTCGGCGGCGAACCGGGTCGCCATGGCGAGGCCGAGCCCTTGTGCGGCGCCGGTGATGGCGACGACGCGTCCCTGGTAGCGATTCACGTGTTGTCCGCTTTCGTGGTGGGGGGAGTGAGGAAGGCCCGCAGGGCGTCGGCCACCGAGCTCGCCGTCCAGTTGTCGGCGAAGGTGGCCAGTTCCTCGCGCAGGGCCTGCTCGGGGGCCATTCCGTCGATTTGGTGCAGCAGTGTCTTGAGGTGTTGCTGGGCGGGGCTGTGGCGGTCGGCCAACTGCTCGCAGATGTGGGTTGCGGTGGTGTCGAGGTCGGCCTCGGGCACGATCGCGTGGATCCAGCCGGTGTCGGCGAAAGCGGGCGCGGGCAGCAGTTCGCCGGTGAGCAGGAGCCAGCGGGACAGGCCACGGCCAACCGCTTGGGGCAGCCGCACGCTCGACCCGCCGGCCGGCACCAGGCGCCGGTTGAGGTGGCCGTCGCCGATGAGCGTGCTGTCGGCGGCGACCACGACATCGCAGGCCAGGGCGAGTTCGAGGCCGCCGGCGACGGCGTGACCGTGCAGGACGGCGACCCAGGGTTTCGGGCTGGCCGCGATACGGCTGAAGCAGGCCGACACGTCGGTCAGGAAGCCGACCGGGTTGTGGCCCGCGTCGTGCAGCTGAAGGAACTGGTGGAAGTCCCCGCCGGCACAGAAGCTCCGTCCCCTGCCCGCCACCGCGACGACCGCTGTGCCGGGGTCGGCCTCGGCGCTGGTGATCTGCCTGTCCAGGGCCTCGATAAGGGGGATGTCGAGGGCGTTGCGCCGCTCGGGGCGGTTGAGCAACAGCCAGCGGACGGGGCCGCGTTGCTCAACGAGCAGGGGTTCCGTGCCGGTCAAGGTGACTCCGGGGTGGTGGCGAGTTCGGTGCGGCGGCGCTTGCGCAGCAGGTAGCGCTGTGTTTTGCCGCTGGGGGTCTTCGGCAGGGCGTCGATGAAGTGGATCGAGCGCGGGTAGGCGTGCGCGGCGTAGCGGATCTTGACCAACTGCTGCAGCTCGGCGGCAAGTTGAGGTGAGCCTTCGGCGCCGTCGCGCAGGACGACGTACGCCTCGATGACCTCGCCGCGTACCTCGTCGGGTGCGCCGATGACCGTGCACTCGGCGACAGCGGGATGCTGGGCGAGGACGCTCTCGATCTCGAACGGGCCGATCCGGTACCCGGCCATGATGATGACGTCGTCGTCTCGGGAGGAGAAGAAGAAGTCGCCGTCCGCGTCGACCCGTCCCGCGTCGCCCGTGAGGTAATAGCGGCCGTCGGGGGTGAACTTGGAGCCGCTCTGCCCGGGGAGCTGGTAGTCGCGGAACGTCATGAGAGGGCTTGCCGCGACGTCGATCGCGACCCGGCCGAGCACGCCCGCTCCGGCAACCTCGTCCTTCTCGTCGTCCAGGACGGTGAGACTCCAGCCGGGCACCGGTCGGCCCATCGAGCCGGTCTTGAGCGGGCGGGCGAGTTCGGGATGGTGGTGGTTGGCCAGAGGCATGCCGACCTCGGTCTGGCCGAAGTGATCGTGCACCGCCAGGCCGAGCGCGGTGCCCGCCCACTCGTTGACCTCGGGGGTCAGCGGCTCACCCGCACTGGACGCCCGCTCCAGCCGCAGACCCTGCGGCACCGGCACCGGCACCGGCACCGACGCGGAGCGCAGTCCCCGGTAGACGGTGGGGGCAGCGGTGAAGTCGGTGACCTGGTGGTCGAGGAGGGTGCGCCAGGTCGTCTCCGGGGAGAACCCGCCGGTCAGCAGCAGGCTGGGGATGCCGGCGGCCATCGGAGCGACGATCGCGGAGTACAGGCCGTAGGCCCAGCCGGGGTCGGCGGCGCACCAGTAGCTGCTGTCCGGGGTGACACTCAGGGCGTACTCCAGGTAGATCTGCCAGCCCGCGATGTAGGAGACGGGGTGGATGACGCCCTTGGGCTTGCCGGTCGTGCCTGAGGTGAACATGTGCACCAGCGGGCCATCGCCGCTCGTGGTTACGGCGGGCACCGGCCCGGGCGACGCGGCCGCGACGAGGCCGGCCAGTACCAGGTCACCGCGGGAGGTGCCGGCGCCGGTGATGACGACGCGGCGCCGGGGGTCGTCGGGCATGTCGGGGCCCGGGTCGAGTTTGTGGCGCTGGTCGGGGTCGACGACCACGACATGCGCACCCGCGCCCTCCAGGCGCAGGGCGATGGCCTGGGGTGCGAACGCGGTGAACAGCGGGACGTAGACCGCGCCGAGCCGCCAGATCGCCAGGATGACGGTGACCAGGTCGGTGCCCTTGCCCATCAGGGTCGCCACCCGGTCGCCCGGACCGACCCCGAGCCCCTGCAACGCCCGCGCGTACCGGTGCGAGTTCGCGGCCAGCTCGCCGTAGGTCAATGTCGAAGCCGTGCCGGCGCCGTCGACGACGGTGAACGCGACGTGGTCGGCGGGGTGCCGGTCGCACAGCAGTCCGGCCACGTCGAGGGAAGGAGCCGCGAAGGTCCCGGCCAGCTCGGCGACCCGGTCGGCGGCGCTCACGACTGGTCCTTGCGGTCGATGATTGGCAGGACCAGACGGCTGGGGTGGTCGGGTCCGTGGTGGATGTGGTTGATCGCGGGGATCATCTGCTCCTCGCCCTCTCGGGCGATGACGCCGCCGGTGTTCGTGTTGCGGTCGTAGCGGGGGAAGTTGCTGCTGGAGATGTCCACGCGGATGCGGTGACCGGGGAGGAACAC
>NZ_JBEYVP010000035.1:0-117343 GCF_040644035.1 Streptomyces sp. NPDC047042 | reverse complement strand
CTCGGCCTGCCCGGGGGCCCCCCCCCACTACCACCCCAATGAACACCCCTCCGCTTATCAAATTTACAAAATCCCCCCGGGGGGGGGGGGGGCCCGGGGGGGGGGGGGGGGGGGGGGCCCCCCCCCCAACTGTGCGGGTGTACCGGTGTTGCTGACTGCGGCTGTGTCAGGAGGTGCCGCCTAAGGTGCCACGGCTCGTCCGGTCGCCGGGGAGATCTTCCCGGCGCACAGGCCGCGGCCCGCCAGGCCCTGCGCGATGCGTGGAATCGCGGCGACCGTGTTGGCGGGCCAGTCGTGCATGAGGATGACCTGCCCGTTGGTGAGCCGGGCGGCGGCCTGCACGATCGCGTCGGTACTGGCGCTGTTCCAGTCCTGGGAGTCGACGTCCCAGATGATCTGGGTCAGACCGTACTTGGCCGCGACCGCCTTCACCGTCGCGTTGGTCTCGCCGTACGGCGGGCGGAACAGCACCGGAGTGCCACCGCCCGCGTTGGCTACGGCCTGTTGGGTCCGGGAGATCTCCGAGTCGATCTGCGCCTGGCCGAGTTGGGTGAGGTGCGGGTGGGTGTAGCTGTGGTTGGCGACCCACATGCCCGCGTTCACCTGGGCGCGGACCAGGGCCGGGTTGGCGGCGGCGTACTGGCCCTGGTTGAACATCGTGGCCCGAAGCCCGTTGCGCGTAAGGGCGTTGAGCAGAGTCGTCGTGCTGGTGGACGGGCCGTCGTCGAAGGTGAGCCCGACGTATCCGTTGCAGGCGGCTGCCCGTGCCGGGGCGGCGGTGTGTCCGGTGAGGGCGACGGTATGGCCGGTGAGGGCGGTGGAGGCGGCCAGCACGGCGGCGGCGAGTAACGCGAGACGCCTTGCCTTCATCGAGGTATTGGCTGACCCGAGGGGATGTGAGGTCATGGTCAGCCCACCGTGATGTTCGAGTTGCCGCTGCTCCGGTAACCCTCGGTGGCGAGGATCATGTAGTAGTTGAAGCTGCCCATGGGCATTCCGGCGCGGGCCCACGCGTCGAAGTGATTGCCGGTGGTGATGGTGCCGCCGGTCCGCTTCGACTGCCGGACGCTCCAGTACTGGTTGAAGGTGCGGGTGCCTTCCACGGAGGGGGCGTTGTAGCGGGTGGTCTGGTAGATGTCGTAGGTGCCGCCGTCGCTGGTGACCGTGCCCTTGTACGTTCCGGTGGGCCGGTAGGTGCCCCAGTTGTCGACGACGTAGTACTCGACCAGCGGGTTGGACGTCCAGCCGTACAGCGCCAGGTAGGCGTTGCCGGACGGGTTGAAGCTGCCCGAGTAGGAGACTGTCCTGCGGGCGCCGTTGCTCCAGCCCTTGCCGGCCACGAAGTTACCGGTGTTGCTCCATGAAGTGCTGTAGTTGCCACCGTTGTTCAGGGTCATGGAGACCGTGCCCGGCGCGTCGGTCCAGAACGAGTAGTAGTAGCCGTTGTTGGTGCCGGTCTGGTTCGTGGTGATGACCGTGGCGGCCTGGGCGGTGCCGGGCAGGGTCAGTGCGGCGACCGCCACCAGCAGCATGGTGCAGATGCCGCTGATGAGCAGCCGGAGCCGGGATACGCGTGCACGTGCGGGTGCGTTGTTCATGTGCGTGTTTCCTCCTCGTCCTCAGGGGACCGATGGGGGCTGAACACGCGACAGTGTTGGCCGGAGCACGTCAGGTGTCAATAGTTTCGGTATTGACTCCGAAACATTCGAACACGGTGACAGCGTGCAGCGGTCGGATTTTCTTCCAGCTCAGCAGCCTGATATGGCTCAGTGGAGCAGGGTGGTGCTGGGTCTAATCAATAGGTCTCCACATTGGAAGCAAATGCTCCAGGCCCATTTTCTCGAATGTTTCGAAGCTTTTCCGCTCTCGGCTTGCGTTCCTCAGCGCCTGCGGCCGGACCAGCCGGTGCCGATTCCCGCGACGTGCAGTGCGAGGAGCATCAGGCCGAGGAGCATGACGTTCGTGGAGGTGAAGACGTCGTTCGTGCTGATCTCTGCGGCGTTGATGAGGAAGGAGATGAAGAAAAGTACTGCCGCGGCTATCCCGAGCATGGAGCGGCTCCTCTCGTCTGGGTGAGAGCCGTGTGCCCCCGTATCACCGGGGCACGCCTCCGACACGGCGCCACTGGCGTCCGCCGTCGCGAGAGGTCCACACTCCTTCGCCCTTCACCAGGTCGTACGTCGCCGTCGTCGCGTCCGCGATGCCGTACAGGGTCGTGCCGGCGACGGTGAACGACGTGAATCTCGCCGGCGTCCTCAGCTCGTGGAAGGCGCTGTTGGTGCGGTCGTCGGCGAGCCAGTAGCGGCCGCTCTCCTCGCCGACGAGCAGCCGTCCGTCGGTCAGCAACTCCAGTACCAGCGCGTCCGGGTCGGGCTTCAGCTCCGTCCAGGCGATGCCGCCCGCGAGGACCGTCCGCCAGTGCTCGCCGTCGTCCGTGGTCACCAGCAGGCCCCGCACACCCTCGTCCCGGATCAGGGACAGCGCCGCGGTGCCGCCTCGCGCGGCGACAACTCCCCCCAGGAACGGCTCGGGGACGGTCGTCGACCCGAGAGTGCGGCCGTCGCGCTGCCACACAAGGCGGTTGGGGTCGTCGGACAGCGGCTGGTCCAGGCTCCAGACGGTGCCCCGCTCGTCGACGGCGATGCGGACAGCGTCGTCCGGCAGTCCGGCCGGGGGCGCGACCGTGCGCGTGGAGGGGCGGTAGATGAGGGCCGGCTCGGGTTCGGCGAGAAGCACGTCTCCGGGGCGGGAGCGCAACGGGGTCCCGCTGCTGACGACCTTGTGCCGCTTGCCGCGTACGTCGAGGGCGTACGCTCCGTCGGCCACACCGGGCGGCGGCACCCGTACGAAGCCTCCGCGCACTGCCTCGAACCTGGGCGGGATGTCCTCGGCGTCGGCGTGCTCCGCGTGCTGGGCCACCGTCCGGCCGTCGGGGCCGACGATGCGCCATGCGGTGGCGGCCGGTCCCTCGTCGTCCTCGACGTTGCCGGCGTCGTAGGTCAGGAGCAGTGAACCGTCGTCCGCGCGCACCGCGTCGCCGGGTGCGCCGGCCGCGTCGATGACCTCGGCGGGGTCGGGGTGCGGGTCTTCGATGACGCGCTGGTACATCTCCTCGCGGCCCTCGGGCTCCCCGTCGGCGCCGCCGCCGACGCCGTCCGCGCCACAGGCGGCCAGAGCGAGCGCGGTGCTTCCCACCGCCACGAGTACGACCGTCCGCCGCCCACGCCCACTCAGCCACCGCATCGCCACATCCTCACACAGCGTGCGCGGGCGTTCCTCAGGTGCGACGCGGGAGGAGAGGTCCCAGGGGGCCGAGGTCGAGGTTGAGGTCGTCCAGGGTGTAGCCGTGCTCGGCGCACAGGTCGGCCAGTCGGTCGTGAAGCGCGAGGAGGGTGGCTCCCAGTTCCTCCTCCTGTTCGTCCGTGAGGTCTCCCTCGTCCACGCGGCGCAGTGCTTGCCGCTCGATGAGCTGACGCAGGAGTTCGACCAGGGTGAGGACGAGTTTGAGAAGGTCCTCCTCCACCGAGTCGCGGTCGGTGTACATGCGGTGGGCCGCGCGAGGGGCCTTCCCGGGCGGCGTGGGCGGTGCCTGAACGAGGCGGAAGGCCTGCGTCATCGACTCGCTGACGCCTTGGAGGCCGGGATCCGGGTGCGGCGGCCGACTGCGGTGCCGGTCGGGGTGTTCCGCGCTCATGGCCGGACTCCTGGGTCGCCCTCGGCCGGGTGGTTCTCGGAGCTGACGGACACGATGAGGGCACGCAGCGAGATGCGGACGAGATCGATGTCGGCGATCGACAGAACGATGTCTCCGGTGATGACCACCCCGCCGCTGAGCAGCCGGTCGAGGAGATCCACCAGCGCCACCTGGCGCCCGGGCAGCGGTTCTCCGTACTCCGTGGGAGTCATCGCCCGCTCTCCTCGCCGTCGTCGGCCGAGTGCCGGCTCTCGGCCGGCGGCATGGCGAAGGAGTAGGGCGCCCAGGGCCCGGTCACATCGACACTGATGCCGTCGAACCGGCCGACAGCCTCTTCGATCGCGGCCCGGAAGGGCTTCGCGTGCGCGTCGGGGACGAGGTAGGCGTCGTTGAGGACGTTCTCCGCGGGCCCGGTCAGAGCACCGCGCTGGGCGGGGTGCCGCACACGTTGCGAGGCGTATCGGGAGGCGACGGCCTCGACGATGTCGGCGGCCTCCCGCGCTTGGCCGTACATGGCTTCCTGGGCGCTGTGCTGGGCTCTGCGTCGCTGGAGATACGCCTTTCCCGGAGTGACGGAAGCGTCGGCAACGGATCCGGTGTCGGTGTGGGCGCCGGTGGCGGTCAGATAGATTTTCACGCCGAATTCGGTGTGCGCGGCGAGTTGGGCGAGTCGGTCGGCGAATGCCTCGTACTGCTCGGCGAGGGCCCGGCCCGCGCGGTCGTCGTCCTGGTAGACGGTGGCCAGGCGCAGCGGAAGGACCGTGGTGTGGGCGCAGAGCGCCTGTACTACGTCGTGGTGGGCGCGGGCGACCTCCTCGAGCCACTCCAGGTCCTCGAAGTGGCGCTTCAGCGCGCTCTCGTTGAACTCGCGCCGAGGTACGTGGCTCGTGGCGAAGGCGAGAGGCGGCGACATACCCCCGGTCCCGGGAGCCGGGCCGGTGCCGATGCCGATGCCGGTGCCGGTCGGTGCGGTGACGCTCAGGACAGGGGAGCCGTGGATGCCCCTCAGGTCCTTCAGGGCGTCGCGGAGGGCTGTCGTGAGGGGTAGTGCGGCGTAGACGTAGGTGAGGGCGTCGTCAGTCGTGGTCATGGCCGGCGCTCCCGTGGCGTCCCACCGCCTGTGCCCCTCTCGGGTTCCTCTTCGGCGGTGCCCGCGGAGATCTCCTGACCGTCGGAGCGTTCGCGGCGCAGGGCCTCCAACTCGGCCCGCAGTCGGCGGTTCTCCTGCTCGAGGGGGCTGCCCGTGTGGCGCGAGGAGAGCGAGGGATCGTGCTCCCACCAGTCGATGCCCATCTCCTTCGCCTTGTCCACGGAGGCGACCAGGATGCGGAGCTTGATCGTCAGCAGTTCGATGTCGAGAAGGTTGATGCGGATGTCGCCGGCGATGACGATGCCCTTGTCCAGCACCCTTTCCAGGATGTCGGCGAGGCTGGAGGTGCTCTGCCCGTACGGCGCCGGGGCGGCTCGGGACGGGAAGGATCCGAGTCGGCCGGGTAGTGGCTCAGACACGATGTCGGCCTCGCTTCCCTGTCAGGGAACTGCTGCGTCAAGGAGACTGCTGCGTCAGGGAATCTGCTACGTCAGGGAATCTGCTGGCGGAACTCGGCGATCTCGGTGAGGCGGTCGATCAGCTCGTCCTCGCGGCGGTCGAAGGTGTCCTCGTCGATCTCGCCCTTCTGCAGGCGCCGCTCCAGGTCGGCGAGCTCTCGCCACACCGGGGCCGGGTCGTAGTACTCGTCCTTGGCCTTCTCCTCGACCCGCTGGGCGGCCCAGACGACGGCCCGTACGGGGGCGGTCGGCAGGGTGAGCAGACTGGTCAGCAGTCCCATGGTTGCTCCTTCCTGGGTTGGGGGTCGCACCGGGTTGGAGGTGGCGGCACCGGGTCACGCGACGAAGCTGTACGGGGGCAGAGGGCCGGTGAGCCGGAAATCCACCCCGCCCTGGATCCGGCCGGCGAGGCCGGCCTGCGCCGCCAGGAAGTCCTCCGTACGGTCATGGGGCACGAGCAGCGACAGATTGAGGAAGTCGGGGCTGGAGGGCGGATGAGTGGTGTGCTCCCGGCCGTAGGGGATCAGCGTCTCAGCGATGTCCGCCGCCAGCGCGTCCTGGCGTTCCTGCACCTCGCGGGCGACCAGTTCCCCGAGGGCGAGAGGCAGCTGCGGGTCCTGCGCGCCTGCCCGGATCCGCTCGTTGAGGTCGCTCGCTTCGGGGGAATCCCGCAGGATCTGGCGCAACAGCTCGTCCTCGTCGGCCTGGGACGCCCGCACGTGGTACTCGGCGCAGCCGTCGAGTCGCTCGAGAGTCGCCAGGTAGCGGTCGACGTTCGCTTCCAGTGCCTGGTGGACGGCCTGGTCGTCGGGGGCGAAGTAGCCGAACTGGAGCGGCAGTATCACGGCGTCGGACATGAGCCTTTCCAGTACCTCCTGATGCGCCTGGAGGTCCCTGCGCTTGGGGCGGATCTCCTCGGAGATCTCGCTGACCACCGCGCACAGGGGGCCCGCGGTGACCGTACGCAGGGGCGCGGGGTGGGAGCCCACACCCGTCAGGTCGTCGAGGCGCTGGGGATGGTCCTTGGCCGTGATCGCGTACACGTAGAGTGCCATCGCCTACTCCCTTTCCCGGCGGGCCGGGCGCCGGGCGGGACGCCTCTTCCTGGGCGCCGCTTCTTCCTCGGCTTCCTCCTCGTCGGGTTCGTCGCGCTTGGAGGAGCGGCCGGTGAGGGATTCGGACACGGCGTCGACCGCCCCGCTGAGCGCGCCCTTGGACTTTCCGCGGGCGCCCCCTTCCATCATGTCGCCGACGACCTCGGGGAGCTGGGCGGGTGACTTCCGGCCCGCTTCGAGGTCGAGCCGGTTGCACGCTTCGGCGAAGCGCAGGTAGGTGTCGACGCTGGCCACGACTATGCGGGCGTCGATCTTGATGAGTTCGATGCCCACCACCGAGATACGGACGAAGACGTCGATGACCAGCCCTCGGTCGAGAATGAGCTCCAACACGTCGTAGAGGCTGCTGCCGCCCGTACCGCCTCCACCTCGGCTTACGCTGCCGCCGCTCTGCGGCACCATGGTCATGGCGCCTCCTTTCCCGGACCACCCTCCTCAGGTCGGCCGGTCGATCATGCCTCGGCTGTACCGGCGGGTCCGTTCGTAGGAGACCAGCCGTCCCTGGGCATCCAGGGCGACCCGATAGCTGGCCATCACGCTGGTGGTGTCGGGCACGCGTTCCAGTTCCACCACCTCCACCTGCGCCTCCCAGCCGTCGTCGGTCGGCTTGAGCGACGAGACGGAGTCGGGGGATCTGCCCAGCAGTTGAGCCAGTTGCCCGGCTGCGGAGCGCATCGCCGTGGGCGCGTCCGGAACCTCTGGCCGGCGCTTGGGGGAAGTGCGGCGCGCCGGACGGGACGGTTCTGCTGCGGCCATGTGGTCACTCCCCTGGGGGAACCCCGCTCGCTGACACTACATTTTCATCATATAGGGAGATTTCTCCCGGATTGGGGGTAGCCGGTGTAGCGCGGAACATCCAGCCGCGGCAGGCAAGCGCGCTGGTGAAGGGAGAGCAGCTCATGCAGGACACGACCAAGATCGCGCTTGCGGCCGCCATGGCCGGGGGCTACGTACTGGGACGCGCCAAGAAGGGCCGCCTCGCGTTCACTGCGGCGACATACCTCGCCGGCCGCCGTTTCGGCCTTCAGCCGGGCCAGCTCATGACACAGGGCCTCAGCAAGCTCAAGGAGATGCCCCAGTTCGCAGAGTTCGGCGACCAGCTTCGCGGCGAGGCCCTGGACGCGGGCAAGAAGGCGCTGGGGGCGGCGGCGAATCGCAAGCTCACCGGTCTCGCCGACTCGCTCCACGACCGGACCCTCGAACTGACCGGCGAAAACGAGCGGGAGGACGAGGAGGAGCCGTACGAGGACGAGGAAGAGGACGCGTACGACACGGAAGACGAGGACGAGGAAGGGGGCGAGGAGGGCTCCACGGAGCCGGAGGCCGAGGAGGAGGGGGAAGCGGAGGAAGAGGAGCCGGAGGAGGACGAGGCGGAGGAATCTTACGAGCCGGATGCGGAAGAGGAAGAAGCGGAAGGCGAGGACGACGAGGAGGAGGGCGAGGAGGACCAGGAAGAGGAAAAGCCGCCGTCCCGCAGTCGTGGACGGTCACCGACCCGCTCCCGGACCCGCACTCGTACCCGCACCGCCGCTCCCGCCCGAGGGACTTCCCGGCGATCGAGCACCTCCACATCCAGGACCCCCGCCAAGAAGCCCGCGGCAAAGAAGACGGCGGCGACGAAGCCGGCGGCCAAGAAGGCCGCACCCAAGAAGGCCGCGCCGAAGAAGAGCTCCGCGGGAAGGACCTCGACGCGCTCCGCGGCCGCCAAGAAGGCGCCACCGTCCAGGACCGCCGCCAAGAAGACGGCGAAGAAGGCACCGGCGAAGAAGACCGCCGCGCGTGCCCCCGCACGCAAGACGGCGGCCAGTAAGCCGGCGGCGAAGAAGACGTCGGGCCGCAAGCCGTCCACACGGAGGTAGGTCATGGCACAGTCAAGACGCTCCGGGGCGCAGGACTCGCAGTCGGGACTGGACCAGCTCCTCACCGAGCTGACCTCGTTCCTGCAGGCCCAGGCCGAGCAGCTGGCGGACAAGGCGTCCGACAAACTCGGGGAAGTCACCGATCAGCTCCAGGACGTGGCGCAGGGCGACGGGAAACTCTCCGACGTCGCCGGTATCGGGGGGCGGATGCTGCGCGGCGACTCACCCACCAAGGCGATGGCGGGCCAGGGCCTCAGCAGCCTCAAGGACAAGATCACCGGCGCCGCCTCCCAGATCTTCGGCAAGGGCAAGAAGGGCCGCAAGAGCGGCGGCAAGGTCGTCAACATCGTCGAGTTCATCGATGTGGGCCTGCCGCTGCGGACCGTGTACGACCACTGGACGCAGTACGAGGAGTTCAGCGGCTTCGCCAAGGGTGTTCGTGACGTCTCGCGCGACGACGACACCACCAGCGACTGGAAGGTCAAGGTCGGCCCTTCGACGCGCGGCTGGAAGGCGACCGTTCAGGAGCAGATACCCGACGAGCGGATCATCTGGACCTCCGAGGGTGCCAAGGGAACCACCCGCGGCTGCGTCAGCTTCCACGAACTCGCCTCGACCCTGACCCGTGTCGTGGTCGTGGTGGAGTACTACCCCTCCGGCTTCTTCGAGAAGACCGGCAACCTGTGGCGCGCCCAGGGTCGCCGCCTCCGTCTGGACCTCAAGCACTTCCTGCGGCACGTCTCACTCACCACCGACGAGCCGGAAGGCTGGCGCGGCGAGATCCGGGACGGCGAAGTGGTTCTCAGCCACGAAGAGGCCCTGGAAGAGGAGGGCGAGGACGAAGAGGCGGACGAGTTCGAGGAAGACGAAGAGACCGACGAGGCCGACGAGGATGAGCCCGAGGAGGACGAAGAGGACCCTGACGCGAGGTACGACGACGGCGACGAGGAGTACGCGGAGGAGGACGACCTCGACGATGACGAGGCCGACAGCAGGGACCGTCCGCGCCGCCGGTAGCGACGAGCAGGCGGCCTGAGGGACGGGCCGGTCCCGGAATCCCGGAGGAGGGCGGACGTGTACGTCCGCCCTCCTCCGGCGCTCAGCGCTCAGTTCTCAGTGCTTCAGCGTGTCCTTGGCCTTCTGAGCCGTCTGCTTCGCGTCGCCCGCCATCTGCTCGCGGGCGCCCTTGGCCTGCAGGCTCTCGTTGCCGACAGCTTCGCCGGACGTTTCCTTCACCTTGCCCTTGGCCTTCTTGGCCATGTTCTTGACCTTCTTGCCTGCCGCCATCGATCTCACCTCTCACACCACCGCGCGGCACGGTCCCCCGGACAAACTCGCCTGTCCCGGTTTAGTCGCTAAGCGAATTATCCCCCCATATGGGAATCGCTCACCTGTCGATCCGCACTGTTCAGAACTGCAGGCCCCAGGAGCCCAGCGTGCCTCCGTTGAAGAGGTTCCGGTCGGTCACCCGGAGTGTCCAGGTACCGGCCGCCGCTTCGGCGGAGGCGTCCAGGACATAGGTGGCGTTGACATCGTGGTCACTGCCACCGGTGGTGCGGGCCTTCAGGTCGTAGACGGTGCCGTCCGGCGCGGCCAGCCTGATCTCCAGGTCGGCGACGAAGGTGTGCTGGATGGCCACCTGGACCTGGAGCTGCGAAGGCGCGTTGCCGGGCACCCCGGTGACGGTGATCGGCGACTCGAGGGTGGCGAAGTCCTTGATCGCGTAGTCGGTCGGGTTCTCGAAGCGCGGGCCGGCGGGCGGGGTCACGGCGGTGCCGGGGCCGATGCGCAGGAGCCGGTTGGGCGAGCCGGTGCCCGGGCCGGTGACCACGCCGGTGGTGGCGGTGGAGACCAGGGTGCTCTGCACCTCGGCCGGGGTGGCCGAGGGGTGGTCGGCCAGGTAGAGGGCGGCGGCTCCGGCGACGTGCGGGGTCGCCATCGACGTACCGGAGAGCGCGTTGGCCGCGCTGTCACCGGTGAACCAGTCGGAGACGACGGCGGTGCCCGGTGCGAACAGGTCGAGGACGCTGCCGTAGTTCGAATAGGAGGCTCTGGCGTCGGTGGCGGTGGTGGCGCCGACCGTGAGGGCCTCGGTCACCCGGGCGGGTGAGCGGGTGCCGGCGTCCATCGAGTCGTTGCCGGCGGCCACCGCGTAGGTGACCCCGGAGGCGATGGAGTTGCGCAGGGCGGTGTCCATCGCGGCGTCCCCCGGGCCGACGATGCTCATGTTGGCGACCGCCGGTTTGACGGCGTTCGCGGTCACCCAGTCGATGCCCGCGACGATCTGCGCGGTCGTGCCCGACCCCTGGCTGTTGAGTACCCGTACGGCGACGATCTTCGCTTTCTTGGCGACGCCGTACACGCTGCCCGCGATGGTCCCGGCGACGTGGGTACCGTGACCGTGGGCGTCCTGGGCGATGTTGTCCTTGTCGATGGCGTCGTAGCCGTAGGACGCGCGTCCGGCGAAGTCGGCGTGGGTGATGCGGACGCCGGTGTCCAGGACGTACGCGGTGACACCTTCCCCGTCGGTGTCGTCCCGGGTGTAGCCGCGATCCAGCGGGAGGGTCCCCTGGTCGATGCGGTCCAGCCCCCAGGAGGGCGGAACCGGCTGGGTCGTGGCGATCGTGAAGGTCCGGTTCTGCACCACGGCCGCGACGGCCGGATCGGCGGCGAGCTTCCTTGCCTGCTTCTCGGAAAGGTCGACGGCATAGCCGTTGAGGGCCGCCTGGTACGTCCGCTCGATCTTCGCGCCGTACCCCTCGACGACCTCCCTGCCCGCCGGGGACAAGGACCGGGCGGCGTTCTTGTCGAGGACGACGATGTAACTGCCCGGGACGGCGCCTTCGGCCTCGGCGCCCTGAATGACCCCGTCGGGCGCACCGCCGGCAGTGGCCGGTGCCGCGCCGAGGGAACTCAGCGCGAGCGCCGTCGCGGCGATCACGCCTGCGCCGGTCAGCCCGCGCCTCACCATGTCTGCCGTTCTCCTCGCACGTCTCACCGGCACACCCCTTATTTTCATGCCCATGACAATGTCCGACACGCAGAGGCTGACGCACAGCCACTTGGGGCACAAGAGCACCGCGACGAGATCCGGACAGCGGGCCACGTGGGCAAAACGGATCAGACGCTACGCAATCAAGGGAAACGATCCGCGGATGTGTCGTACAGCGGTCACGACCTGGACGCATCTGCGCAGGAGTGTCACACAGGCTGCACACACCCTTTCGAAAGCCTCGCTACCTTTGCTCGCGGATCGCCTCCTCCGTGCATAAGTGAACACAGGAAGACCGTAGATGGACTACTGCTCCACATGTCGTCGGCATCTCAACGGCGCCCTCATGTGCCCCGGTTGCGGCGCCTACGCCCCCGACATCGCTCCCCTCGCCGACGGCTCGCCCGCACCGGCCGCCATGACGGCCGCGGCAGCGCGGCACGTCCCCGCGCGGCTGTGGAACGACGCGGATTCCGTCGCCGAGGAACTCGGTCGAACGCCGCAGGAACACCCGTACGACGGCCCGGACGCCCCCTCCCCCGCGCCGACGGGCCGGGCGGCGCGCCGTCGCCAACGGGAACGCTGGAAGAAGACGCAGCGCAAGGCACTGGTCGCCACCGCGGTCGCGCTGGTCGGCGGAGGTATGACCGTCGCCTCGCTGAACCGCCAGACCCCGGACCGCACCCAGGCCGCCTCCGCGCCGGACAGGGAAGTCATGGGGATGTCGGAGGAGGAGGTCACGGACCCCACTCCGGTCTCCTCGCCACCTGCGGACACGCGCCGGGCGGAGCACACCTCGTCGGCAACCCGCTCCTCCACCGCTCACACGACGCCCACGACGATCAGGCCGCACGAGCAGCGGGCCGGCACGCCCCTTGCCACGCCCGCGTCCCCGGCAAACCCGGCGAATCAGCAGTACAGCATCACGGTCCCTCTGACGAAGGCGGCGACCCCGGTCGAGGCACAGGTGGCGTCCACCGTCTCCGATGCCACGAACACCACCGCGGACAAACCGGCCTCCCCCGCACCCACGTCCCAGAGCACCGACACCACCAGCACCAGCACGAGTTCGGGTGCAGGCACGGGTACGGACGCGTCAAGCACGGACACCTCAGGCACGGGCACCACGTCGGCGACTCCCGCGCCGTCGGAGTCCGCCACGCCGGCCACGTCGCCGGAGATCTGCGTACTCGGACTGGTCTGCCTCTGACGACACTTCAGCGGGGCAGGGCGGGGCGATCCCGTGCGGCCGGGTCTGCCGCCGGCCACCCAGAGGCGAGGCCTCACCCGACGATGAGGTTCGTCGACCGACCCCGCGGCGGTCGATCAGCTGCCGAAGTGCCGGCGTGCGCCCTCGATGTGGCCGAGATAGCGGTTGGTCCATTCGCACAGGGCGTCGACCGTGGCACGCAGGGCGCGGCCCGGCTCGGTGAGGGTGTACTCCACTCGTGGCGGCACAGTGGGATACACCTTCCGGTCGACGAGGCCGTTGCGCTCCAGCATCCGCAGGTTCTGGGTGAGCATCTTGTGGCTGACGCCCTCGACCTCGTTCCGCAGCTCGCTGAAGCGCAGGGTGCGCTCTCCGAGCGCCTCGATGATCAGGAGCGCCCACTTGTTGGCGACATCCGAGAAGATCTCCCGCGCCAGGGAGTCGGCGCGCCTCAGGTCCGCGTCCTCGGGCAGGCCTTCGAGCAGTTGCTTGGTCGCCATCAGTTCCCCAGTCACCGAAAAGGCCGCGTTCTTCGAGGTTGACGTTCACTCTCCTACAGTTCCTGAGTAACCACAAGAGAGTCAGTCGCTCGTTCCAGCTTGCTTCGCGACGGCAGGCCTAGCCCACCTTGCGGCCCCGCAGGGGTTCCGTGTTCGCGCCGGCTCCCTGGCGCATGCCCTGCAGAAACTCCTCCAGCACCTCCACGGCCGTCCGCTCCGGTCGCCAGCGCAGTTCCGTGCGGGCTCTCGAGCAGTCCATGATCGGCAGTCGCAGCACGGCGTCGAAGAGATGCGGCGAGGCAGGCAGCAGGTGCAGGCCCCAGGCGGCGGCGATCGCCGTCCGGGCGGCGGGGCGCGGCAACGGCACCGGGCGCGCGCCGAGCATCTCGCCCAGCGTCTGTGCGTCGACGGGTGGCTCGCCCGCCAGGTTGAAGGCGCCGCGGACGTCGCTGTGCAGCGCGAGTTGGTACGCCCTGGCCGCGTCGTCGGTGTGCAGTGCCTGCACGCGCAGACCGGGGATGTCGGGCAGGACGGGCAGCAGTTCCGGGCGAGCCAGCGGTCCCGGGAGAAAACGGCCGCCGAATATCCGGCGCTGTTCGCTCGCCGACTCCCGCTTGAAGAGGAACGCGGGCCGCATCCGCACCACCCGGACACCGGGGTGCTCGTGTTCGAAAGCGTCCAGTGACCGCTCCAGGTAGGCCTTCTCCCGGCAGTACGCGGCATCGGGCCAGCCATGGGTCGGCCAGGACTCGTCAACGGCGTGTTCCTTGGGCCCCGGCGAGTACGCGCCGACCGACGAGGCGTGCACCAGTGCGGGAACCTTCGCGGCGGCCACCGCCTCGAACACCCGGATGCCGCCCAGGACGTTGGTGCGCCACGTAGCGACCGGGTCGTGCGTGGGCTGGAACGCCCAGGCCAGATGCACGACGGCGTCGGCCCCCTCGAACTCCTCGATCAGGTCCGAGTTCTCGTCCGCCAGATCCACCGCGGACCACTCGGTCCTGGCCGGCGACCAGTCGGGGATCCGCCGGGCCAGTCCACGCACCGAGCCCACCCCGGCATCCTCGGCCAGCAGCCGCACCAGACTGGTGCCCACATTGCCGGTGGCTCCCGTGACGACGATCCTGACGCCGGATTCACTGCTCACTGTCGGCTCCTCCAGGAGGGGTCTGACCCACGCTCGTAGCAGGGGGGGTGTGCGATGGCCGGGTACCCAGTGCCTGCGGATGCACGCGGACACACCGGCGCCGTACGCCGCCCCGAGAGCGGCCATGCCGTGCCGCCGGAATCGCTCGGACAGCGACCCCGAAGGGTCGTTCACATTTTCGATGGCTACCGAGGTCCGGCACCCCGGTTTGCCAGGCCTGAGCGGAGGCGAGGCTGGATTCATCAGGAAACGGGGCAGTCGGGAAGCACGGACACCGCCAACCGGGCCGTGCCGCGAGCAGTCAGGGAGATCAGGCAATGGCAGGACCAGCGCATACGGAGACCCACGGGAAACGGCCCGTGGCAACGCCACCGGCCGCCGGGCTCACCGAGGCACTGGAAGCCATCGGGACCGGGGCGTACCTCGTGGACGAGCAGGGTCGCATCGTCGCCGTCAACTCCCGCGCCGAGAAGTATCTGGACAGGCCGGCCAGGGATCTCTACGGCCATGACGCGCACGACCTGCTGCACCGCGACGGCCACGGCCAGCCCCTGCCGAGGACCCGCTGCCGTATGCGGCAGGCCTTCCACGCCGGGTACGCGGCCATGGGCGAGGAGGAGTTCTTCGCCCGCGGTGACGGCTCGCTGCTGCCCGTCTCGTGGCTGATAGCCCCGTTCAGCCCCAGTGGGCACGACCCAAGCACGCTCGTCCTCTTCCACGCCGCCCGGCCCGCGCGGGAAACGGATCCGCTGCCCGATCCGGAAGCCACGCTGCTGCCGGAGATCGAGCGGCTCGCGCTGCTGGCCGCGACCACCTCGCAGCTGACCTCCACTCTCGATGTGGACGAGGCCCTGCGGCGGCTGGTGACCCTGGTGGTGCCCCGGCTGGCGGACTGGGCCATCATCGACCTGATCACCGAGCGGGACGAGGTGTGGCGCACTGTCGTCGTCGAGGCGAACGACGACGGTCTGCTGCACCACGAAGAGCTGCAGGGCCCCATGCCACCGGTCCCCGAGGGATCCCCCATGCCCCTGTCCAGGGCGCTGCGTGGGGTCGCCTCGACACTGGCCGGCCCGCAGACCTACCAGGGGCCTCCCGATTCCGGCATCGCGGTCGAACAGCGACGCCTGTTCGACGCCACCGGCATCCACTCCGCGGCCATCGCTCCCATCCGCAGCACACGAGCGGTCCTCGGGGCCATGACCCTGGGGCGCGCCAAACAGCCCGGCGACTTCGGCGCCGCCGATCTCCCCCTGATCGAGGACATCGCCCGCCGGGCCGGCCTCGCGCTGGACAACGCTCGCCTCTACCAGCGCCAGCGCAAGGTCGCGGAGACCATGCAGAACCATCTGCTGCCCCAGATGCCGCGCGTGCCGCGGCTGCAGATGGCGGTCCGCTATCTGCCCGCGCCCGACGCCTCACAGGTCGGGGGCGACTGGTACGACGCCTTCTCCCTGTCCGACGGCGCCACCGCGCTGGCCATCGGTGATGTCGTCGGCCACGACCTGGAGGCGGCGGCCGGCATGGCGCAGGTGCGCAACATGCTCCGCGCCTACGCCTGGGCCCTGCAGTCGCCGCCCAGCCGGATCGTCGAACGCCTGGACGAGGCGGTGCTGCACATCACGGACGTCGCCATGGCGACCATGATCCTCGCGCGGATCGAAGAGGCCCACGACGGCCACTGGAAACTGACCTGGACCAACGCCGGCCATCCGCCGCCCCTGTTGATCAGCCACGACGGCCTGGCCGACTATCTCACCGAGGGCCACGGCATACTCCTGGGCACCGGAGCCCAGAAGCCCCGGACCGACGCCGCCACCCTGCTGCCGCCGGGATCCACCCTGCTCCTCTACACCGACGGTCTGATCGAGGAACCGGGCCACACCCTCGACGAGGGTCTCCACCGACTGCGCCGGCACGCCGCCGCCCTGGCTCATCGCCCTCTGGACTCCTTCACCGACCAGTTGCTGGGGCGGGTCAGGCCCGGCGCCAACGACGACGACGTCGCCCTCCTCGCCCTGCGGATGCCGAAGACCACATAGGCCCGGCGCAACGACGGCCCGGCGACGACGGCCTACCGGTCGTGGTGGGGCGGCGGCGGGGCGGTCGAGCCGCGGACGACGAGTTCGATCGGCGGTTCGCTCGCCGCGGGCAGGTCGGTATCGGGCGCCTCGATGGCCTGTACGAGGAGCCTGATACCTTCCCGTGCCGCCTCGTCGAAGGGCTGGCGCACGGTGGTCAAAGGAGGGTGGACGTAGGCGAAGACGGGGTTGCCGTCGAAGCCCACCACGCTGATGTCCTCCGGTACCCGGCGGCCCGCTTCCCGCAGGGCGTGGACGAGGCCGATGGCCATTTCGTCGCCCGCGGCGAATACCCCGGTCACGGAGGGGTCCGCGGCCAGCGTGCGGCCCGCCTCGAAGCCGGACTCGGGTGACCAGTCCCCCTCGATCACCGGAGGTTCGTACGCCCCCCGTGCCGCCAGCGCCGCACGCCAGCCCTCGGTACGGTCCTTCGAGGCGTACCACTGGCGCGGACCGGCGAGGTGATGGACCGTGGTGTGGCCCAGATCCAGCAGGTGATCGGTGGCCGCCCTCGCCAGTTCGAACGCGCCCACGCCCGCGGTCAGGGTCCGGGCGGAGGTGAAGGCCGGGGGTGCGCCCAGGAAGAGGAGCGGCACGTCGATCCGGACGGAGACCTCGCCCTCCACGATGGGTTCGGAGACGACGATGCCGTCCACGCCCTGCTCGACGAGTGAGTTCACGGCGCCGGCGATGCCTTCGGGCTGGCCGTCCGCCGTGTTGACCATGCGGAGCGCGTATCCGGCGTCGCGTACGGCTCTTTCGATGCCGACGAGAAGGGAGGCGGTGCCGTATCCGGCGGTGCCGAGGGCGACGACGCCGATGGACCGGCTGCGGCCTGAGGCCAGCGCCCGGGCGGCGTGGTTCAGCCGGTAGCCGAGTTGCTCCGCGGCTTCCAGGACGCGTCGACGAGCCTCTTCGGAGACGTACGGCTCGTTGTTGAGGACCCGCGACACCGTCTTGCGCGACACGCCGGCGACTCGGGCCACATCCGCGCTGCGCGGCGCCGCCGGAGCCGTACCGTGCGCCACTGCTCGTGTCATCGAATCTCCCGACCGACGCATGCCTCTGCTGAACGAGGCCCATGATATGACCGCGCGATCACCGACCGCGCGGCCATCTCTACGTAGCCGAAGGGGCGTGCGTCAAGTGCGTGGGGAGGATTTTCGACCTTCTGCGGTCTTCTCCGTGGTCGTTTCCGGAGTCTTCTCGGCGGTCGTTCCCGCGTTCCTCTCCGCGAGGTACGAGGACTCGATCGCGGCCAGGTTCGCGCGGAGTTCCTTCGGGGTGCCGGTCATGGTGACGCGGCCGCGGTGCAGGACGTACACGCGGTCCGCGATGTCCAGCACCTTGCGCACGTGCTGTTCCACCAGCAGCGCGCCCAGGCCGCCGTCCGCCGCCTCGCGGACGGCGCGCAGCAGGCGGTCGACCACGAGCGGGGCGAGGCCGAGCGACAGTTCGTCCGCGAGGAGCAGTTTGGGCGCCCGGCAGAGGGCGCGGGCCAGCGACAGCATCTGCTGTTCGCCGCCGGACAGCATGCCCGCGCCGACCTTCAAACGTTTGCCGAGTTCCGGGAAGAGGTCGACGGCCCGGTCCGGTGTCACCCGGCCGACCCGGAGGTTGTCCGTGGTGTCGAGCCGGGTGAAGATCGCCCGCTCACCGACGTAGGCGAGGCCTTCGCGGGCGCGCCGGTGCAGGGGGGCGTGGCCGGTGGTGCCCAGCCAGCTCACCTCACCGCCCATCGGCGGCAGGTCGCCGGACAGCGCCCTGAGCGTCGTGGTCTTCCCCGCGCCATTGGGGCCGAGCAGGGCGACGACCTCACCCGGCCGGACCTCGATGTCGAGGTCGCGGACGACTGGTCGGGTGCCGTATCCGGCGGACAGGGCGCGGGTCGCGATCAGGGGCGCGTCGGTGTCGTGCACGGGCAATCTCCTCGGGCCGGACGAGCCGGATCTGCCAAATCTGCCGGGCCTGCCGGATCTACCGGGCCTGCCGGATCTACCGGATCTACCGGGCCTGCCGGGTCTACCGGATCTGCCGGGCCTGCCGGGTCTACCGGATCTACCGGACCTGCCGGGCCTGCCGGATCTGCCGGGCCTGCCGGGCCTGCCGGGCCTGCCGGATCTACCGGATCTACCGGATCTACCGGATCTACCGGATCTACCGGATCTATCGGGCCTGCCGGGCCTGCCGGATCTTTCGGATCAGCGGCATCTGTTGGATCAGCGGGATCAGCCGGACGCCATGGCTGTGAGCATCTGGCGGACGTCGACGAAGGTCGAGCCGGGCTTGGCCCACTCGATCTTGCCGTCGCGGATGGTCAGTTCGGTGGCCGTGGTGCTGTGGATGCGGTCGAGTCCCTTGACGGGCAGGGCCGTCGAAGCGTTCCAGGTCAGCGGCGGGGTCAAGCCGCCGGTGTCGATGCCCGAGGTGGTGTCGAGTTCCTGCACCAACGCCTTGGCCGAGACGGCCGGGAGCTTCTTCGCCGCCTCGGTGAAGACCTTGAACGCCACCCAGGTGGTGCCGTTGGCGCCGTTGGTGGGGTCGATGTCCTTGTTGCCCTTGGTGGCTTCGAGGAAGTCTTTCCAGGCGGGGTCGGAGATCGGCGGGTAGTAGCCGGTGATCGGGGCCCCCTCCAGAGGGCTGCCGGCACCGCCGGTGCTCTCGGCCAGTTGCGGGGTGAGGTTGCCGACGACTCCGGCAAGCCTCGTCTTGGCGCCGGACTGCACGTACGACTTCACGAACAGGCCCGAGGCGGTACCCATGATGACGCTCACGCAGTCGCTGCCCTTGGTGGCGGCGGCCACCTGCGGAGCGAGGTCGGTGGCGGTGAGCGGCACCTTGATGTCCTTGGGCGCCGACCCTCCGGCGGAGACCACGCCAAGGGTGAGGAACTGCGAGACGACAGCGGCGGCGGCCACGTCGTAGCGCACGCCTGAGATCTTCTTGCAGCCCGCCCGCACCAGCTGTTGGCCGTGCGCGGCGAACACGACCGGGGTACCGCCGTTGACGGGGAACGACAGCGGGTTGGAGAACTCCGCGGCGGAGACGCCGGTCCCGCCGAGGTAGGGGATGCCGGCCTTCTGCAGGACGGGCATGTAGCGGTCGCCCGCGAGGCTGTAGGAGCCGACGACCGCGACCACCTTCTCGGCGACCGCCTGCTGGGCGCACTTCTCGGCCTCGTCGGGGTTGTTCTTCTCGTTGCAGGTGAGGACCTTCAGCGGGCCGCCCTTGATCCCGCCGTTGGCGTTGATCCACTTCTCGTAGGCCTGGGCGGTGAGCCGGACGCCGGGCTGGGCGCTGCCCTGGGTGTCCTCCGGCGTCCAGACCATCACCTTGACCGGCGCGCCCTTCAGGGAGGAGGTGCTCTCCGTGGAGCTGCCGGCGGCCTCTCCTCCGCAGCCCGCCGCGAGCAGAGCTCCGGTCACCGCGAGGCAGGTCGCTGCGGCGGTTCTGCGTCTGCGTGGGTCGTTCATGGTTCCTCCGCGGTGCTCGTCGTCGAGATGCGAACAGCATGGGGTGCGTTTTCGAGTTAGTGAAGTACTCTCGGCACAATTATTTAACTGAATACGCTGTCTCGTCTGATCTCGTCTGCTCTCGTCCTGTCTTTGGGAGGTTCCCCCGATGGACGACATCCTCAGGTTCGCGCTGCTCGGCCTGGGTCTGGGCGCGCTCTACACACTCACCGCGCACGGCATCGTGCTGGTCTACCGGGGCTCCGGGGTACTGAACCTCGCGCACGGCGCGATCGGGATGGCCGGCGCCTACGTTCAGTGGGAGCTGTCCGTACAGCACGGCGTGCCGTACTGGCCGGCCGTAGCCTGCGGGGTGTTCGCCTCCGCGCTGCTGGGGGTGCTCACCCATCTGCTGGTGCTCCGCCCGCTGCGCCGGGCGTCCACCCTGGCCCGGCTGGTCGGCACCCTCGCGGTGTTCATCGTGCTCACCGCGATCGCCGTCGAACGGTACGGCGACAGCCTGCAACTGGTGCCCGGCAAGCTGCCGACCCGGCTGCTGACGATCGCCGGGGCGACGGTGACCGAGGACCGCGTCTGGCTGCTCGCCATCGCGGTCGTCGTGACCGCGCTCCTCCATCTCCTCTACAAGCGCACCCTGTTCGGCCTGGGCACCACGGCGGTGGCGGAGAACGAGGGGGCCGCCGCCTCACTCGGCTGGTCCCCGGACCTGATCGCGACCGGCAACTGGGCCCTGGGCTCGGCGCTCGCGGGACTGACGGGCATCCTGATCGTGCCGGTCATCGGCCTGTCGGTGACCGGCCTGACCACCCTGCTGCTGAGCGCGCTGGCCGCCGCCCTGGTCGGCAGGTTCTCGTCGTTCCCCGTCACCCTGGCGGGCGGACTCGTCATCGGCGTCGTCCAGTCCGAACTGACCCGCTTCGGCTCCGACGTCACCGGGCTCGCCTCGTCGGTGCCGTTCCTCTTCATCGCACTGGTGCTGGTCGCGCGCGGTAAGGCGCTGCCGTTGCGCGGCACGTTCCTCGACCGGCTGCCCGCCCTCGGCTCCGGCAGGGTCCGCCCGCTGCCACTGGCTCTCGCCGTCGCGGTGGGGCTGCTGCTGGTGAGCCTGTCGACTCCGCTGTGGGCGGACGCGATCACCACCACCCTGGTGATGGCGTTGATCATCCTGTCGATCGTCGTGGTCACCGGTTACGCGGGACAGGTGTCCCTCGCCGCCTACGCCCTCGCCGGGACCGGCGCCTTCATCGCCGGGCACACGGCTGCAGACTGGGGCTGGCCCTTCGAACTCGCCCTCCTGGCAGGCGTGTTGGGTACCGTACCGATCGGCCTGCTGTTCGCTCTTCCGGCGGTCCGCACCCGGGGCGTCAACCTCGCCATCATCACGCTCGGGCTCGGCACCACCCTGGAGGCGATGGTCTTCCAGAACACCGACCTGTCGACGACGCCCGGCAGCGACGGCATCACCGTGGGCAAGCAGTCCCTCTTCGGGATCAGCGTCTCCGGCGTCGACCATCCGCAGCGGTACGCGGGCGTGGTGCTCCTGATGTTCGTCGCCGCCACGCTCGTGGTGGCCAACGTGCGGCGCAGCCGAACCGGCCGCCGCCTCATCGCCGTACGGGCCAACGAGCGGGCCGCCGCAGCCCTCGGCATCGACGTCCGCGCGGCCAAGCTCTACGTCTTCGGCCTCTCCGCCGCGATCGCCGCCCTCGCCGGAGTCCTCACCGGCTTCCGCTCGACCTCGGTGGTCTTCTCCGACTTCACCGGCTTCGAGTCCGTCACCGCGCTCGGGCTCGCCGTCATCGGGGGTGTCGGATTCCTCGTGGGGCCGCTGTTCGGCGCGACCTTCGCGGCCGGCACGGTAGGGGCCCGGTTCGGCGACCTGGTGGTTCCGGGGCTCAGCGAGTGGATGCCGCTGATCGGCGGGATCATCCTGGTGCTGACGCTGGTGGGCAACCAGGACGGTATCGGCAAGGAGCTCGGCAGACGGGCGGCGGGCGTGCACCGTGGACTGTCCGCCGGGCGCGGTGCGAGCATGCCGGAGGCCGCGCGGGAGGAGGCTGGACAGGCGGTGCGCCGCGCGACGCCACTCCCCCTCCACGTACGGGATCTGACCGTGCGTTACGGCGGTGTCGTGGCCGTCGACGGGCTCTCGCTGGACGTCGAGCCGGGCCGGGTCGTCGGTCTCATCGGGCCCAACGGGGCCGGCAAGACCTCCGCGATCGACGCGGTCACCGGCTTCACCAGGGCCGCGTCCGGCAGTGTGCGCCTGGGCGACCGGGACGCGACACGTCTGCCGGTGCATCGACGGGCCGCCGCCGGGCTCAGCCGGTCCTTCCAGTCACTGGAACTGTTCGAGGACATGACCGTCCTGGACAACCTGTACGCGGCCTGCGACCGGCCCGGCCGATGGACGTACCTCACGGACCTGATCCGCCCCGGCAGCCGCCCCCTGCCCGCCCAAGTACTGGTCGCCGTACGGGAGTTCGGTCTCCAGGACAGTCTGGACCGGCCGGTCGGCGACCTGTCGTACGGGGAGCGGCGGCTGCTGGCCATCGCCCGCGCGGTGGCCGCCTCGCCCTCCGTGCTGCTCCTCGACGAGCCGGCGGCAGGACTCTCGGACGACGAGACGCGGGAGCTGGCCCACCTGGTGCGGCGGCTCGCCGAGGACTGGGGCATGGGTGTGCTGCTCGTCGAGCATGACGTCGACATGGTCATGAGCGTCTGCGACCAGGTCGTCGTCCTGGACTTCGGACGCCGGATCTGTGCGGGTACGCCGGAGGAGGTGCGCCGCGATCCGGCGGTCCGGGCGGCCTATCTGGGCGACCTGGAGCCGGAGGCGTCGGCCTGAGACGCGTCGGAGGCGCTTCCCTGTGCGGGGAAGCGCCTCCGGCTCTCGCGACAAAACGTCCCGCCTGAAAACGTCCCGCTCAGGCGTCCCGCAGATCCGCGACGTATGGCTGATGCGACAGCAGCCCGCCGTCCACCCGCAGGGTGTGGCCGGTGATGAAGGCTGACTCGTCGGAGGCGAGGAAGACGACCGCCGACGCGACGTCCTCCGGGAGCCCCAGGCGCGGGGTGAGGTGATGGCGCAGCATCGCCTCCCTGATCGCCCCGTGCGCCGAGCCGGAACTGGCCGGCGTGACGATGAACCCCGGCGCGACGGCGTTGCAGCGCACGCCCTGTTTGCCGTACTGGGTGGCGACGTACTGCGTGAGGTTGATCAGGGCGGCCTTGGACGCGCCGTACGCGGGGTTGCGCAGATCGCCCGCGAGGCCGGACCCGGACGAGGTGTTGACGATCGAGCCGCCGCCTCGGGCGATCATGTGCGGTACGGCGGCCTGGATGGCGACCATCGTGCCGCGCAGGTTGATGCGCATCGTGTCGTCCCAGACCGCCGGGTCGGCCTCCACCACGGCGAGGTCCTGGCGGGCGGCGAGATGCGTGGCCGCCGCGTTGTTGTGCAGGACGTCGAGGCCGCCGTACGTCTCGACCGCCGTGGCCACCATGGCCCGTACGCTCTCCACGTCCCCCAGGTCGACCGGAACCGCCGTCGCGTCGCCCCCGGCGGCACGGATCTCCTCCGTGACCGCCTTGGCGCCGTCGAGGTTCAGGTCGGCTACCACCGTGTGCGTGCCCTCGGCGGCCAGGCGTCGTGCGGTGGCGGCGCCGATCCCGGACGCGGCTCCGGTGACGATCGCGATCTTTCCCTCGAGTCGCCCCATGGCCGAACCGCCTTCCCTACTTGGTGAGTTGACTGCCGACGATCGACACGAAGGAGACGCATTCGCCGGGTCCGCCGCCGAGGTTGTGCGTCAGGGCGAGCGAGCGCCCCTCGGCCACGGACCTGGCGGTCCGCTCGGGCGGTGCCTCGCCGCGCAGTTGGAGCCAGGCCTCGAACATCATGCGCAGGCCCGAGGCGCCGATGGGGTGGCCGAAGGCCTTCAGGCCGCCGTCCGGGTTGACCGGCAGCGTGCCGTCCAGGTCGAACGCCCCGCTGGTGACGTCCTTCCAGCCCTGGCCGCGCGCGGAGAAGCCCAGGTCCTCCATCAGCACCAGCTCGGTCGGTGTGAAGCAGTCGTGGACCTCCGCGAGCGCGAGTTCGGCGCGCGGGTCGGTGACGCCGGCCTGGCGGTAGGCCTCCTGCGCGGAGGCGACGACTTCGGGGAAGGTGGTGAAGTCGTAGGCCGGGTCGAGGAGTCCGTCCGCCGGACCGGCGACGAAGGACAGCGCCTTCACGAAGATCGGCCTGTCGGTGTACCGGTAGGCGTCCTCGGCGCGTACGACGATCGCCGCCGCCGAGCCGTCCGAGACTCCCGAGCAGTCGAACACGCCGAGCATGCCCGCGACGATCGGCGCCGACCGGATGCGCTCCGGGGAGACCTCCTTGCGGAACTGGGCGCGGGGGTTGCGGGCCCCGTTGACATGGTTCTTCCAGGCGATCCGGGTGATGACGTCCTTCATCTCCTCCTCCCCCAGGCCGTACTTCGCGGCATAGGCGGGGGCGAGCAGGGAGAAGTTGGCGGGGGCCGTGACCTCGCCGCGGCTGTCGTCGCCTGCGCCGGGGATGGCGGTGCCGGACAGCCCGGACATGCCGGAGTCCTTGAGTTTCTCCACGCCGACCGCCATGGCCATGTCGTACGCGCCGGAGGCGACGGCGTAGCAGGCGTTGCGCAGGGCCTCGGAGCCGGTCGCGCACATGTTCTCGACGCGGGTCACCGGCTTGTTGGGCAGATGGAGCGCCCGGCTCAGGGTCAGCCCGGACACGCCGGAGGCCTGGGTGCCGAACCAGAACGCGTCGATGTCGTCGAGGGTGACGCCGGCCGAGGTGACCGCCTCGCCGACGGCGTCGATCAGGAGGTCGTCCGCCGAGCGGTTCCAGTGTTCGCCGAAGGGCGTGCAGCCCATGCCGACGATCGCGACCCGGTCCCGGATTCCGTGTGAGCTCATCCGTGTGTCTCCTCGGTCTCGTCAGTACGGTCGGTGGCGCCGGTCTCGTCGACGCGCACCGGCCGGGCTTTCCAGAAGTAGTTGTGGATGCCGGCGGCGGTGACCGTGCGGCGGAACGTCATCTCCACCCGGGCGCCGATGACGGCGTCCGCCTCCGTCGCGTCGGTGAGCTGGCAGCGGAACCGGCCGCCGCCGTCGTAGTCGACGACCACGACGAGCATCGGCGGGCTCGGAGTGTGGGCCAGCCGGTCCACGGTGAACGTGGCGACCGTGCCGCGTACGTGTTCCATCGGCTCGCCGGTCATCGCGTCGACGCTTCGGCAGGAGGTGCACACCCGGTCGGGCGGCAGATGCCGGGTGCCGCACTTCTCGCAACGGGAGGCGACGAAGCCGTACTTCCAGGCGGTGCGGCGGTGGGCGGGCGGCGCGTAGGGCGGTTCGGGGTCGGGGCGGCGGGGTGGTTCGCGGTCGAGGAGGCCGCGCCAGGTGAGGTAGGTGGCGTACGGGATGGGGTCGCTGCCCGCAGCGATCTGCGCGGCGACCGGGCGGGCGCTGCGGTGGGCCGGGAGTGCGTCGGTGGTGCGCAGCAGAAGGACTCCGGCGCCGTCGCCGAGGACGAGCAGCGCGATGACCTCGCCGGGGCGGGCACGGTCCAGGACGTCGGCGAGGAGCAGGCCGGGCTGGGCGGTGCCGGCGTTGCCGATCGCCTCGGCGAGGTCCGGGGTCGCCGCCTCGGGGCGTACGCCCGCTGTCCGGCGTACCGTCGCGCACGCGCGTGCGTGCAGGCCCGCGACCACGAAGTGGTCGATCGCCCCGATGTCGAGGGCTGCGTGGTCGAGGGCGGCGGTGAGCGCCTTGTCGGCCAGGGAGATGTAGATCTCCTCGGCGAAGCGCTCCTCCCAGACCCGGGAGGTGGCGGCGGCGGGCAGGCGCCAGCGGTCGAGGAGTTCGTCGCTGACCGTGTCGTGGGCGAGCAGTTCGGCGATCACGGGAGCGCCGTTGCGGTGCCCGCCGAAGACGAAGGCCGCCGCGCCGTCACCACCGGCGGTCTCGTCGGCGCCGCCGGGCAGGCCGGTGCGCAGGTCGGACAGGACCGCGAGGGTCGGGACCGGGGAGCGCGCGGCGGTGACGAGTGCGCCGAGTCCGGAGCGGACGGAGCCGGCCATGTCGGCGGCGAGGACGTGTTCGTCGAGGCCGAGCGCCGCGTGGACGGCGGTCGCGTTCGTCTTGTCGAGGTAGGCGGGCGCGGCGGTGGCCAGGAAGAGCTGCCCGATGCGGGCGCGCAGGCCGTCGCGGGCGAGGGCGGTGCGGGACGCCTCGACGGCCAGCGACGTGGTGTCCTCGTCGTAGCCAGCGACCGCGCGGGTTCCCTTGCCTCCCTTGTCGCCGAGTACGGCGGCCACGTCCGCGCGGGCCAGGCGGTGGTACGGCACATAGGCGCCGTAGGCGATCAGTCCGGCCATGTCAGCGTCCTCCAGGAGTGTTGGTGCCGTCGGTCGGCCTTTCGAAGACGGCGGCCAGGCCCTGGCCGCCGCCGAGGCACATGGTTTCGAGGCCGTAGCGGGCCTGGCGTCGGTCCAGCTCGCGCAGCAGGGTGGCGAGGATGCGGCCGCCGGTGGCGCCGACGGGGTGGCCCAGGGAGATGCCGGAGCCGTTGACGTTGAACCGCTCGAAGTCGGTCTCGGCCAGGCCCCATTCGCGGGTGCAGGCCAGTACCTGGGCGGCGAAGGCCTCGTTGAGTTCAATCAGGTCGATGTCGGCGAGCTTCAGTCCCGCCCGCTCCAGGGCTCTGGCCGTGGCGGGCACCGGGCCGATACCCATCGTCTCGGGCGGTACGCCGACGACGGCCCAGGAGACCAGGCGGCCCAGCGGGCGCAGGCCGAGTTCGGCGGCGCGCTCGGGGTGGGTCACGACGCACAGGGCGGCGCCGTCGTTCTGTCCACTGGCGTTGCCGGCCGTGACGGTCGCGTCCCGGTCCTGCCGGCCGAGGACGGGACGCAGCTTCCCCAGCTTCTCCAACGAGGAGTCCGGGCGCGGGTGTTCGTCCGTGTCGACGACGGTCTCGCCCTTCCGCGTGCGCACGGTGACGGGCACGATCTCGTCGGCGAACCGGCCCTCGCGCTGGGCCGCAACCGCCTTCTCGTGCGAGCGCAGGGCGAGCAGGTCCTGTTCCTCGCGGGGGATGGCGTACGCGCGGCGCAGGTTCTCGGCGGTCTCCAGCATGCCCCCGGCGACGGGGTGGTTGACGCCGCCGGACGTGACGCGGCCGCGGGCCAGCCGGTCGTGCAGCGTCGTACCGGCGCCTCGCACCCCCCAGCGCACGTCGGTGGTGTAGAACTCGGCCTGGCTCATGGACTCGACACCCCCGGCCAGGACGAGGTCGCTCGCGCCGGTCTGCACCTGCATCGCCGCGGTAATGATCGCCTGGAGTCCGGAACCGCAGCGGCGGTCGATCTGCAGTCCCGGCACCTCCACGGGCAGTCCGGCGTCCAGGGCGGCGACGCGGCCGATGGCGGGGGCCTCGCCGTTGGGATAGCACTGGCCCAGGAGGATGTCGTCGACTGCGGCGGGCGGTATGCCCGTACGGTCGAGTACGGCGCGTACGAGCGTGGCGGCGAGCTCGGTCGCCGGCACGTCGCGGAAGACGCCTCCGTAGCCACCGACAGGTGTACGCACGGGTTCGCAGATCACCGCGTCACGCAGGAGGGCGGGCATCAGGCATGCCTTTCGTGAGTAATCACATGTACCGTCCGCCGGTCACCTCGACGACGGCTCCAGTGACGTAGCCGGCCATGTCGGAGGCGAGGAAGAGGACGACCTGGGCGACTTCGGCGGGTTCGCCCGCGCGGCCCATGGGGATCTCGGCGAGCTTCGCGTCCCAGGCGGCCTGGGGCATCGCCTCGGTCATGGCGGTGCGGATCAGACCGGGCTGTACGGCGTTGACGCGGATGCCCGCCTTCGCGAGCTCCTTGGCGGAGGACTTGGTGAGGCCGACGAGTCCGGCCTTGGCCGCGCTGTAGTTCGTCTGGCCGAAGTTGCCGACCTTGCCGGCGATGGAGGAGATGTTGACGATGCTGCCACCCTGTCCGTGCGCGCGCATCGCCTCGGCCGCGTACCGGGTGCCGTTCCAGGCGCCGGTGAGGTGGACGTCGACCACGGCGCGGAAGTCGGCGAGTGCCATCTTGCGCAGGGTCGCGTCCCGGGTGATTCCGGCGTTGTTGACCATGACGCCGACCGGCCCGAAGGTGTCAGCGCAGTGGGCCACGAGGGCGGCGACCTCGTTCTCGTCGGTGACGTCGCAGCGCAGCGAGGTGGCGGCCACGCCGTTTTCGGCCAGGACTTCGGCGGCCTTGGCCGCCGCGTCGGCGTCGATGTCGCCGAGGACCACGGACGCGCCCTCGGCGCCGAGGACTCCGGCGATCTCGAAGCCGATGCCCTGTGCGCCGCCGGTGATCACCGCGGCCCGGCCGTCCAGCAGTCCCATGTCAGCCCGCCCCTGGCTCGACGCTTCTATTCCTCTCAAATAGATAACCTATTATGCTGAAACAATCAATACAGCGATGAGCTGTGCGGGCGGGGCCGGACGAGGAGAGAAGCCAGGTGGACATCAGTTATCCCCCGGAGGCCGAGGCGTTCCGCACGGAGGTCAGGGAGTTCCTCGCCGAGACGCTGCCGCCGGACTGGAAGGGCATCGGCGCCCTGGACGAGGACGCGGCCTGGGCCTTCGCCCGCGACTGGCGCCGACTGCTCGCCGAACGCCGGTATCTCTCGCTCACCTGGCCCGAGCAGTACGGCGGACGCGGCCTGTCCAAGCTCCACCAGGTCGTCCTGATGGAGGAACTCGCCCTGGCCGGTGTGCCGTTCGGGCTGCCGCAGGACACCTTCGGCGTGAAGATGCTGGCGAACACACTTCTGCGGTGGGGCACCGACGAGCAGAAGGCGTACTTCCTCCCCCGGATCCTCAGCGGCGAGGACACCTGGTGCCAGGGCTACTCCGAGCCGGACGCGGGGTCGGACCTCGCGTCGCTCACGACGCGCGCCGACAGGGATGGCGACGAGTGGGTGATCGACGGCCAGAAGGTGTGGACCTCCGGCGCCCACCACTGCGACTGGATCTTCGTCCTGGCCCGCACGAACCGGGAGGCGTCCCGGCACCGGGGCATCTCGTTCCTCCTCGTACCGCTGAAGCAGCCCGGTGTCGAGGTGCGGCCGTTCCGCATGATGAGCGGGCAGCTGCACTTCAACGAGGTGTTCTTCAGCGGCGCCCGCACCCGCGCCGATCTCGTCGTCGGGGGCGTCGACAACGGCTGGACCGTCGCCCAGAGCCTGCTGGGCGTGGAGCGCGGGGAGGAGGCGGCGACAAATCCCGTCCTCTTCAAGGCGGAGGTCGAACGTCTCGTCGAGCTGGCCCGCCTCCACGGCAAGGACACCGACCCCGTCATCCGCCAGCGCATCGCCTGGTGCTGGTCCAAGGTCGAGATCATGCGCTACCTCGGGTACCGGATCCTCACCGGCTGGCTCAAGGGCGCCGAGCCGGGCCCGGAGTCGTCGATCGCCAAGCTGTACTGGAGCGAGTACCACACCGTGGTCACCGATCTGGCGATGGACATCATGGGCCTGCACGGCCAGGTGCCGGTCGGCCGCCCGCCCCTGCGCACCTACCGCGCCGACGACCCGGGCGCCGCGAACTCCTCGGCGTCCTGGTCGACGACGTACCTGATCGCCCGCTCGGGCACCATCTACGCGGGCACGTCACAGGTGCAGCGGAACATCCTCGCGGAGAAGGTGCTGGGCCTGCCGCGTGAGCCGAGAGCCTGAGCACCGGCCGCACGCGGCAGGATCAGCGTAGGGCCCCCTTCGTCGCGTCGGCGATGAACCCGCGGGCGAAGAAGGTGAACACCAGCACCAGCGGGATGACCGACAGCAGCACCCCCGACATCACCATGCTGTAGTCGGTGGAGTGGCCGGCGTACAGCTGGGCCAGCGCCACCTGGAGGGTGAGGCGGTCCGGGTTGACCAGCATCACCAACGGCAGGATGTAGTCGTTCCAGGCGGCGATGAAGGTGTAGATGCCGAGGAACGCCAGGGCCGGGCGGACGCACGGCAGTACGACGTGCCAGTACAGCCGGAAGAACCCGGCGCCCTCGATGCGCGCGGCGTCCAGCAGTTCGTCGGGGACGCTGGTGGTGGTGTACTGGCGCATCCAGAAGATGCCGAAGGCATTGGCCGCGGCCGGCACGATGAGTGCCTTGAGGGTGCCCAGCCAGCCCAGCTGCACCA
The DNA here is from genome assembly GCF_040644035.1 of Streptomyces sp. NPDC047042. Lineage (NCBI taxonomy): Bacteria > Bacillati > Actinomycetota > Actinomycetes > Kitasatosporales > Streptomycetaceae > Streptomyces > Streptomyces sp. NPDC047042. The sequence goes on along the minus strand of NZ_JBEYVP010000035.1, from coordinate 87,497 downwards.
TGATCTCGTACTGCGGGATGATCGCCAGCTGCGTCGGTAGCAGGTACATCGACAACAGCACGCCGAAGAAGAACTTCTTGCCGGGGAAGTCGTACTTGGCGAAGGCGAAGGCCGCCAGCGAGTCGAAGAACAGCACCAGCGCCGTCGTACAGACCGCGACGGTCACCGTGTTGAACAGCGATCCGAAGAAGTCCATCCTGTCGAAGAGGTGCTGGATGTTGGTCACCAGGTTGCCGCCGAACCACAGCTTCGGCGGGTAGCTGTAGATGTCCTGCGAGGTGTTCGTCGCCATGACGACGATCCAGTAGAACGGGAACACCGAGATGACCACGCCGAGCATCAGGATGACGTGGACGCTCAGTCCCCGGACGCGCTTGCGGTTGATGCCGTTCACGATCGTCGCTCCTTACGCTGCACCAGACGCCAGTTGACGAGGACGATGAGCAGGATCAGCAGGAAGAAGGCCCAGACGATGGCGGCGCCGTAGCCGAAGTCGTTGTTGTCGAAGGCCTGGTGGTAGAAGTACAGCAACGTGGTCAGACCGGCCTGGCCCGGGCCGCCGGAGTTGGGGTTGGTGGCCGCCTCGCTGCCGAACAGCACCTGGGGTTCGGTGAAGCTCTGCAGACCGGTGACGGTGGAGACCACCACGGTGAACAGGATGATGGGCCGCAGCAGCGGGATCGTGATGGAGAAGAAGATCCGGGCCGGTCCGGCGCCGTCCATCCGGGCGGCCTCGTAGACCTCCGAGGGGATCGCCTGCAGGCCGGCCAGATAGATGATGGCGTTGTACCCGGTCCACTGCCAGGTCATCAGCGCCGCGATCACCAGTTTGATGGTCCACTCGTTGCTCATCCACGGCACGGCCGAGATGTGCAGCGACCTGAGGATGGCGTTGATGAGGCCGAAGTTGTTGCTGAAGATCGCTCCGAAGAAGATCGCGATGGCCACCAGCGAGGTGATGCTGGGGATGAACAGGGCGACCCGGTAGAAGGCCGTGAAGCGCTTGGTGGAGTTCACCAGCACGGCGAGCACGAGCGCCAGGAAGAGCATCGGCACGGTCGACAGCACCCAGATGACGAGGGTGTTGCGCACGGACAGCCAGAAGATCGGGTCGTCCCAGAGGAAGCGGAACTGCTGGAACCCGACGAAGTGCATGTCTCCGATGCCGTCCCACTTCTGGAACGCCAGGTACACGGTGTAGAGCACCGGGAACAGCATGAAGACCGAGAAGATCAGGTAGTACGGCGAGATGGCCAGGTACTGGGGCCAGTGCCTGGCGACCCGCCGCGGCGGGCCCTGCCGGGGCCCGGCCGACACCGGCCGGATCCGGCGGCCCGGCCGGCCCGGACCGCCGCGCGGGCGGTCCGGAGCCGGTCGGCGGGCGCGGCCGGTGTCGGATCCGGAGGTCGGTCCGGTGGGTGCCGGGCCGGCTACCGGGGTTGACGACATGTCACTTCACTCCCTGACGCTCGGCGATCTGCTTGGCCTGGCTCACCGCGTCCTTCCAGGCCTCGTCGGGGTCCTTGCCCTTGGCCTCGATGCTGGTCAGCTCACTGAAGTAGGGCGCGGAGACCGCCGCGTCGGCCGGTGCCTCGTAGGCCGCGGGGATCTTCTCGGCCGCCGGACCGAAGATCTCGATGGTCTTCTGGCCGCCGAAGAAGGCGTCGCCGCCGGTCAGCGCCGGCAGTTTGTACGCGGCCGGGGCGGTCGGGAACAGGGCCGCGTCGGTGAAGCCGCGAGCCTGGTTCTCCGGGCTGAGGATCCAGCTGATGATCTTGAAGGCCTCTTCGGGGTTGCCGCTGGTCGCGGGTATCGCCAGGAAGGACCCGCCGAGGTTGGACGGCCCTCCCGGCAGGTTCGCCACCCGCCAGTTGCCCTTGGTGCCCGGGGCGGCGTTGCTGATGTCGAGGGCGTGCCAGGCGGCGCCGATCTCGGTGCCCAGGGCGCCGTTGCTGATCGCGGCGTTCCAGGTGTTGTCGTTGATCTTGGCGTCGATACCGAGGGTGTAGGGCTTCACGGCGGTGGTCCAGGCGGTGCGGATGTGGTCCTGGTCGCCGATGAACTTGTTGTCGGCGTCGATGAACCGCTGGGTGCCCTGGCCGATCATCATCGAGAACACCGAGCCGATGTTGTTGATCAGGAAGGTCTTCGGGAGCGCCCTGTGCAGTTCGACGCCGGCCTTGAAGTAGTCGTCCCAGGTGGACAGTTCGGCGGAGACCTTGGCGGGGTCGGTGGGCAGACCCGCCTTCGCGAAGAGGTCCTCGCGGTAGAAGGTGGCGCAGGGGCCGATGTCGATCGGGAAGCCGATGAGCTTGCCGTCCTGCGTGGTGGCCTGCTTCAGCTTCCACGCCAGGTACTGCGGAACCAGCTTGTCCGCGCCGACGGTCTTCAGGTCGATGAAGCGGTCGGCGTTCGGCAGGAAGGAGGCGATGTCCTCGCCCTTGACGCCGGTGATGTCGGGCGCGGACTGGGCGGCCCGCAGGCCGGTGAGCAGCTTGGTCTTGAAGTCGCCGCCGACCACGGACGTCTTGAGGGTGATGTCGGAGAAGTGCTTCTTGGCGTCCGCGACGACCTTGTCGCTCAGGCCGCCCGACCAGTACCAGAGGGCCAGGTTCTTGCTGTCCTTGCTGCCGCTCGATCCGGAGCCGCCGCCGCACGCTGCGGTGGCCCCTGCAGTGGCGGCCGTCAGTACGGCGGCCTGAAGGAATCGTCTGCGGGAAAGGTCCACGTTCTTCTCCTGGCTTCGGTGTGCTCGGTGGGTTCGGGGTGTCCGGAGGGACCTGCGTGTCAGAGCCGCGGTGGGGGGCGCGGCGGAAGGCCGGGTGGCTGAAGAGCATCGGCGTGGGTGGTTAACCCTTCAGCCACCCGGGGTGTGCGACCTGGTCCTCTCAGACGGTGCCGACGCGTCCATGACGGCGGAATATGCCGTTCGTCCGCTTCGGCCGACCGGAGTGGGGTCCGGACCTGGGCTCCGAATTACGCAAGAGAGTGCACCCGGTGCGCGGGTTTGACAAGGGTCAAGCGAGTATCGAGACATTCATGCGCGACTTTGCTTGAGTTTGGAGAGTTCGCGAGTATGGTCTGCCGCATGCTCCCTGACCGAAGACATCTGCTGATCCTGCGTGCCCTGCGCGCGGACGGGCCCACGTCGGTGGTCTCCCTCGCCGAGAAGATCGGGGCGAGCGAGGCCACGATCCGGCGCGATCTCGCGCAACTGGAGGACGAGGGACTACTGAAGAGGGTCTACGGCGGTGCCGCGCCCGTCGTGGGCGAGGACGACCCGTTCGCCGACGTGGCCGGGGAACGGGTCGAGGCGAAGGACGCGCTGGCCGCGTGGTGCGCAAACCTCGTCAGGGACGGCGAGACCGTGCTGCTCGACATTGGCACCACCGCTCACCGGGTGGCCCGCCAGCTGCACGGCCGGTCCCTGACCGTGATCACCAGCAACCTGGCCGTCTACGAGGAGCTCCAGGACGACAAGGAGATCCAGCTGATCCTGCTGGGCGGTGTGGTGCGGCGCGACTACCGCTCGCTGGTCGGTTTTCTCACCGAGGACAATCTGCGCCAGGTCCACGCCGACCGGCTGTTCCTGGGCACCAGCGGGGTGCGCCCCGACGGGCAGGTGCTGGACACCACCGCCGTGGAGGTGCCCGTCAAGCGGGCGATGATCGCCGCCAGCGCACAGGTGGTCCTGGTCGCCGACGCGGGCAAGTTCCCCGGCACCGGAATGGCCCGGGTGTGCGGTCCGGAGGAGCTGGACATCGTGGTGACCAACGCCCCGGGGGACGAGAAGACCTGTACGCGCCTGCGTGAGGCGGGAGTCGAGGTGGTCGAAATATGAGACTCACGATCCTCGGCGGGGGCGGCTTCCGGGTCCCGCTGGTCTACCGGGCGCTGCTCGGCGACCACGGCGAAGGACGCGTCACCGACGTGACCCTGTACGACCTGGACGCCTCCCGGCTGACGGCCATCCGCAAGGTCCTCGCCGACCAGGCGGCCGGGCATCCCGACCCGCCGGCCGTCACCGCCACCACCGACCTGGACGAGGCGGTCACCGGAGCGGACTTCGTGTTCTCCGCGATCCGCGTCGGCGGGCTCGCCGGCCGGGCGGCGGACGAACGCATCGCGCTCGCCGAAGGCGTACTGGGCCAGGAGACCGTCGGTGCGGGCGGCATCTCCTTCGGGCTGCGCACCGTCCCGGTGGCGGTCGCGATCGCCCGCCGCGTCGCCGCCCTGGCACCCGACGCCTGGGTCATCAACTTCACCAATCCGGCCGGCCTGGTGACAGAGGCGATGACCGCTCACCTGGGCGACCGGGTGATCGGCATCTGCGACTCCCCGGTGGGCCTGGGCCGGCGCGCGGCCGGGGCGCTGGGCGTAGATCCGGCGCGCGTGCGGCTGGACTACGTGGGGCTGAACCATCTGGGCTGGCTGCGCGGTCTGTACGCCGAGGGCCGGGACCTGCTGCCGTCCCTGCTGGCGGACGAGGCCGCGCTGACCTCCTTCGAGGAGGGCAAGCTCTTCGGCGCCGACCTGCTGCGGACGCTGGGCGCGCTGCCCAACGAGTACCTGCACTACTACTACTTCGGCCGCGAGTCGGTGCGCTCGGCGGGGGCCGCCGAGCAGACCCGGGGTGCCTTCCTCCACTCCCAGCAGCAGCGCTTCTACGACTCCCTGGACACCGTCGGCTCCGCCGTGCCGGAACCCCGTACGGCCTGGAAGGCCTGGGACGCCACCCGGCTGGAGCGCGAGGTCACGTACATGGCGGAGAACCGCGACGCGGTCGGCATGGGGGAACGTGACTCCTGCGATCTGGAGTCCGGCGGCTATGAACAGGTGGCTCTCGCGCTGATGCGGGCCATCGCCCTGGACGAGCGGGCGACGCTCATCCTCAACGTCCGCAATCGCGGCCGGATCCCCGTCCTCGACGACGACGCCGTCATCGAGGTCCCCTGCCATGTGGACGGCAACGGCGCCCATCCCATCGCCGGTGCCCCGCTGCCCGAGCACGGCACGGGGCTGGTGTGCTCGGTCAAGGCCGTCGAACGCGCGGTGATCCGGGCGGCCACCACCCGGGAACGCGCGGACGCCGTCAGGGCCCTGACCATCCACCCCCTCGTCGACTCGTACACCGTCGCGAGGCGTCTGCTGGACGCCTACCAGCGGCACTTCCCCGAGCTCGCCTACCTGGGCCGCTGACGCTCCAGGGTCTCCAGCGGCGGGACCGGACGTGGCCCGGTCCCCGGGCGCCAGCCCGCGTCGAGCTTGCGCAGGCCCACTCCGTCCGGCGCCCAGATGTGGCAGCTGTTCAGTACACCCGCGACGGGGCTCGGGCCGGCGGCGTCACCCCCGTCACGGCGCCTGACGAAGGCGGAAAGGGAAGCCTGGACGACCGCGGGGCCGAGCACCCGCGCAAGTTCGTACAGGTGCGTGCACCCGGAGATCCCCCGGAACCGCTCCTGGATCGCCCGGTTGTACCCGGCGGCGACACAGAGTCCGACGAGAGAGTCGAAGACCGGCGTGATGCGCGGGCACTCGGCGTGCGGGAAGCTCCGCATGTCCGCCTCGGCGGCCACGATCACCATGTCCGCGAGACGGACACGCACCGCCAGCACCATCCGGTGCACCACGGCGGCCGACGGATCGGCCCACGGCCGCTCGTCGCACAGCTCCGCCTCGACCGAGAGTTCGTCGCCGCCCTCCTCCGCGTAGGCGGTGACAGCGACGGTACGGCGGTGCAGCGGGAGTTCGGCGCGGGTCATGACGAGGCCTCCGCCAGCTCCGGCACCGTCGCGCCGAGTCCCGCGAACTCCGGCGGCCGGCGCTCGATGAAGCTGAGCACGCCCTCGCGGTAGTCGGGGGCGCGTTTCGCCGTGGCCAGGAGGGCGGCGGCATGGTCGCGGCTGTCGGTGAAGGTCCTCGCCTGGTCGTCGGCGAGCTGCCGCTTGATGAGGGACATCGCGTACGGGCTGGCCGAGCGGGCCAGTTCGGTCGCGTACGCGAGCGCCGCCGGGAGAAGGTCCTCCGGTTCGGCCAGGCGGTTGACCAGGCCCATCGCCAGCGCCTCCGTCCCCGTGAACCGACGCGAGGACAGCAGCAGGTCGGCGGCGTTGCCGTAGCCGACCAGGCGGGGCAGGAGCCAGGAAACGCCGTCCTCGGCCACCAGACCGCGTGCGCTGAAGGCGGCGGCGAACTTGGCGCCCGGCACGGCGAACCGGACGTCGCACATCAGCGCCTGGTTGAACCCGATGCCCGCGCAGGCACCGTTGACGGCCGCCACGACCGGCTTGGGGAAGGACATGGGACGGGTACGCGGGGGCAGTTGGTCCGTCGGCCACGGGCGGGCGCCGGAGGACGCCCCGTCCAGCACGCTCATGTCCATCCCCGGGCAGAAACTGCGTCCGGCGCCGGTGAGCACCACGGCCCGGACGCCCGGGTCGTTCTCCGCCCGGTCGAACAACTCGTTGTAGAGCAGCTCCATCTCCAGCGTCCAGGCGTTGTGCCGCTCGGGCCGGTTCAGCGTGAGCAGCATGACCCCGTCGTCGGTGAGTTCGGTGAGGATCACCGGGGGCGAGGTCGGATTCTCGGTCATCGAGTGTCACTCCCACGGGCCCGTTGGCCTGACAGCCAGGTTTATAGCTAGATGAATCATCTATATCTCACGGATGCCCCGGACACCAGAGCGGCCCCTCGCAAAGAGAAGATCACCCAACCCTTGACCTGGTATCCTCCATGCACTAAGCCTATTCATTTTGCTATATCCCGGGACAAGGAGCACCCATCGTGGCCGAGGCAGCCCGTGCAGCAGAAACGGCGGCCGCGCCCGCCCTCTCCCGTGCCCGTGTCGGACGCCAGGTGCGGGTACCGAAGACCGCCGAACTGGTCGCCGCCCACCTGCGCCGCCAGATCGTGCGGGGCGAGATCAACCCCGGCGACGCGCTGCCGCCGGAGTCGGGCCTGATGGAGCAGTTCGGGATCTCGCGTCCGACCCTGCGCGAGGCGTTCCGCGTCCTGGAGTCGGAGTCCCTGATCACGGTGCGCCGCGGCGCCCACGGCGGCGCCCGGGTGAGCGCACCGGACGCGGATGTCGCCGCCCGCTACGCCGGCCTGATCCTCGAGTACCGCGGCGCCACCCTGGGCGACATCTACCGCGCGGCGGCCCTCATCGAGCCGCCGTGCGCCGCCCAGCTCGCCACCAAGCACACCGCGGACGACATCGCGCGACTGCGCGAGGCGGTGGCGGCCGAGAAGTCCGCCCTGGACGACCCGCTCGCCCTCGTCGACGCGCAGGACGCCTTCCACGCGCTTCTGGTCGAGCTCACCGGCAACCAGACGCTGATCCTGCTGTGCAGCATGCTCCGCAACATCATCGACCGGGCCAACGCCGCGTACACCGCGGGCGCCGCCGACGCCAAGACCCAGAAGGCCCAGGCCCTCAAGGGGCACCGCGCGCATGTGCGGCTGGTCGGCCTCATCGAGTCCGGCAAGGCGGACGAGGCCGAGAAGCTCTGGCAGCGGCACATCTCCAGCGCGGACGACGTCGTGAACGCCGCCGGGCCCAAGACGGTCCTCGAACTGATCGACTGACCTGCCCTTCGCCATCATTCCGAACCCACCCCTTGCCTCCTGGAAACAGTTAGATAATTATAGGAGGCGTACTGAATAGATCCTTGGGGTCCGGAGGCGACGGCCATGGCCGAACAGCGCAAGCGCATCTTCGACTGCGACCAGCACATGTACGAGGAACGGGACTCCTTCACCCGCTACCTCCCGAAGGAGTTCCTCGGTTCGGCCGTCGCACCGGTGACGCTGCCGGACGGACGGGAGGTGATCCTCGCCGGGGACCGCATCGTCGTATGCCTCGAACCGGAGTTCGGGCAGGTCTACCGTCCCGGCTCACTGAAGGAGATGCTCAAGGCGATGGCCTCGGGCAACCCGGACGAGACCTACCAGTTCGAGCCGATGCACGAGTCGTACCAGAACCGTGACGCCCGGCTGCGGGTCATGGACGAGCAGGGCCTGGACCAGACGATCATGTATCCCGGCGGCTGGGCACTGGTCGCCGAGGAGTATGTGAAGGGCGTCGAACCGCTCTACGCCAACTACCACTCGTTCAACCGGTACATGAACGAGGTGTGGGGCTTCAACCACCAGGAACGCATCTACGCCCCCGCCCTGCTCTCACTGCGCGATCTGCCCAGCGCGGTCAAGGAGCTGGAGTTCGTCCTGGAACAGGGCGCCCGCTTCATCCTGCTGCCCACCGGGCCTGTCTACGGCCGCTCGCCGGGCGACCCGTACTTCGACCCGTTCTGGAAACTGGTCAACGAGGCCAAGGCGAGCGTCTGTTACCACATCAGCGAGTTCTACTACAACTCGCAGGTGGCACCGGCCTGGGGCTTCGACCCGAACCCCATCCACTTCCGGATGTCGGCCTGGCAGTGGCAGAACACCTACGGCCAGCGCCCCATCGAGGAGACGCTGTCCGCGCTGATCTTCGACAACCTCTTCGGCCGGTTCCCCGACATCAACGTCCTGGTGTCCGAGTTCGGCGCCGAGTGGGTGCCGCACTTCGTGCGCCACATGGACAAGAGCCGGGGCATGGGCCGCAACGGGCCCTGGGCGGGCGGGCAGTTGGACGAGCGGCCCAGCCAGGTCTTCCGCAAGCACGTCCGCGTGGTGCCCTACCCCGAGGACGACACCGTGGCCCTCGTCAAGCGGCTGGGCTACCACGAGTCGATCGTCATGGGCTCCGACTTCCCGCACGCGGAGGGCCTGGCCAACCCGGCCGACTTCCGCAAGCTCATCTCGGAGCTCGACGAGTCCGTCCAGGACGACATCATGTACAACAACGCTCAGCAGCTGATCAGCCGCTGAGCGTCGCAACCCCGCCTGGCGGCGGGCCTGGTCAGCCGACCAGGCCCGCCGCCAGGTTCGCGATGTCGGAGAGCAGGGCGGTTCCGCGCGGCGAGTGGTCGTAGCCGGCGAGCGGGTAGCCGTTGCTCAGACAGGCGAAGGACAGGCCCGACTCCGGGTCCATGAAGCCCAGTTGGTAGGCGGCGCCGGCACTGCCGAAGAGCGCGGGTGACCCCGTGGACGGCAGGTTGCTCCCCGCGTCGGGTCCGGCCACGGTGACGAACAGCCCCATGCTGGTACGGCGTTCACCGCCACCGCCGTAGATCTGCTCGCCGTACGGGTACTCCGTGAACCGGATCCGGGTGCCCTCGGCCACCGCGCCCGGCTTCCACAGGCCCGAGTGCTCCAGTGCCTGGAAATACAGTGCGACGTCGGCGGCGGTGGCGACCAGGGCATGGCTGGGTTCTCCGGCCGCCAGGACCCTCGGATCGGACAGGTACCACGGTCCCCACGGATCGGGTTCCTGCTCGTCGCTGGTGCGGTCGGTGGCGAGCATCGGGGCGACCGTGCCCGGTTGACGCTCCACGGGGACCCCGAGTTCGATCGACGTCAGTCCCAGTGGTTCCGTGATCGCCTGGCGCAGATGGTCGGCGAAGGCCAGGCCCGTGCGCCGCTCGACGATCTCGGCGATCAGCCAGGCGGCCGAGGTGAGGTGGTACTGGAAGCGGGTGCCCGGCGGCGAGTCCAGCCGCCAGCGGCCGAACGCGGCGAGGCGCTGCTCTCGGTCCAGCATCTTGGGCAGGCCGAGGGGTGCGAAGGGGAATCCGGCGGTGTGCGTGAGCACCTGCTCGACCGTCACCGCTTCCTTCCCGTTCGGCGCGAACTCGGGGATGATCGCGGCGACTTGCTCACCGACGTCCAGCAGCCCGTCGCCGATGAGCTTCCACACCACGCCCGCGACGATCGACCGTCCGACCGACTGCAGCACGTACCGGGTGCCGGGGCCTGCGTCACCGTAGGTCTCGAAGGCGAGCAGCCGGCCGCCGCGGGCGACGGCGACCTGAGCGGACGGCAGGGGGCCGCGTTCGACCTCCCGGCGGATCCGGTTCAGGAGCGTGTCGAGTCGCTGCGGGTCCACCTCGTCGACGTGGTCGGGCACTGGTTCCTCCTCAGTACGGCTCCCGCAGCAGGCGGCGGACGACCTTGCCGTTCGCGTTGCGCGGCAGGTCGTCCACGAACCACCAGCGGACGGGAACCTTGAACCCGGACAGCCGGGCGCGGGTGTGGTGCCGGAGCGCCTCGGGCTCCGGTGGGGCGGTGGGGTCGGCCGGTACGACGAAGGCGACGACGGTCTGACCGAGCCGCTCGTCGGGTACGCCGACGACGGCCACGTCCGCCACCTCCGGGTGGGCCGCGAGAATCGTCTCGACCTCCAGCGGGTGGACGTTCTCACCACCACGGATGATCATGTCGGTGCGTCGGCCGAGGAGGTAGAGACAGCCGTCGGGCGCCACCCGGCCGAGGTCGCCGCTGTGCAGCCAGCCCTCGGCGTCGATCCTGAAGAAATGGTCGGCGCGGGCGTGGATCTCGCCGACACCGTCCGCACCGGGCTCGTCGACCCTGACCTCGACGCCGGGGGCGGGACGCCCCACCGACCGCAGCAGTTCGGGGCGTCCCGCCACGGCCTCCCGGTGGTCCTCGGGGGTGAGCACGCTGATCGGTGACCCCTCGGTCTGGCCGAACATGTTGAGCATGCGGACGCCGGGCATCGCCTCGTACGTACGGCGCAGGGTGCCGGGGCGGATCGGCGCACCCCCGTACTGAAGGGTTCGCAGCGTCTCGTGACCGGCCCGGCCGGCGGCCAGCAGGGTCTCCAGCATCGCCGGGACCATGCTGGTGTGGGTGGTGCCGAGCTCCCGCAGCAGGGCCCAGCCCTCGACGGTGAAGCGGGGCAGGCCGGTGACCAGGGCGCCCGCGGCGAGGGCGACAGCGATGTTGCCGAGGCCGGCGATGTGGTGGAAGGGCGCGCTGCCGCCGTAGAAGCTTTCCGGGTCGAGTGCGCACAGGCTCCCGTTGACGCGTGCCCGGGCGGCCAGGCGTCGTTGGGCCATGGGGACGGGTTTGGGCAGGCCGGTGGTCCCTGAGGTGTGAAGGACCGCAGCGAGTTCTTCCGGGGCGGCCATCAACTCCCGTGCGCTGCAGTGCAGTTCGGGAAGGACGGCGACCCGGCGGCCGGACAGTCCGGCGACCTGCCGGCCGAGGTCCGCGAACTCCGGCTGTGCCAACAGGACTTCGGAGGTCGTGGCGCTCACCACCGACGCGATCTCATGTGCGGTCATCCGGACGCCGAGCGGAGCGAGCGGATGACCGGACCCGGCCGCACCGATCACCAGGGCGAGCGCGTCGGCGGATGTGGCCGCCAACGCCGGTACCGGTGCGCCGGGTTCGAGGCCGAGCGTGTCCAGCCAGTCGGCCGCGCCGGCCGACCGGTCGAGGAGTTCGCGTCCGGTCCAGGTCAGGTCGCCGAACCGGACGGCGGGCCGGGTGTGGTCGTAGGCGCGGTTCACCATGGCGGTCCAGGTGGCGGCGGGTGCCTCCGGTGCGGCGCCCATCGGCTCAGGGCTCCAGGCGGGCCGCCGCGGTGCCGGTGACCACCTCGGCGCCGTCCTGGTTGAGGGTGCGCAGCGTGAAGTGGGCGACCGGGCCGTCCGGGGTGTCCTCGATCGACTCGACGGTTGCCGTCGCGGTGAGGGTGTCGCCGGGCCAGACCTGGGCCTTGAAGCGCACACCGAACCGGAGCAGTGACTCGGTACCGACCCAGTCGGTCAGGACGCGGCCGCTCATGCCCATCGTCAGCATCCCGTGGGCGAAGACCCCGGGATATCCGGCGGCCTCGACGGCGAACCGCTCGTCGGTGTGCAGCGGGTTGAAGTCTCCGGACGCGCCCGCGTACTGCACGATCCGGGTGCGCTTGAGGTCGTCGACGAGGACGCTCTCGCGGATCTCGCCGACCTTGATGTCGTCCCTGGTCAGGCTCATCGGGCGTCGTCCTTTCGGGTGGCGGGGCCCTCCGGCACGACGGCCACGGTCTTGGCGCTGACGACGGGCTCACCGGCCGCGTCCCGGTACTCGGTGATGCGTTCGCTGAAGAGCAGCCGGCCGCTGCGGCCCTGCTTCTCCCAGCTGCGGCCGAGGTGGAAGTGCGCGTAGAGGGTCTCGCCGGCGCGTACCGGGCGGTGGTACTCGAAGTGCTGCTCGGCGTGCAGCCCGCCGCCGCCCTCGGTCATCACGCCGGGATCCGCGCCCGACCCGAACCACTCCTCGCCGGGCTTCGGCCGCAGGTGATAGTCGGGGTCGTAGTGGGCGCTCGCCATGGTGAAGGTGGGCGGCGCGAGCGGGGCCTCGCCCTGGAAGGCGGGGTTCTCGTCGCCGATGGCCCGGGCGAACATCATGATGTGCCCGGCCTCTACGGGGAACGGCTGCCCTGTCATGTTCGTGTGCTCCTAGGTCAGTACGGCAGGAACGCGTCGCGGGTGGCCTCGTCCGGGTCGAAGTCCGGCGGGAGTCCCTCGAACTTCGGCTCGCGCTTCTCCACGAAGCTCGCGACGCCCTCGCGGAAGTCCGGGGAGCCCGCGAAGAACTCCATCGCGGAGTAGGAGCGGGCGAGGGCGTCGGTGAAGGCGCGGTCGAGGTCGCCGTACACCTGGTGGCGTACGACGGCCATGGCGCGCGGGGAGCAGTTGCGGGCGATGTCCCGGGCGTAGGCGCGGGCGGCGTCGAGCAGGTCGCCGGGCTCCACGACGCGGCTGACCAGACCGAGGTCCTTGGCCTCGTCGGCGTCGAACACCCGGCCGGACAACAGCAGGTCGAGCGCGTTCTCCAGGCCGATGACGCGTGGCAGGACATACGGCAGGTTGTACTCACCGGCCAGGCCCCGGCGGGTGAAGGCGGTGGTGAAGCGGGCCCCCCGGGCGGCGAAGCGGACGTCGCAGATGAGCGCCTGGACCAGGCCGATGCCCGCGCAGGCGCCGTTGACGGCGGCGATCATCGGCTTCGGCATGTCGCGCCTGCTGTACATGGGCACGCGGGCCTGGAGGTTGAGGGACTGTCCGGGCTGGGAGTTCTGCTCCAGGCGCTGGACGTCCATTCCGGGACAGAAGGCCCTGCCCGCGCCCGTGACGATCACCACGCGGACGGCCGGGTCGTGCGCGGCCTCGTCCAGGAGCGCGAAGAAGCGGCGCTCCATGGGGATGCTCCACGCGTTCTTGCGCTCGGGCCGGTTCAGGGTGACGGTGGCGACGCCGTCCTCGTCGACCTCGTACAGCACCAGGTCCCGGTCCTCGGCGGACACCACCGGTTCCACGGATTCCACGGGCATCACGTCACTCCTCGTCCAGCGGTTCGATGTCCAGTGCTTCGATCGGGTCGCCGACGCCCGGTCGCTCCCCGGAGATGGTCACCACCACCTGCCCCCGCGCACAGATGCGGCCGTCGGTCATCACGTCGACATCGGCGAAGTGCAGCCTGCCCCCGCGTCGTACGCAACGTGCGTAGGCGACGGCCTGACGGCCTCGCGCCGGCGCGAGGAACTGCACCGACATCGACACGGTGCTGAGCAGACTCCCTTTCGCGAAGTCGTGCCCGGCGATGACGGCTCCGGCGCCCGCGGTGTCGATGAGCGCCGAGACGACTCCGCCGTGGAAGACGCCCTCGTGGGCGGAGAGCGACTCGGCGTAGGGAAGCTCGATCTCCACGGCGTCCGGGTCCCAGCGGGTCACGCGGATGCGGCAGAGGCGGTTGAAGGCGACCCCGCGTTCCCAGCGAGCCCTGAACCATGTACGGCGTTCACGCTGCTCCTGGTCGGTGAGGGTTCTCGCCGCGACGGTCATCAGCACGCCCTCCGGTCCTGGCCTGTCGGCCGATCGATATAGTTACATGAATCAGCTAGTTGAGGCAATGATACGGACTGGAGACAGGCGCTGGATGTATCATTTATCTAACTCATTCGACTGTTAGTCGTTCAGGGAGGCACCTCGATGCCGTCGACCGCGCTGGCCGGGATCCGTGTCCTCGATCTGTCCCGCATCCTCGCCGCACCGCTCGCCACCCAGATGCTGGCCGACCTGGGCGCCGAGGTGATCAAGGTCGAGCGGCCCGGAGCCGGCGACGACTCACGCACCTACGGCCCGCCCTTCGCACCCGGTCCCGAGGGCGACCGGACGGACACCGCCGCCTTCTACCTCGCCTGCAACCGCAACAAACGGTCGGTCACCGTCAACCACGCCACCCCCGAGGGACAGGAACTCATCCGGGCGCTCGCCGCCCGGTCGGACGTGGTCGTCGAGAACTTCCGGGCGGGGACACTGGCGAAGTACGGGCTCGACCAGGAAAGCCTGCGGCAGCTCAACCCGCGGCTGGTGTACCTGTCGGTGACCGGCTTCGGACAGACCGGGCCGTACGCCGAACGCCCCGGCTACGACGGTGTCTTCCAGGCCATGTCCGGGATGATGAGCGTCTCCGGGCACCCCGACGAACCGATGAAGGTCGGCGTCAGCATGGTCGACATCCTCACCGGGCTGTACGCCTCCACGGCCCTGCTCGCGGCCCTGCGGCACCGGGACGCCACCGGCGAGGGCCAGTACATCGACCTCTCCCTGCTGGACTGCGGCCTGGCCTCGCTGTCGCACTTCGCGATGAACTACCTGGTCTCCGGTGAGGTTCCGCAGCGGCGTGGCAACGGCGGATACGGCGGGATTCCGTCCCAGGCGTTCCAGTGCGCGGACAAGCAGCTCTTCCTTGTCGCGGGCAACGACAAGCAGTTCGCCGCGTTCTGCGCGGCGGCCGGCCGCACCGATCTGCTCCAGGATCCGCGGTTCGCCACGACGTCCGCGCGGATCACGCATCGCGAGGAGATCCTGCCGGTGCTGGCGGATGTCCTGCGGACCCGGACGCGGGACGAGTGGCTCGCTGTACTGGACGAACACGGTGTCCCTGCGGGGCCGTTCAACGAGATGCCCGAGGTGTTCGACGACCCGCAGATACGGCATCGGGGGATGCTGGTCGAGGTCGAGGACGCGGTGTCCGGGCGGCTGCCGATGCTGGCGAATCCGATTCGGTTCGGGGGGACTCCTGTGGAGGGGTATGTGGCGCCGCCGGCGCTGGGGGAGCATACGGGGGAGGTGCTGGGTCGGCTGGCCGGGGTGACGGAGGAGCGGTTGCGGGAGTTGCGGGGGCGAGAGAAAGGCCGGATCAGCCGAGCAGTGTTCGGCCGCCCTCCAGCATCAGCGTCGCCCCCGTCAAGTACGCCATGTCCTCGCTGACGAGCGCGACCACCGCCCGGCCGATGTCCCTCTCCGGATCACCCATCCGGCCGAGGGGGATACCGGCGAGCACCGTCTCCGCCCTCTCCGGGTGCCCTGCGAAGTACGCCTCCGCCGCCGGACTCAGCGCGGCCGGGCAGACGACGTTCACACGGATCCCGTACGCCCCCCACTCCCGCGCGGCCACCTTCGTCAGCCCCCGGACCGCCTCCTTGGCCATCGCGTACGCCGCGAAGGTCGCCTCGCCCTGCACGGCGGCCGACGACCCGAGATTCACCACGCTGCCTCGGCTCGCCTTCAGGTGTGGCAGCGCCGCCTGCATCGCGTGGAACGTGGCCAACGGGCCGCTGCGGTAGGTGAGTTCGAGGTCGGCGTACGACGTCTGCTCCAGCCGGCGCTGGACGGAGGACTGGGCGTTGTTGACGAGCACGTCCAGGCCGCCGAACTCCCGTACCGTCTCGGCCACCATGCGGTCCACGTCGTCCCGCTCCCCCACGTCCCCGACGACGCGATGCGCCCGGCCGCCGCGCCCGGTGATCTCGTCGGCCGTGTCCTTCAGTGTGGTCTCGGTGCGGCCGGTGATCACCACGGCCGCGCCCTCGGCGGCCAGGGCGAGTGCGATGCCGCGTCCCACTCCCTGTCCTCCCCCGGTGACCAGCGCCGTTTTCCCGGACAACCGTGCCATCACGTCTCCTTCCAGAAGGGCGCCCAGGAGGGGAAGGCCTCGGGCAGTGCCGGTTTCCCTGATCCCTCCCAGCCGTCGAAGTCCACCGACTGGGGGCGCTCCGTCACGTCGGCCGCGTACCAGTGCTGTTCACGGCGCCGGGAGAAGTACCACTCGCCGTCCACACGCGCGTACTCGTCCCGGTAGCAGATCGCCATCACGATCCACCGGTCCCCCACCTCGTGCTCGGCCCTGCAGTAGACCGCGCCGGTCGCCGTGTCACGGCCGGTGAACTCGACGCGGTGGCCGCAGATCTGGTGCACGGAGCGGCGGAAGCCACGGACCAGGGGGTCGATGTGGCGGCGCAGGGCCTGCCGTCCGTGGCCGTGGCGGCCCATGTCGACGTCGGGGCGAAAGCAGCCGGCCCAGGCGTCGAGGTCCCGGGCGTCGACGGCGAGCGCGTAGCGGATGGGAAGTTGCTGGATGGCCAGGTGCGATTCGATGCGGTCGATACGGTCGAGGAAGTCGATGCGCTCCTCGGCAGTCGTCATGGGCGGGGTTCCTTCGGCAGCCCGAGGAGTTGCTCGCCGATGATGTTGCGCTGGATCTCGCTCGACCCGCCGTAGATCGTCTCCGCCAGGGAGAGCAGGAAGGAGCGCTGCCGGGTGTCCAGGCGGTAGTCCTCGGCGACGATCTGGCCGGCGGGACCCGCCAACTCCGTTGCCAGGTGGCCGAGTTGCTGGTGGCGGGTCGAGGCGTACAGCTTCGCGGTGGTGGCCTGCGCTCCCGGGGCCCGGCCGGTGGTGAGTTCGGCGAGGGTCCGCAGGTTGGTCGTCCGCATGATGCGTACGGAGATCCAGGCGTCCACGATCCGCCGGCGCAGCATCCGATCGTCGAGTGCTCCCCGTTCACGGGCCAGGTCGATCAACGCCTCGGCCTCCCGCTCGAAGGTGAGCTGCTGGGGCAGGAGCGTGGTGCCGCGTTCGATGCCGAGGGTGCCCATCGCCGTGCGCCAGCCCTGACCGACCTCGCCCACGACCATGTCGGCGGCGGTGCGCGCGTCGGAGAGGAACACCTCGGCGAACTCGTCCTGGCCGGCGAGGTTGCGGATGGGGCGGATCTCCACGCCCGGCTGGTCCGTGGGCAGGAGCAGCAGGGTCAGGCCCTTGTGCCGGAGGGAATCCGGGTCGGTGCGGGCGAGGACGTACAGCCAGTCCGCGTGGACACCGAAGGACGTCCACACCTTCTGTCCGCTCACCACCCACTCGTCGCCGTCGCGTTCCGCCCGGGTGCGGACCGAGGCGAGGTCGGAGCCGGCTCCCGGTTCGCTGAAGCCCTGTCCCCACAGTTCCCGGACGGCGAGGATGGGCGGCAGGAAGCGTCTCTGCTGTGCCTCGCTGCCCATTTGGAGCAGCATCGGGCCCAGGAGGTCGAGGGCGTTGACCGTTGCCCGGTAGGGGGCGTTGGCGCGGGCGTACTCGTACTCGAAGACGATCTCCTCCAGGAGGCCGAGGCCTCTGCCTCCGAACTCCTGCGGCCAGCCCACGCCCAGCCAGCGCCCGGCGGACAGTTCGCGGTCCCAGGCGAGGCGGACCTCCCAGGCCTCCCCGTCGGTGGGGCCGCCCACGCCGCGGTGCTCGGCGAACTCCCCCACCAGGTGTGCGGCGAGCCAGTCCCGCACTTCGTCGCGGAGTTCGCGTACCGCGGGCCCGAAGTCCAGCTCCATGTCGGTGTCTCTCTTTCTCCCGGGGTCTCAGATGCCGAGCCGGGCCGCGAGCAGTTCCCGGTGGTAGGACGGTGTGCCGAGCAGTACCTCGCAGCTCTTGGCGCGCTTGAAGTACAGGTGCGCGGGGTGTTCCCAGGTGAAGCCGATCCCGCCGTGGACCTGGATGTTGTCGCCGGCGACCTTGGTGAACGCCTCCGAGCAGAAGGTCTGGGCGAGGGCCGCCGCGACCGCGATCTCCGTCTCGTCATCGGCGTCCAGGGCCCACAGTCCGCCGTAGGCGGCCGAGCGGGCAGACTCGATCTCCATCAGCATGTCGGCGCACTTGTGCTTGATCCCCTGGAACGAGCCGATGGGGCGTCCGTACTGCTCGCGGATTTTCGCGTACTCCACCGCCGCGTCAAGTGCGGCGGCGGCTCCGCCGACCTGTTCGGTGGCGAGGAGGACCGAGGCCGTGGCGAGAGTGCGTTCGAGGCCCGGCCAGGCCGCGCCCTCGGCGCCGAGCAGTCGGGCCGGGGTGTCCGCGAACTCCAGCGCCGTCTGTTTGCGGGTCTGGTCGAGCGTGGGGAGAGGGGTGCGGGTGAGGCCCGGCGCGTCGGTGGCGTCGACCGCGAAGAGGCTGACGCCGGAGGGGGTGCGGGCGGCGACCAGGAGCAGGTCGGCGACATGTCCGTCCGGGACGTAGGTCTTCGCACCGGTCAGCCGCCATCCGTACGGTGTCTCCCGCGCGGTGAGGCGGATGCCCCGCTCGTCCCAGCGGCCGTCCTCCTCGGTGAGCGCGAGGGTGGCGACGGTGTCGCCGGAGGCGATGCCCGGGAGAAGATCCGTGCGGGCACTCTCGTCGTCGCAGCGCAGCAGGGCCTCGGCGGCCAGGGCGACCGTGGAGAAGTACGGGCCGCACAGCAGGGCGCGGCCCGCCTCCTCGAAGACGACGCCGAGGTCGACGTAGCCGAAGCCGGAGCCGCCGTACTTCTCCGGTACGGCGAGTCCCTGCAGTCCGAGTTCGCCGGCCATGCGTCGCCAGACCGCGGGGTCGTGGCCGACCTGGTCGGCTGCCAGGCGGCGTACCTGAGCCTCGTCGGAGTGCTTGGCGAGGAACGATCGTACGACCTTGCGCAGTTCGTCCTGTTCCTCGCTGAAGGTGAGGTCCATGCGGGCTTCCCGTCCTCGGTGCGGTGTTCTGCGGTGCGGTGTTCTGCGGGGCGGTGTTCTGCGGGGCGGTGTTCGTGGGTGCGATGTCACGTGCGGCCCGCTTGCCGCCCAGCCACTCGATACAGTTAGATAATTATAGTATCCGCACTGAATACACCAGGAGCGCGACGTGACCGATATCTACGCCCCGTTCACGAGCCTGACCTTCGAGCGGCCCGCACCCGGTGTGCTCCGTATCGTGCTCGACGCCCCGAACCTCAACGCCGTGGATCCCCGGATGCACGGTGAGCTGGCCGACATCTGGCCGGTCGTCGACCGGGACGAGCAGACCCGTGCGGTGCTGGTCCAGGGAGCCGGCCGGGCGTTCTCGGCGGGCGGCACCTTCGACTCCATCGAGGCGATGACCGAGGACTACGCGGTGCGCGCCCGGGTGATGCGCGAGGCCCGGGACATGGTCTACGGCGTCCTCAACTGTTCCAAGCCGGTCGTCTCGGCGATCCACGGCCCGGCGGTCGGCGCGGGCCTGGTCATCGGCATGCTCGCGGACATCTCCATCGCGGCCCGCACGGCGAAGATCGTCGACGGACACACCCGCCTCGGCGTCGCGGCCGGCGACCATGCCGCCATCTGCTGGCCGCTGCTGTGCGGCATGGCCAAGGCCAAGTACTACCTCCTCACCTGCGAGGCGCTCACCGGCGAGGAGGCCGAGCGGATCGGTCTGGTGTCAAAGTGTGTGGACGACGAGAACGTCCACGCCGAGGGCCTGCGCGTGGCGACCGCTCTGGCCGCCGGGCCGGTCAGCGCCATCAGCTGGACCAAGCGGTCCCTCAACCACTGGTACCGCACCGCGCAGCCGATCTTCGAGGCCTCGCTCGGGCTGGAGTTCTTCGGTTTCGGGGGCCACGAGGTCGTCGAGGGCCTGGCCGCCCATCGCGACAAGCGCGCACCGGACTTCGAGGGCGTGGCCGGAAAGCACCCGCTCGGTCTGTGACCATGTGCGATCACCTGTGACCGCCGTACGAAAGGAATGGACATGTCGTCGCAGCAGACCACCTCTGAAGTGCGCCCGCTGGTACGGGGGTTGACCTACGAGGAGATGCCGGTGGGCCAGGTCTTCCGGACCGCCCGCCGTACCGTCACCGAGACGGATCTCGTCAACTTCGTCACCTGGGGCGGCTTCAACGAGCCGCTCTTCTGGGACGCCTCGCATGCCGCGGACGGTGGTTACAGCGGGCGGCTGGTTCCGGGGGCGTTGACGTACTGCCTGGCCGAAGGGCTCGTCCTGCAGACGAATGTGCTGCACGGGACGGGGCTTGCCTTCCTGCACATGGAGCTCACGGTTCAGGGGCCGGTGTATGTCGGCGACACGTTGTACGCCGTCGTCGAGACCACTGGCTGCCGGCCCTCCAGCAAGCCCGGGAGGGGTGTCGTGACCAGCCGGATCACCGTACGCAATCAGCGGGACGAGGTCGTGCTCGTCTACACCCCGGTTCGGTTGATCCGCGGCAGGGACTACGAGGTGCCGGCGGGGTGAGTTCTCGCCCCCGCCGCCCCTACCCGTCCCATCCCTGGGGGCTGCGCCCCCAGACCCCCGCTACGGCCCTGAACGGGCCTCGTCCTCAAACGCCGGACGGGCTGAAGGGGCGGGCCGGTGCTCTCAGCCGCCCGACTGACAGGGATGCGGGCCGGTGCTCTCGGAAGCCCGACGGGGTGGCTACTGGGGCTCGGACGGCTCCTCAAACGCCGGACGGGCTGAAGGGGCGGGCCGGTGCTCTCAGCCGCCCGGCGGGCTGGACATGCGGGGCGGTGCTTTCGGGAGCGCGACGGGGTGGCTACTGGGGCTCGGACGGTACCAGGCGTAGGCCGTCCGTGGGGGTGCCTTCGGGTGCGGTCGCGTTGGCGAAGGCTCCCCGGTGGAGCCAGTCGGCCGGGTCCGGGGGGCAGGCGTCGGGTTCATGGTCCGGGACCGCCATCGCGTACAGGCGGGTGTAGCGGAACTTGGCCTCCAGGTTGTCGAGGACCGACCAGTACTCGTAGCCGCACACGTCCACACCGGCCGCGACCAGGCCCGCGAGCCAGGTGAGCCGGGCGCACAGCAGGGCCCGGCGCCGGGTGTCGTCGCTGTGGCCCGTGTCGTCGACCAGGTCGAGGTCACCCATGCCGTTGTCCACCACGGACAGGGGTGGGAGCAGCTCTCCGTACAATTCGTAGAGGCCGGCGACTGCGTCGGCCAGCCCCTCGGGGATGATCGGCCAGCCGAAGGCGGTGGTCTCCACGTCCTCGAAGGGGACGATCGCGAAGCCGAGGCCCACGAGAAGGCGGTTGACCTCGTTGAGGGCGCGCCGGCAGTTGGCGGTCCGCACCACGCGGGGCAGGTTCTCCGGCGCGGTGACGCGGAACGGGGTGTGCCAGGACAGGCACACCAGGTCCTGTCCGGTGGCGATCACTTCCAGGTCACCGGGGCGTACGCAGCCGGTGACCGCGACCGGTGAGACGTCGTCCTCGGTCACCGTGTGCTCGCCGAGCAGCAGGGGGTCGAGGAAGAGGCGGTTGGTCCAGCTCTCCAGCCGCTCCAGGGCGAGGCGGTCGTAGGGGTCGTCGGTGGCCGCGTAGCCGCCGACGAGGGTGATCGTGGTGCCGATCCGGCCGTCCGCGCCGGCAGCGCGGAGGGCCTGGGTCGCGAGTCCGTTGCCGAGCAGGATGTGGTGGACCGCGGGGAGTCCGGCCCGGCCGGCGCCCCGGCCCGGTGAGTACATTCCGGCGACGTGGTCCGCGATCGTGGGACCGGCCAGGTCGGTCGAGGTGATCCAGCGTTCCACCCGGTCGCCGAAGCGCCGGCCCAGCTCGGCGGCGTACTCGGCGAAGTGCTCGGCGGTGTCGCGGGCGAGCCAGCCTCCCGCCGCGTCCAGCCATGGCGGCAGCGACCGGTCGAGGAGCGTGAGGCTCGGACGTGTTGCGTGGGCGAGCAGGGAGTCGAGCGCGCGGTCGCAGCGGTCCAGGGCGTCGTGGTCCCAGCTGCCGGGGCCGTCGGGCTGGAGCTGCGGCCATCCGGCGACCATGCGGTGCGTGTCCGCGGTGATGCCGGTCAACTGCCGGAGGTCGTCCGTCCACTGCTGGAAGTGACCGCCGCGCTCGGGCAGGGGCGGCGGCGCCGACGCGACCGTGTCGGCGGTGGCGACTCCCCAGTCGACACCGTGGAGGGATTCGTGCGGAAAACCATCGCTCATGGCTACCGTCCAGCGGTGAAATGGTTCAGCGCATTCAACTGAATGCCAGCCGACCGGACGCTAACACTTCGCGGAAACTACGACAATGTTTCAACCAGATCTCGTCGGCTACGGCCCGAGCGGCCTGAACTCCTCCTCCGGCCACCAGGGATAGACGGGCGGCATGTCCTCGCTGACCCGGCCCGGGAAGGCGGGCGGCCGCTTGGCGAGGAACGACTCGACGCCCTCCACGGGGTCGGGACCCCCGCCGATCTGGCTCATGATCCGCGAGTCGAGACGGTGCGCGGTCATCGGGTGGGACTCCCCGAGCATCCGCCACATCATCTGGCGGGAGAGGGCGACCGAGATCGCCGAGGTGTTCTCGGCGATCTCCCGGGCGAGTTCGTACGCGGCGGGGAGCAGTTCCTCCGGGGGGTGCACGGAGCGGACCAGGCCGGCCGCCAGCGCCTCGTCGGGTCCGAAGACGCGGCCGGTCGCCACCCATTCCATGGCCCGCTGCATGCCCACGGCCCGTGGCAGGAACCAGCTCGCCGCGGACTCCGGGACGATGCCGCGGCGCGCGAAGACGAAACCGAACTTCGCCGAGGTCGACGCCAGCCGGATGTCCATGGGCAGGGTCATGCTGGCACCCACCCCCGCCGCCGGGCCGTTGATCGCCGCGATGACCGGTTTGACGCTGGAGAAGACACGCAGCGCGACCCGGCCGCCGGTGTCCCGGTGCCAGGCGCCCGCCTTGCGGTGGTCGAAGGACGAGCCGCCGGAGCTGACGTCGGCACCCGCGCAGAATCCGCGCCCGGCGCCGGTCACCACGATCACCCGTACGCCGTCGTCGGCGTCCGCCGCGTCCAGGATGTCGAGCAGGTCTGCCATCATCCGGGGGTTGAAGGCGTTCAGCTTCTCGGGGCGGTTCAGTGTGACGGTGAGGATCCGGTCCGCCACCTCGGCCCGCACGGTCTCGTACTCCTGCTCCCATGTATCCATAGGTGTCCTTCGTTGACGTTCCCAGCAAGCTTAATTAGTTATACCATTCAACTCTACTGACTCATTCTGGATTGCGGCGGTGGATGTGGACATGGCTGATCTGGTGGTGACGTCCCGTGGGCCGGTTCGGCTGGTCGAGCTGAACCGGCCGGAGCAGCTCAACGCGATGAGCGAGGAGCTGCACTCCGGTCTCGCGACGGTCTGGGAGGAGCTCGCCGAAGACCCCGAGGCGCGGGTGGTCGTACTCACCGGGCGCGGCCGGGCGTTCAGCGCGGGGGGCAACTTCGACATCATGACCCGGGTCCAGCGCGAGCGCGCGTTCCGGCAGCAGAACGTCGACGAGGCCCGGCGGATCATCACCGGCATGGTCCGCTGTCCACTGCCGGTGATCGCGGCGGTCAACGGGCCCGCCGTCGGCCTCGGCTGCAGCCTCGCCCTGCTCAGCGACCTCGTGCTGATCGCCGACGACGCCTACGTGGCCGATCCGCATGTCCAGGTGGGGCTCGTCGCGGGTGACGGAGGCGCTCTCGTGCTGCCGCTCCTTGTCGGTCTGACCCGGGCGAAGGAACTGCTGTTCCTCGGCGACCGGGTGAGCGCCGAGGACGCGGTCCGGCTGGGCATCGCCAACCGGGCCGTGCCGAAGGACAAGCTCCTGGACGAGGCCATGGACCTCGCCGTACGGCTGGCCGCCCTGCCCGTGCGGGCACTGCGCGAGACCAAGCGCGCGGTGAACCTCCATCTGGAACAGGCGCTCGCGACGGTGCTGGAACCGGCCCTGCTCGCCGAGCGCGACAGCATGCACTCGCCGGACCACATCGCCGTCGTCGAGAAGATCATCGCGGACCGCGGTGGCCGCCGGGCCGCCCGGGAGGGCTGAGGCATGGACTTCGCGTTCAGCGAGGAGCAGGCGGAACTGGGGCGCACGGTACGGGCGTTCCTGGCGGACACCTCACCGGAGACCGAAGTGCGGCGGCTGATGGAGACCCCGGCGGGCTTCGACAGGGCGCTGTGGCGCAGGATGGGGTCGGAACTCGGCCTTCAGGGGCTGGCGGTGCCGGAGGAGTACGGCGGCGCCGGGTGCGGGCCGGTCGAAGTGGGCGTGGTCATGGAGGAGGCGGGCCGTGCGCTGCTGTGCGCGCCGTTTCTGTCCTCGGCCGTGCTCGCGACGACCACGCTGCTGCGCTGTGCCGACGAGGACGCCCGCAAACGGCTGCTGCCCGGCCTGGCCTCCGGCGATCTCGTCGGGACGCTGGCCCTGACCGAGGACACCGCCCGCTGGGATGCGGCGGGGGTCCGCCTCACCGCCCGTGAGAGTCAAGGGAGTTGGCTGCTCACCGGGCACAAGAGGTTCGTCCTCGACGGCGCCACCGCCGACGTGGTTCTCACCGTCGCGCGAACCGACGACGGCATCGGCGTCTTCTGCGTGGACGGCGACGCGGTCGGCCTGACCCGTGAGCCTCTGCCCACGATGGACCCGACCCGGCGCCAGGCGCGCCTCGACTACCACGACGTGCCGGCCACCCGGCTGCGTACCCATGCCGGCGGCTGGGACCTGGTGGCCGAGGTGCTCGACCGGGCCGCGGTGGCACTGGCCGCCGAGCAGGTCGGGGTGGCCTCCCGCGCGCTGGACATGGCGGTCGAGTACGCCAAGGTGCGGCACCAGTTCGGACGGCCCATCGGCTCCTTCCAGGCGGTCAAGCACCTCCTGGCGGACGTCCTGCTGGAGGTGGAGTCGGCGCGCGCCGCCGCACACTACGCGCTGCTCGCCGCCCAGAACGAGGATCCGGAACTGCCCGCCGTGGCGAGCCTGGCCAAGGCGTTCTGCTCCGAGGCCTGTCTGCGCGCGGCGGAGCAGAACATCCAGGTCCACGGTGGTATCGGCTTCACCTGGGAGCACCCGGCCCACTTGTATCTGAAGCGGGCCAAGACGGCACAGTTGCTGTTCGGCGATCCGGCACACCACCGGGAACTGCTGGCCCGACGCATCGGCTTGAACACAGGAGAGGGAGCGGCATGAAGGTGGACGGCAAGCTCAGTGTCTGGGGCACCGCCGAGGTGGTCGAGGAGGCGCGGCACCACGAGAAGGCCGGTTACGACGGTCTGTGGGCGTCGGAGTCGAAGCACGACCCCTTCCTGCCGCTGATGCTCGCGGCCGAGCACACCGAGCGTCTGGAGGTCGGCACGGCCATCGCGGTGGCGTTCGCCCGCTCCCCCATGCAACTGGCGTACACCGCGCACGACTTGCAGACCTATGCCGGCGGACGGTTCTCGCTCGGCCTCGGCAGCCAGATCAAGCCGCACATCGAGCGGCGCTTCGACATGCCGTGGAGCCGTCCCGCGGCCCGTATGCGGGAGTACGTGAGCGCGCTGCGCGCCATCTGGGCGGCCTGGAACGAGGGCGAGAGGCTCAATTTCCGGGGCGACTTCTACTCGCACACCCTGATGTCCCCGTTCTTCTCTCCCCCGCCCGCGCCCGGCGGCCCGCCCAAGGTGTTCGTGGCCGCGGTCGGCGAGGCGATGACCCGGGTGGCGGGCGAGGTCGCCGACGGGCTCCTCGCGCACGGGTTCACGACCGAGCGTTACCTGCGGGAGGTCACCCTGCCGACCGTGGGCGCGGGGCTCGCCGCGACCGGCCGCACCCGTGACGACTTCTCCGTGTCCCATCTGCTGCTGACCGCGACCGGCCGTACGGAGGAGGAGATGACCCGCGCGATCGACGGCACCCGTGCCCAAGTCGCCTTCTACGGCAGCACTCCCGCCTATCGCGGGGTGCTGGAGCTGCACGGCTGGGGTGAACTCGGCGACGAGCTGCACGCGTTGTCGACGTCCCGGCGCGAGGACAAGTGGGAGGCGATGAGCGGGCTCGTCGACGACGAGGTGCTGCACACCTTCGCGGTCGTGGCGGAGCCGGACCGGGTCGCGGGCGAGATCCGGCGCCGGTACGGGTCGCTGGTCGACCGGGTGTCCTTCTACACCGCGTACGAGATCGACGCCGAGGTGTGGGAGCCCGTCGTGCGGGAGCTTCGGGACAACTGAACAACGATTCAACCTGTTCGTCCTCAACAGCACGGTAAATTGCCTGCGTTCACCGACGATCTCCGTCGTACGCTGACCTCCGATGTCTGCTGAGGAAGGACGACGCATGGGGATCCGAAGCCTGACCCGTACCGAGGCCGAACGCCGGGCAGGGCTGTTGGCGGTCGAGCGATACGACGTGGACATCGATCTCGCCGGGCTGGCGGAAGGAGCGGAGGTCCGGAGCGTCTCCACGGTGACGTTCACCTGTCACGAGCCGGGCGCGGAGACCTTCGTGGACTGCGCGGCCGAGGTGATCAGCGCCACGCTGAACGGAGTCGCCCTCGCCACCGCCAATGACGACGGCCGCATCCCCCTCCCCGCCCTGGCCGGGCACAACGTGCTGCGCGTGGAGAGCGTCCAGGCCGACACGGCCACGGGCGAGGGCGTGCACCGGGCGGTCGACCCCGCGGACGGCGAGGTCTACGTGTGGATGAGCTTCGAACCGGACGAGGCCCGGTTCGTGTGGGCGTGCTTCGACCAGCCCGACCTGAAGGCCCCGCACGCGTTCACGGTCACGGCCCCGGCCGCGTGGACCGTCACCAGCAACTCGGGGAACGCGCGTCTGGAGGACCTGGACGGAGCCCGTCGCTGGACCTTTCCGGACACCCCGCCCCTGTCGGTGTACAACACGGTCGTCAACGCGGGCCCCTTCCACGAGATCCGCCGCGAGGTGGACGGCCACGACCTCGGCCTGTACGCCCGCCGCTCGCTGGCCGAGGTCCTCGACCGGGACGCCGACGAGATCTTCACCGTCACCCGCCAGGGCCTCGCCTTCTACGGCGAGGCCTTCGCGATGCCGTTCCCGCAGCGCCGCTACGACCAGGTCTTCGTGCCCGAGTTCGGCGGGGCGATGGAGAACTACGGCTGTGTGACCTGGTCGGACGCCTTCCTGCGGCGGGCCGTGCCGACGCCCGCCGAGAGCGAGCTGTTCGCCAAGGTGCTGCTGCACGAGATGGCGCACATGTGGTTCGGCAACATCGTCACCATGCGCTGGTGGGACGACCTCTGGCTGAACGAGGCGTTCGCCGAGTTCGCCTGCCACTGGGCCGCGGAGAGCGCCACCCGGTACACCGACGCCTGGGCGGGCCATCTGGTGGGCGACAAGCTCACGGCGTACCTGGCCGACCAGGGCCCGGTGTCCCACCCGATCCACCAGCCCATTCACGATGTCGCCCAGGCCGCGTCGATCTTCGACAACATCACCTACCCCAAGGGCGCCTCCGTCCTCCAGCAGCTGATGACATACGTCGGCGAGGAGCGGTTCCGGGCCGGCATGGCCGCCTACTTCGC
Organism: Streptomyces sp. NPDC047042; assembly: GCF_040644035.1. Lineage (NCBI taxonomy): Bacteria > Bacillati > Actinomycetota > Actinomycetes > Kitasatosporales > Streptomycetaceae > Streptomyces > Streptomyces sp. NPDC047042. The sequence goes on along the minus strand of NZ_JBEYVP010000035.1, from coordinate 60,209 downwards.
CCGTCACGCATGGGGCAACACCACGCTCCAGGACCTGATCGTGGCTCTCTCCGAGGCCGGCGGGCGCGATCTGGACGCCTGGCGAGCGGCCTGGCTCGCAACGGCGGGCACCGACCGCTTCCTGCTGGAGCGGGACGGCGAGTCCGTCACCCTGGTGGCCGTCGGCACGCCGCGTCCGCAGGTGCTGGCGGTGGGCGCGTACGACAGGAACGGCGATGCGCTCGAGCGCACGGCGCTGGTGCGGGTCGAGGTGACGCAGCCCCGCACCCCTGTCCTCGGCCTTCCGGCGACGGCGGACCTTCTGCTCGTGAACGACGACGACCTGACCTTCGCCACGACCCGGCCGGATCCCACCACCCGGGACGCGCTGTTCGGCGCGGCCGCGCGGCTGCCCACGGCCATCTCCCGGGGCGCGGCCGCGGCCACGGTGTGGGACATGCTGACGACCGGGGAGGCCACGGCGGCCGAGGCCGGGCGGTGCATGACCGCGGTGCTGGCGGCCGAGACCTCCGACGCCGTCATCGAGCCGTATCTGAACCTCGCCGCGAACATCGCCGAGCTGTGGGCGCCGCCCGCCGAACGCGCCGGTCTGACGGCCTCGGTGGCGGAGGTCTGCCGGCGCCTCGCCGCGGATCCCGGCCGCCGTCAGGTCGCGCTGCGCGGCCTTGCCCGTACCGCGACGGACGCGGACAATCTGGCCTGGCTCCGTGAGCAGGCGGGCGACGACGTGGACCTGCGCTGGCGTGCGCTGGTCCGTGGGGCGGAGCTGGGCGAGGACGTCTCGGCCGAGGCCGACCGCCTGCTCGAACGCGACCCGGACCCGGATGCCTGGGTCCGCGTCCTCACCGTACGGGCCGCCCTGCCCGACGCCGCGACGAAGGCGGAGGTCTGGCAGCGGCTGGCCGTCGACCGTGCGGTGCCCGTCAGCGCGGTCCGCCACGTGGCGACGGCGTTCTGGCGGCCCGACCAGGACAGCCTGCTGGCGCCCTACGCGCAGGAGTACCTGGGGATGATCGGCAAGCTGGACCGGGGCGGAATGATCCACGCGATGCACTACACCGGCAACCTCTTCCCACGGCACGCCATCGACCAGGCGTACATCGAGACGGCCCAGAAGGCGTCCCAGGAGGCGACCCCGGTCGTCCGGTCCACGCTGCTGGAATGCTCGGACGCGGTCAGCCGTATGCTCCGCGCCCGCGCGCTGGGTTCCTGACGGGCGGTCGCGGGCCTAGGGCCTGTCGTCAAATTCCCGTCGTCCGCCCGAAGGGCGGGCCTCGCGGCGGCAGGTGCGTGCTCTCGGCGTGCCGGGCACAGGCCCTCGTACTGGTTGTACGTGGGCCTGTGCCCGGTGCGGCGAGAGTGCGTGCATGTCGTCGCGAGGCAGGCGGGAATTTGACGACAGGCCCTAGGGCGGCTCAGCCGAGCAGGTCCAGGACGGTGGTCATGGACCTGTTCTGCAGCAGATAGTCCTCGGCCTCCTGGAGGTGCAGCCGCCACAGCTCCTCGGCGGCCTCGGTGCGGCGCGCGGCCACCAGGTCGACGAGTGCGCGGTGAGCGCGGAAGCCCCGGCGGTTGGCGCGTACGTTCTCGGGGCTGCCGGCGTCGAGGTCGACATGGGACCAGTTCGCCTGGTCGATGATGTGCCGGACCATGCCGTTGAGGACGGCGAGTGTCTCGTTGCCCGCCAGTTCGACGACGAGGGCGTGGAACTCCATGTGGGCGCGGATGAACGCCGACGGGTCGTCCATGAGTGCCTCGGCCTCGGCGACGGCCTCCCGCAGCCGCTCCAGGTCGTCGTCCGTGCGCCGCTCGGCCAGCAGACCGGCGCACGGAGCCTCGATCACCGTACGGGCGTCGTACACGTCCTTGAGGGTCGTGCCCCGGTATTCGAGGACCACTCCGGCGTAGCGGGCGGCGACGGTGCCTTCCGGGGTCTGTACCCGCGCTCCGCCCCGGGCGCCCCTGCGCACGCTGATCAGCGACTCCGACTCCAGTACCCGGAACGCCTCACGCAGCGTCGGCCGGGACACGGCGAACTCCGCCATCAGCGCCGTCTCGGCGGGCAGTGCCTCTCCCTCGGCCAGTTCCCCGCGCACGATCTTGCGGCGCAGCTGTGCCGCCACCAGCTCCGCCATCTTGGGGACCCGTACCGGTGTGTTCGCCACGGCGTCCATCTCCCTCAGTCACCAGCGTCCGGTACGAAGTACGGCAGCGTGATCTCGTCGGTGAGTGCCCGGAAGTCCACTCGGACGCGCAGGCCGATGGTCACCCGGTCCGGTTCACCCGCGTCGACGTGGGACAGCAGGGTGCCTCCGTCGTCGAGATCGATCACCGCCAGCGCGAAGGGCGTGTCGAATCCGGGCCCCGGCGCGCGGTGCACCACGGTCACCGAGTAGACGGTCCCCCGGCCCACGCTGGGCACGTATGTCCAGTCGCGTGCCATGCACCCGGGGCAGGCCGGCTCGGGGACGAAGAAGCGCAGGTCGCAGTTCGGGCAGTACGGAACGACCAGGTCACCGCGCCGGGCCGCGTCCCAGAAGGGCCGGGACAGGTCGGTGGGGACGGGTACGGGCCGGCTCATGGCATCCTCCCGAGCACGCTCATCTCGTAGTGCTGCGCGCCGGATCCGGCGTTGCCGACGACGGCCAGCTCCGCGTCCCGCACCTGGTGCACGGCGGTGCCGCGCAACTGCCGTACCGCCTCGACGACCTTGAGCGTCATCTGCTGGGTGCCGTTCCAGGCGTACGCCAGACAGCCGCCGTCCGGGTTGACGGGGTGCTTGCCGTCGACGGCGATGGCGCCGCTCGCCGCCAGGGGTCCGCCCTCCCCTTCCCCGCACACCCCGAGAATCTCCAACTGGCGGATGATCTCGAAGGAGTTGGGGTCGTAGAGGGTGAAGACATCCACGTCGTGGGGGCCGACCCCGGCCATGGAGTAGGCGCGGGTCGCCGCGTCCAGGCCGAGTCGGCCGACCTCCCGGTGGAGAGCCGGGTTGGCGTACGCGGCCTGGTGGTACTCCATGCCGCCGCCGAGTACGGCGACCGGCGTGTGCGGGAGGTCCCGGGCGCGTTCGGCGGTCGTCACCACGACGGCCGCGCCGCCCTCGCCGACGATGCAGCAGTCCAGCAGATGGAACGGGGTGGCCACCATGCGGGAGGCCAGGACGTCGTCGGCGGTGTACGGGCCACGGCCGTACATCATCGCCTCCGGGTTGGTGCCGCCGTTGTTGCGGATGGTGGCGGCGACCTCCGCGAGCTGGCGGGAGGTCGTCCCGTACTCGTGCATGTGCCGTGCGGCCACCAGGGCGAACTGGGCGACGACATAGCTGCCCCAGACGTCGGCGAACTCCAGTGGTACGCCGGCGCTGACCGGTCCCGCCCCGCGCGAGACCAGTTTGCAGCCGCCGACGACGACGGTGTCCGCGTATCCGGCGCTGATCGCGGCGGCCGCCTTCAGCAGCCCCCTGGAGCCCGCGTTGTCGAGCATGGAGTCGCTGGTCCAGCGCAGGTCCCGGCCGAGCAGGCGTGCCCAGGAGCTGCCCTCGCCGGGGACGCCGCCCGGTCCTGGCCAGTCGACCTGGGCGCCGTCGACGTCCGCCGGGGTGAGTCCGGCGTCGGCGATCGCGCCGGTCACCGCTTCGAGGGCCAGGTCCATCGCGTCGCGGTCGGGGAGCGTGAGCGCCTGCTCGGTGGCATGGACGCCGACGATCACAGGTCGGCGGCCGTTCACGCCGTCACCGTCCCGCGCCGAGCGTGTCGCCGCCGGGATAGCCGCCACCGCCGAAGCGTTCGTCGAGCGCCTCGTAGTCCTTGGCGAAGTCCTTCGTACGCGGCAGGGCGTCGACGAACTCGACTGTTTTCGGTTTCTTGTACGAGGCGATCCGCGCCCGGCAGTGCTCGATGACGTCCTCGGCGGTGATCGGCTCGGCGTCTGCCCGGAGCACGACGACGGCCTTGACGTCCTGCGCCCAGCGTTCGTTGGGCACGCCGATGACGGCGGCCTCCTTCACCGCGGGGTGCGACTCGACGCAGTTCTCCACCTCGGCGGGGAAGATGTTCTCGGCGGCCGACTTGAGCATGCGTGTGGTCGTCCCGAGGAAGCTGATCGTGCCGTCGCTCTCGCGCCGCCCGAGGTCGGTGGTGTGCCACCACCCGAAGCGGAACCGCGCCTCGTTGGTCTCGGGCCGGTTCCAGTAGCCGAGGTGGACGAGGTCGCCGCGGACGCAGATCTCGCCGGCCTCGCCGACCGCGCACTCCTCGCCGGTGGCGTCCAGGACGCGTACGGCGGTGAAGGGCCCGGGGCGGCCCGCGTTGCCGGTGCCCGTGCCGCCGTAGGCGCCGGTCACGGCGAACCCGGTCACCTCGGTCTGCCCGTAGCCGCGGCCCTCGCCGCCGCCGTTGCGGGTGAAGCGGCTGATGTCGGTGGGCACCGTGCCCTGCCACAGGGGGGCGGCGACGCTGGCCCGCAGCTGGGAGAGGTCGTGACCGGCCTCCCGGTTGAGGGCGACGAGCTGGGCGATGGTCGGGGGCATCAGATAGGCGTGGGTGCACCGTTCCGCCGCCAGCAGCGGGAGCAGTTCCTCCGCGACGACACGGCGGACGATCACGTTCTTGCCGCCGTGGACGAACGCGGGGACGCCCCAGAACTGGTAGTTGCCGATGTGGAACATCGGCCCGGCGCCGAGGAAAGCGGTCTCCGTACCGATGTCGCCCATCCAGGCGGCACTCGCGCCCATGGCGAGCAGGTTGCGGTGGGAGAGCATCGAGCCGGACTGCCGTCCGGTGATCGCGGCGGTGTAGATGACGAGGAGCGCGGAGTCGGGGTCGATGTCGGCCACGGCCGGGTCGTCGGGCGCGCCGGAGGCGAGGAAGGCCTCGTACGAGCCGGGGTCCTCGGTGTTGGCGGCATCGTGCTGGAGCCACAACGCCCGGTGGTCGCTGCCCAGTTCGGCGCGGGCCTTGGCGACCGTGTCGCCGATCTCCTCGTCCTGCCAGACGACGACCTTGGGATCGAAGTCCTCGACCGCGAAGGCCATCTCGGGGGCGGCCCAGCGCCAGTAGCCGGGGCAGACCATGGCGCCGGTCTTCGCGGCGGCTCCGAGCAGCTCCCAGATCCGGAAGGAGTTCTGCCCCAGCCACAGGACCCGGTCGCCGGGACCCACGCCCGCGTCCGTCAGGGCGTTGGCCAGCCGGTTGGTGCGTTCGTCCAACTGCGGCCAGGTCAGGCGGACTTCGCCGTCGACGAGGGCGGTGTGCTCAGGGAAGGACCGGCGGTGTTCACGGATGAGGTCGCCGAACGTCAGGCGGCGGGCGGATTGCATGCTGTTGGCTCCAGAGGCTTCGGAGTGTGGCGGTCAGACGCGGCCGATGCCGACGCCCTTGACGCTGATGAACTCGTCCAGGCCGGCCTTGCCGCCCTCACGTCCGAACCCGCTGATACCGACACCACCGAAGGGAGTGGCGGGTGAAGTGATCGGATTCGGCCCGGGGTTGACGTAGACGGTCCCGGCCTTCAGGCGCGGCACCAGGCGGTTGACGCGCGCGATGTCGCGGGACTGGATGTAGGCGGACAGCCCGTACTCGGTGTCGTTGGCGAGGGCGACGGCCTCGTCCTCCGTGTCGAACGGGGTGATGGCCAGGACCGGGCCGAAGATCTCCTGCTGGGCGAGGTCGCTGCGGTTGTCGACGTCCGCGAAGACGGTCGGGGTCACGAAGTAGCCGTCGGACTCGATGCGTTCACCGCCGTGGACAAGTCGTCCCGCGCCGCCTTCGACCGCCTTGTCGATCACGCCCTGGACGCGGTCGCGGGCGGCTTCGTCGATGAGGGGGCCGATGTAGGTGGCGGGGTCGAGCGGGTCGCCCACGGGCAAGTGGGCGACTACCCCGGCGACGCGTGCCACGACCTCGTCGTAGACGGGTCGTTCGACCAGCAGCCGGGTGGGCAGCGCGCAGCCCTGTCCGGTGTTGCTCATGGCGAAGGCGGCGCAGTACGGGACGACGGTGTCCAGGTCGGTGTCGGCGAAGAGCAGGTTGGCGGACTTGCCGCCGAGTTCGAAGACGACGGGCTTGAGGCTCAGCGCCGCGACGGCCATGATGCGGCGCGCGGTGGCGGGGCCGCCGGTGAAGGAGATCTTGTCGACGCCGGGGTGGGTCACCAGGGCCGATCCGGCGTCCCCGAGTCCGGTGACGACGTTGACGACGCCCTCGGGGATGCCGGCCTCGCGGGCCAGGTCGGCGAAGAGCAGCGCGGAGAACGGTGTGGACTCGGCCGGTTTGATGACCACGGTGTTCCCGGCGGCGAGCGACGGCGGGACCTTCATCGCCAGCGACAGGGCGGGCGAGTTCCAGGTGATGATGTGGCCGATGACGCCGTACGGCTCGGCGATGGTGTACTCGACGCTCTCGTGCGGGCTGTAGGCGGCGCCGACCATGCCCTCGATCTTGTCGGCCCAGCCCGCGTAGTACTCGGTCCACTCGGCGACGTGCGGTCCGACGTTCTCGGCCCAGCCGCCGATGCAGACGCCGTTCTCCAGCGGGGAGATCGCCGCGAAGTCGGGAATGTGGTCGCGCAGGAGCTGGGCGAAGCGGGTGAGCAGCCGGCGGCGTTCGGCGGGGCGCATCGTGCCCCACACCTCGAAGGCCCGGCGTGCGGCGGCGACGGCCAGATCGACCTCGGTGGGGCCCGCGAGCGGGATGTGCGCCTGCACCAGTCCCGTCGCCGGGTTGCGGTGCTCGTGGATTCCCCCGCTCGCGTCGGTGACGTCCTTACCGCCGATGACCAGCCGGGGCCGCGGCAGGTCGTGCTCGGCTCTGTCCTGGTGCAGCTTCACATCGACCGTGACCACGGTGCCTCCTGGAGCCCGCCACCCTTACCTACTTACCGCTTAAATAGATAACCTATTAAGCCTAGCCAATCAATGGCTGTCACAGACCCAGGGACCGTCCGATGATCTCCTGCATGATCTCGGAGGTCCCGCCGAACACCCGCTGCACCCGGCTGTCGCGCCAGATGCGCGCGATCTCGTACTCGTTGACATAGCCGTAGCCGCCGAAGAGCTGCATACAGCGGTCGATGACCTCCCAGCCGGTCTCCGAGGTCCAGTACTTGGCCGCCGCGGCCTCCTCGGCCGTCAACTCGCCCTGGGACAGGGCCATGATGCAGCCGTCCACATAGACCCGGGCCGCGTTCAGCTTCGCCCTGACGTCGGCGAGGGCGAACCGGTTGGCCTGGAACTGCCCGATCGGCTGCCCGAAGGCGGTACGGGTCTTCGCGTACTCGAGGGCCAGCTCGTAGGCGCGCTCGGCCGCGGCCAGCGACGAGACGGCGATGGCGAGGCGCTCGGCGGGGAGGTTGCCCATCATGTGGTAGAAACCGCGCCCCTCCTGCCCGATGAGGTTCTCGGCGGGGACGCGGACCTCGTGGAAGAAGAGTTCGGCGGTGTCCTGGGCCTTCATGCCGACCTTGTCGAGCTTGCGCCCGCGCTCGAAGCCCGCCGCGTCACGCTCGACGACGATGAGGCTGATGCCCCGGTGACCGGCCTCCGGGTCGGTCTTGCAGGCGACGATGACCAGGTCGGCCAGGATGCCGTTGGTGATGAAGGTCTTGGAGCCGTCGATCACCCACTCGTCGCCGTCCCGGCGGGCGGTGGTGCGGATGCCCTTGAGGTCGGACCCGGCGGAGGGCTCCGACAGGGCGAGCGCGCAGATCGTGTCGCCGCTGACCACACCGGGAAGCCAACGGGCCTTCTGCTCCGGGGTGGTGAGGGTCGCCAGATAGGGCGGGACGACGTCGTTCTGCAGGCCGAGCCCGATGCCGACCGAGCCGGTGGCGGCCATCTCCTCGGCCATGATCGCGTTGTACCTGAAGTCCCAGATCCCCTGACCACCGTACTCCTCGGGGAACTGCCAGCCGATGAGCCCGGCCTTGCCGGCCGCCGCCCAGGCGGCACGGCTCACCTGCCCGTCCCGCTCCCACTCCTCGGCGTGCGGGGCGCATTCCCGCAGGTAGTAGGCGCGGGCGGTCTCACGGAACAGGTCGTGTTCCGCGGTGAAGATCGTTCGGCGCATGCTCGACTCCACTCGGGTATCTCGCTTATTTAGCTGAAGTAGTTATACGATAGCGCTGTATCGAAGGCTGGGCGAGGGAGGGCGCGTGAGCGTACGGGACAAGGTGGCGCTGGTCACCGGAGCGGGACGCGGGATCGGCGAGGCGATCGCCGACGCGCTGGCCGCCGCCGGTGCCTCGGTCGCGGTGTGCGACCTGGACGCAGAGGCCGCCGGGAAGGTCGCGGCCGGGCTCACCGAGCGGTACGGGGTGCGGGCCACCGGCGTCGGCGCGGACATCTCCGACAGCGCGGCCGTACGGGCCGCCGTGGAGCGGGTGAGCGCCGAGCTGGGTCCTGTGGACGTCCTGGTCAACAACGCGGCCGTGGATGTCCTGGGTCGCTTCGTCGACTCGGCCGAGGACATCTGGGACCGGATCATCGCCGTCAATCTGCGCGGCACGATCACGGTGACCCGGGCCGTGCTCGACCCGATGATCGAGCGGGGCGACGGCCGGATCGTGCACATCGCCTCGGACGCCGGGCGGGTCGGCTCCTCCGGCGAGGTCGTGTACTCGGCGACCAAGGGCGGCGTCATCGCCTTCGGCAAGGCGCTCGCCCGCGAGGTCGCCCGGCACGGCATCACCGTGAACAGCGTCTGCCCGGGGCCGACCGAGACCGCGCTGCTCGGGCAGGTCGCCGAGTACAGCCAGAAGATGTACGACGCGACCGTGCGGGCGATCCCGCTGCGCCGCGTCGCCCAGCCGGCGGAGATCGCCGGTGTGGTGGCCTTCCTCGCGTCCGACGACGCCGCCTACATGACCGGGCAGACGCTCTCGGTCAGCGGCGGCCTCACGATGGTCTGAGGTGAATTCCGTGCTGCGTGTCGAACTCCGCGACAGAATCGCCGTGTTGACCCTCGACCGGCCCGGGCAGCTCAACGCTCTCGGCTCCGGGACCATGGACGAGCTCACACGGGCGCTGGGCGACATCCACGACAACGACGACGTACGCGCGCTGGTCGTGACCGGCGCGGGCCGCGCCTTCTCGGCCGGCGCCGACCTCGGGGAGATCGAGTCGTTCACCGCTCCCGGACAGTTCCGTGACTTCGTGGGGCGGCTGACAGAGGCGTTCGCGCTGCTCGAGGACTTTCCCAAACCCTCGGTCGCGGCCGTCCACGGGTTCGCCTTCGGGGGCGGTCTCGAACTGGCGCTCGCCTGCGATCTGCGGGTGGTGGAACGGGGCGCCCGGCTCGGGCTGCCGGAGATGAAGCTCGGCGTCCTGCCGGGCGCGGGCGGCACCCAGCGGCTGCCGCGACTCATACCGCCGGCGATCGCCAAGCAGCTGATCCTCACCGGCGAACCCATCGACGCGGAACGGGCCTGGGAACTGGGGCTGGTCAACGAGCTGGCCGAGCCGGGAGACGCGCTCAAGGCGGCGGAGGCCCTGGCGACGCGACTGGCCGCCGGCGCCCCACTGGCACTGGCGGCGGGCAAACGGCTGGTCGACCACGGACTCGGCATGGGCCTGGAGACGGCGATCGCCTACGAGCGCGAGACGGTCTCGGTGCTGTTCTGCACCGAGGACCGGGCCGAGGGACTTAAGGCGTTCCGGGAGCGCCGCCCGGGCGACTTCCGGGGCGTGTGACGGCTGTTCGGGCGATACACCGGCAGGCAGCGATCAGCAGGGACAGGCATCGACAAGCAGGGAGGTGCGCCGTGCGGCCACTGGAGGGCATTGCCGTCGTCGAGCTGGGCATGTGGGTGGCGGCACCGGCCGCCGCCACGATGCTCGCGGACTGGGGCGCGGACGTGGTGAAGGTGGAGGCGCCGACCGGGGATCCCAACCGGTACACGCTCCGGCACGTCGGTCAGGACATCGACAGCGCTCCCCCGTTCGAGACCGACAACCGCGGCAAGCGCGGGATCGTCCTCGATCTGCGCTCGGACGACGGCAAGGACACGCTGGAACGGCTGCTGGCGCGTGCCGACGTGTTCGTCACCAATCTGCGCCCCGGCGCTCTGGAGCGGCTGGGCCTGGCACCGGACGAGCTGCGTGCCCGCCATCCCCGGCTGGTCGTCGGCACGTTGACGGGCTACGGCTGGACGGGCGCCGAGCGCGACCGGGCCGGATACGACGTCTCCGCCTTCTGGGCCCGCCCCGGCATCGCCGCCATGCTCAACCCCGCCGGTGAGCCACCGCCCGGCATCCGGCCCGGCCTCGGCGACCGTACGGCCGCCGCCAACCTGGTCGCGGGGGTGCTGGCCGCGCTGCTGCGCCGGGAACGCACCGGCGAGGGCGGCGTGGTCGACGTGTCGCTGCTGCGCTCCGGGACGTACGCCAACGGCAATGATCTCGCCCTGCAGAACTACTTCGGCAAGCGTGGCCGTACCCGTCACCGCACCGAACACGAGTCCCCGCTCTACAACAGCTACCGGGCCGCCGACGACCGCTGGTTCTGGCTGGTCGGCCTGGAGGGCAACCGGCACTGGCCCGGTGTCGTCAAGGCGCTCGGCCGCGAGGACCTGGCGACGGACGAACGGTTCGCCACCGGCAAGGCCCGGCGCGGGCACGTACGCGAGCTGATCGCCGAGTTCGACGCGGAGTTCGCCAGGCGGACCCTGGCCGAGTGGGCGCAGCGGTTCGACGCGGAAGGCGTGTGGTGGGCGCCCGTACAGACCCTCGCGGAAGTGGCGGCGGATCCGCAGGCGGAGGCCGTCGGGGCGTTCGTCGAACAGCCGGGCATGGGCGAGGCGCCGCCGCTGCGGACGGTCGCGACTCCCGTCAGTTTCTGGGGAGTCGACGACAAGCCGCGCACCGGGGCGCCGGCTCTAGGCGAGCACACCGACGACGTGCTCCGCGAACTCGACCGGCCGTCCCTCAACCAGACATCCCCCTAACAGGAGGCAGGACGTGGGAATCCTCGACGACAAGGTCGCCATCGTGACCGGTGGTGGCAGAGGGCTTGGCCGGGCGCACTGTCTGGCCCTCGCCGAGGCGGGCGCGACCGTGGTCGTGAACGACCTCGGCTCGGGCGTGCACGGCGAGAGCACGGGCGACTCCCCCGCCGACGACGTGGTCACCGAGATCACCAAGCTCGGCGGCCGTGCGGTCGCCAACCACGCCTCGGTGACGGACTGGGCGGCCACCGAGGCTCTGGTGGCGGACACGGTCGCCGAGTTCGGCCGGCTCGACATCGTCGTGAACAACGCGGGGATCGTGCGCGACCGCATGCTGTTCTCGATGAGCGAGGCCGAGTTCGACGCCGTGATCGCGGTGCATCTCAAGGGCACCTTCGCGCTCACCCGGCATGCGTGCGCGTACTGGCGCGAGGCGTCGAAACGGGGTGAGCGGGTCACCGGCCGCGTGATCAACACGACGTCCGGTACCGGCCTGTTCGGCAACCAGGGCCAGTCCAACTACGGTGCCGCGAAGGCCGGAGTCGCCGGGCTCACCGTCCTGACCGCCCTGGAGATGAGCAAGTACGGCGTCACCGCCAACGCCGTCTCGCCGATCGCGGCCACCCGGATGACGGACGGGCTGGCCGTCGGCGAGAACCTCCGGGCCACCGGTGACTTCGATCCGCGCGATCCCGCCAACGCCTCGGGGGTCGTCGTCTACCTGGCCTCCGACAGCGCGGCCTGGCTGACCGGCCAGGTCCTGCGGATCGAGGGCAACCGGCTGAACCGGCTGCAGGGCTGGACCGTCGCCGCGGTCCACCCGAGCGAGTCAGGACAGGCCCTCACCTACGACGAACTCGTGGACGCCGTACCGCGGTTGTACGGCGCCGCACCGGCGGGCCGGGCCACCGGCGTGGGCCAGTGAAGGGCTACGACGCCGCCGCGCTCGTCCTGCGGGGCACGCTCGGTCCGATGCTCTTCGCGCACGGCTGGAACAAGGTCGCGGGGCCGGGCGGGCTCAAGGGCACGACGGGATGGTTCGAGGCGCTCGGCCTCAGACCGGCCGAGGTGCACGCGCGGATGGCGGCCGGTACCGAGATGGCGGCGGGGATCGGCATCACCCTGGGTGCGGAGGGCCCCCTCCCGGCGGCCGCCGCCGTCGGCCTGATGGCCGTGGCCGCGCGCACCGACCACCGGGGCAAGGGCTTCTTCGTCTTCAAGGGCGGCTGGGAGTACGTCGGTGTGGTGGGCGGCGCGGCCGTCGCGCTGGCGGGACTGGGCAATGGCAGGTACTCCCTCGACGGGCTGCTGCATCGGCAACGCGCGGGCGTCGGGCCCGCGTTGCTGGCGGCGGGACTCGGTACGGCGAGCGCGGCGGCACTGCTGGCCGTCTGCTACCGGCCCGAGCGCACACCGGACGCGGCCCGCCCGGACGCGCCCCCACCGGACGAGTCACAAGTGGATCACTAGGTAAGGGAGTCGACATGGACGCGGCTGACTTCAGCGACGTGCTGTCCGAGGTCCGGCGTTTCGTCCGGGACCGAGTCGTGCCGCTCGAGGCGGAGATCGACGAGAAGGACGAGATGCCCGCGGACATCCGCGAGGCGGCGAAGAAAATGGGCCTGTTCGGTTTCGCACTGCCCGAGGAGTACGGCGGGCTGGGGCTTTCGATGTACGAAGAGACCCTGCTGATGTTCGAACTCGGTTACACGACACCGTCGTTGCGCTCGATGTTCGGGACGAACAACGGCATCGCCGGGCATGTCCTGATGGTCGGCGGGACGGAGGCCCAGAAGGCGGAGTGGCTGCCGAGGATCGCCTCCGGTGACGTACTGGCGTCGTTCGCGCTCACCGAGCCGGACGCGGGCTCCGACCCCTCGACACTCACCACGAAGGCGCATCTCGACGGCGACGAATGGGTGATCAACGGCGCCAAACGCTACATCACCAACGCGCCGCTCGCCGACGTCTTCATGGTCTTCGCCCGCACCGACCCAGACGCCCCGCGCACGCGCGGCATCTCGACCTTCCTGGTCCCCGCCGGCACTCCGGGTCTGACGGTGGCCCCCAGGGACCACAAGATGGGCCAGCTGGGCGCGTGGACGGCGGACGTGTACTTCGACGACGTACGGGTGCCGGCCTCCGCGCTGGTCGGCGGCGCGGACGGGCTCAACCGGGGCTTCTCCACCGCGATGGGCTGCATCGCGCACGGGAGGGTGCACATCTCCGCACTGATGGTCGGTATGGCCGAGCGCCTGGTGGACGAGTCGGTGGCGTACGCGAGCACGCGCAGGCAGTCCGGACAGCTCATCGGCTCCTTCCAGCTCGTCCAGGGCCTCATCGCCGACTCGCAGACCGACTACTACGCCGGCCGGGCCACGGTCCTGGAGGCCGCCCGTGCCTTCGACGCCGGTACGGACACCAAGGTCGGCCCGTCCTGTGCGAAGTACTTCGCGAGCGAGATGGTGTGCCGGGTAGCCGACCGCGCGGTCCAGGTCCACGGCGGCGCGGGCTATATGCGCGGGGTCGCCGTCGAGCGCTTCTACCGTGACGCCCGGCTGTTCCGCATCTACGAGGGCACCAGCCAGATCCAGCAGGTCATCATCGCGAAGGCCCTGCTGGGCGAGGCCGCGCGAGGCTGAAAGGCACGGCGAAGGGCCCCGGGGATTCACCTGAACCCCGGGGCCCTTCGCCGTCTGCTCGGCTCTCCGGTCAGATGCCGAGCCGGTCCAGCAGCCGCTCGTGGTACACGGCCGGGCCGCCGAACAGCAGCTGCGAGGACTTGGCGCGGCGGAAGTAGAGATGGGCCGGGTGCTCCCAGGTGAAGCCGATGCCGCCGTGGACCTGGATGTTCTCCATGGCGGCGAACATGTACGCCCGTGAGCAGCACGCGTGCGCCACGGCCGCCGCGACCGGGAACTCCGCGGCGCCCTCGGCCGCCAGCCGGGCCGCCTCCCTCGACGCGGCCTCCGCCAGTTCCACCTGGACGAGCATGTCGGCGCACTTGTGCTTGACCGCCTGGAAGGTGCCGATGGGCCGCCCGAACTGGTGCCGGACCCTGGCGTATTCGGCGCTCGCCTCCAGACACCGGCGTGCCCCGCCCGCCTGCTCGGCGGCCAGTCCCACCGAGGCGATGTCCAGGACCTTGGCCATGATCCGTCCGCCCGCCCCGTCCGCGCCGACGGGTGTCGCCGGTACGGCGTCGAACGTCAGCCGGGCCATGGCCCGGGTCGCGTCGAGGGTCTCCAGGGGCTCCGCGGTCAGCCCGGCGGCCTCCCGGTCCACGGCGAAGAGGGTGGGTCCTGCGACGGTACGGGCGACGACGAGGATCAGATCGGCCGTCGTACCGTCGATGACGAACGACTTGCGGCCGCGCAGCCTCCATCCGCCGTCCCCGTCCGGCAGGGCACGCGTCGACACCAGGGCGGGGTCCCAGGAGCCGCTGTCCTCGGCGACGGCGAGGGTGGCAGTGATCCGTCCCTCCGCGATACCGGGGAGGTGCCGTGCGCACGCCTCGCTGTCTCCCGAGGCCAGCAGGGCCTGGGCGGCCAGGACGACGGTGGCGAAGAACGGCGAGCACAGCAGGGCGCGGCCCATCTCCTCCAGTACGACGCCGAGTTCGACCGGCCCGAAGCCGTCGCCGCCGTACTCCTCGGGGATCGCCAGGCCCGGCAGGCGCAGTTGGTCGGCGGCCTGCGCCCAGACCGCCGGATCGAAGCGCGGCTCGCTCTCCATGAGTTTGCGGACCGCGTCCTCGGACGACTTGGCCTCCATGAACTCCCGTACGGAAGCCCGGAGTTCGCGCAGTTCACTCTCGCCGGCGGTCATGACCGCACCTCCTTGGGCAGGCCGAGGACACGTTCCGCGAGGATGTTCTTCATGATCTCCTCGGTGCCGCCGAGGATCCGCAACGCCGGGGTGGCCAGAAGGAGTTCGGACCAGGCGTACGTCCCCCACGTGCCGGTGTCGGCGATGATGCGGGGGCCGAGCACGTCGGACACGAAGTGCGCCGCACGGGTGAGGTTCTGGCCGTACATGAGCTTCGAGACGGACATCTCGGGACCCGGCGCGGTTCCGGCGCGGAGTTTGCGCAGGGCACGGGCGTTGAGGTGTTCGGTGGCCATGGCGTCCACGAGGAGTTCCGCGAGGCGGCCACGCAGGGCGCGGTCGTCCCAGGTCCAGGTGGCGCGCATGAGTGCGGAGAGGTGGTCGGGGGAGAGGGCGGCGGCCACCGGGCCGGCGCCCTCGCTGCCGACGGTGGCGCGCTCGTTCATCAGGGTGGTCAGGGCCACCGTCCAGCCGCCGTCGACCTCGCCGAGGCGGTGGTCGTCGGGGATGCGTACGTCGGTGAGGAAGACCTCGTTGAAGTCGGCGCCGCCGGTCATCTGCCGCAGCGGCCGGACCTCGACGCCGGGGGCGTCCATGGGGACCAGGAAGGCGGTGATGCCCCGGTGCTTGGGCGCGTCCGTGTTCGTGCGGGTGAGCGCGAGGCCGATCTGGCTGTGCTGGGCGACGGAGGTCCACACCTTCTGTCCGTTCAGCACCCATGCGTCGCCCTCCCGCACGGCCTTCGTCGCCACGCTCGCCAGGTCGGAGCCCGCGCCGGGTTCGCTGAAGAGCTGGCAGGCGATGGCGTCCCCGCGGTACATCGCGGGCAGCCAGCGGTCCTTGATGTGGGGCTGGGCGTGGGTCAGGATCGTCGGTCCGATCATGCCGAGACCGATCACCCCGAGCACGCCGGTGTCGGCGACCTCGTACTCGGACTCGATGGCGTCGTAGAGCAGGTCGTGGACGGGGGTCAGGCCCCGGCCGCCGTACTCCACCGGTCCGGTGATCCAGCCGAAGCCGTTCTCATGGCGGATGCGCTGCCATTCCCGCGCCCGCCGCACGAACTCCCTTTCCTGGTCCGGCGGAAGGCTGCTGAAGTACGCCATCGAGTCGTCGCCCTCGCCCCAGATGCGGGCGGTGCGATCGGGGGCCTTCGCCACATGGGCGTCGAGGAATCGGCGCACCTCGGCGGCGAAGTCCTGCGTGTCCTGGTCCATGAGCCTGTTCCCTCAGGTCGAGAGGATCGTCACCGCCGACGCGCCGGGCGCGCCGTACAGGTGGGTGAAGCCGACGCGGGGTGTGCCGGGGATCTGGCGGGTGCCCGCCGTACCCCGCAGCTGGAGCACGATCTCGTGGATCTGCCGCAGCCCGGAGGCGCCGATCGGCTCCCCGTTGCCGAGCAGGCCGCCGTCGGTGTTGACCGGGAGCCGGCCGCCGATCTCGGTGACGCCCTCGGCGATGAGGCGCTCCTGCTCGCCGTCCTTGCAGAGGCCGCTCTCCGCCATGTGGATGATCTCCGACCCGGCGTCGGTGTCCTGGAGCTGCGCCACGTCGACGTCCTGCGGGCCGATGCCCGCGAGTTCGTACGCAGCCCTGCAGGCGTCCACGGTCGGGCTGTCGACGGGGTCGCCGACGGGGAACGACGGGCTCTGCACCTCGAAGGCGCCGAGCCTGCGGCTGCGCAGGGCGGTGGCCCGGACACGCACGGGCGTCGACGTGTACTTGTGGGCCTGGTCGGCGCGGCACATCACGACGGCCGCCGCGCCCTCGTTCGGGCCGCAGTACATGAACTGGCGCAAGGGGTAGTTCAGGACGGGGGAGGCGAGAACCTCCTCGGGTGACATCGGCGTACGGCGCCAGGCCTTGTCGTTTCCGGCGGCGTTGCGGAAGTTCTTCGAGGCCACGCGGGCGAGCGTCTCGTGGGAGATGCCGTGGTCGTGCATATAGCGGTTGATCTTCATGCCGAAGAAATGGGTGGTCAGGAAGAGCCCTGTCTGCCCGTACCAGGCCGGGATCCCGGCCACGGACGGGTCTGCGGCGAACGCGCCGCGCGGGTGCTTGTCGAGGCCGATGGCGATGGTCAGGTCGTGCTCGCCGGTCTCGATCGCTCGGGCGGCCATGGCGACGGCGGTACCCGCGGTGGCGCAGCCGTTGAAGACTCCGCGCAGGGGTACGCCGGTGAGGCCGAGCCGGCCGACGATGGCGTCCGGGTTGGCGACCTCGTAGCTGCCGATGTAACCGCCCTGGATCTGCGGCCAGTTGACCCCCGCGTCGGCGAGGGCGAGGCGTACCGCGTCCGCGCCCATGTCCAGGGCGGGCTTGTTGCCGAACCGGCCGAAGGGGTGGAGCCCCACGCCGATGATGACTGCCTCGGTCATGCTGTCTCCTCCTCCGGCCGGCCGGACTCGTCGGACCGTTCGGACTCTTCGGCTGGCGCGAACGCGAACGTCATGACCTCGGTCCCGTCGTCGAGCACGTTGTAGGGCACGAGGGTGAGCCGCATGTCCTGGCCGATGCGGAGCCTGTCGGGGTCGGGCTCGGTGAGGCGTGCCTCGACGAGCAGCTCGCCGGGAAGCTCGACGTATCCGACGGTGTAGGGCTCGAAGGCCACCGGGCCGTCGTACGGCGGGGACGGCGGGCGGAAGCTCTGCGTCGTGTACGTCCACAAGATGCCCCGGTCGGCCAGCAGCCGTTCCTTCGACTCGGTGCTCGCGCACCTGACGCAGTCCCGGGCGGGCGGGAAGCTCACCAAGCCGCAGTCCGCGCACTCGGAGCCGATGAGACGCGGGGGTGTGGCGGGGTCGGCAGTCCAGGTGAACAGGCCTTCGGCCACCGGTTTCTGAGTGGTCGTCATGTCACGCGCCCTTCCGTTCGCCCAGCGCGTCCGCGTTCGGGGCCGCCTTGGCCACCAAATTCGGGACGACGGAGGACAGCTGTTCCGGTGTCCACCGTGACTCGGCGCTCGCGCCGGGGCCGTTGACCCAGCCCTCCAGTACGGTGATCCGGTTGCCGACCACGCCGAACACCCGGCCGGTGACCTCGCGCGAGGCGGCCGAGCCGAGCCACACCACGAGCGGTGAGATGGCCTCGGGGGTGAGGTCCTGCGCCTCGGCGGCCCGCTTCATCATCTCGATGTCCTCGGTCAGCCGGGTGAGCGCGGTCGGCGCGATGGCGTTCACCGTCACCCCGTAGCGGGCGAGTTCGGCGGCGGCGATGAGGGTGAGGCTCGCGATGCCGGCCTTGGCGGAGCCGTAGTTGGACTGCCCGGGGTTGCCGAAGATGCCGGACGGGGAGGTCGTGTTGATGACCCGGGCGTCGTTGACGTGACCGGCCTTGGCGCGCTCCCTCCAGTACGCGGCCGCGTGGTGCAGGGTGGCGAAACCGCCCTTGAGATGGACGGCCAGCACGCTGTCCCAGTCCTGTTCGGTCATCGACACGATCATCCGGTCGCGCAGGATGCCCGCGTTGTTGACCAGCACGTCCAGGCCGCCGTAGGTGTCCACGGCCTGCTGGACGAGGTGCGCCGCGCCGTCCCAGGTGGAGATGTCGTCCGTGTTGGCCACGGCCTCGCCGCCGGCCGCGACGATCTCGTCCACCACACTCTGTGCGGGTCCGGCCGAGGCGCCCGCCCCGTCGCGCGAACCGCCCAGGTCGTTGACCACGACCTTCGCGCCCTGTGCGGCGAACGCCAGGGCGTGGGCCCGGCCGATCCCGTTGCCCGCACCGGTGACGACCACTGTGCGGCCGTCGACCACTCCTTCGGACATCCTCAACTCCTCGATGATGGCGGTCAGTTCGCCTCTGGGTCAGTTGGCTTCGGCGAGCAGCACCCGGGGGTCGTCGCCGCCGCAGGCGCACCGGCCCGTGACGACACGGCCCGGAATGCCCAGTGGTGTCTCGGGCAGCGGCGAGGTGCGCCCCTCCCCCGCCGCCACGGTCAGCTGTCCGTCCCGCTCGCCGACGCGCCACTCGGTGGCGTTGACGTGCGCGCCGGCCCGCTCGGGGCACTCCAGCGCGAGGGCCGGTCCCACCGCCGAGATCAGCGCGGCGGGCACCCCCGCTCCGCGCAGCAGCGGTACGGCCCCGGGCCTGGCCAGGACGACGGACGTCGGCCGGAACATCTCGCCTATGTCGGCGCCGCCCGCCAGCCCCTCCAGGGTCTCCGCGGACAGACCGATGACCGTGTGCGGCGCGAGCTCACGATGGAAGACGGAGGTACGGCGGTGGTCCCAGCCCATCGCCTCGGCGATGCCGTACGTCACCTTCAGGGTCCGCAGGGCGCCGATCACGGCGTGCCCCCAGAAGCCCTCGAAGCCGGAGGCGGTCAGCAGTGCCCGTTGGCCGGCGGCGAGGCCGTGCTCCCGCAGGCGTTCGGTGACCCACGCGGTGTCCCGGGCGAGTTCCGCCCAGGTCAGCTCCACGTCCGTCATACCGTCGGCGGCGGGGAAGCGCACCAGGTAGGCGAGTTCGGGGCGGTCGAGTCTCCTGGCGCGGGCCAGGGTGTCGGCGCGGGCCATCAGCTCTTCACCACCCGGGGGAACTTGGCGACGCTGGTCATGGTCTTCAACAGGTCCTCCTCGGTGCGCATGTCGAGCACCGGCTTGACTCCGGTCCGCTCCCGGACGGCTTCGCTCAGCCGCCCGGCCAGGGCGTCGACGTCGCCGGTGAGGGTGGGGTCGTAGCCGACGCGCAGCCGCAGTTCGTCGACCTCGCGGCCGTCACGGACGATCTGGAACACCCCGGCCACGGTCTCCGGCTGGTCCTCCACCGCCTGCCAGATGTCCCGCAGGACCACGGAACGCCCCTGGACCAGCGTCTCGTCGCCGCGTCGTCCGGCCACCCACATCCGGGCGTGCGTACGGCCGCAGCCGCAGGTGTCCCGGGAAAGGCGGACGAGGTCCTCGCTGCGGTAACGGATCAGGGGCGCGGCCCTGTTGTCCAGGTCGGTGGCGACCAGTTCACCGAGGTCGCCCTCCTGGGCGTCGCGCCATCCGCCGTGTTCGTCGACGTCGACGCACTCGGCGAAGACGGTGTCCTCCCAGAGGTGGAAGCCGTCGTGCTCACGGCACTCCCAGGCGGTGCCGGTGTCGGCGGCGCTGGTGTACTCGTAGACGTCGATGCCCCAGTCGTCGCGGATCCGCTCGCGCATTTTCCGGCTGAGCGGCTGCCCGGCGCACGAGGCGCCCTTCAGGGAGGAGAACGCCTCCCGCAGGTCGGTCCGCTCGGCCAGGTGCTCCAGCTCCACCATCTGCGGATACATCATCTGCAGATAGGCGGGCCGGTAGGTGCGCAGGGCCTCGACGACCTCGTGCATCTTCCCCATCCAGGTGTCCACCTCGATGACCACGGCGCCCAGTGCCTGGTATCCGGGGTCCATGAGGTTGCGGAAGGTGCCGGGCGGGCTCAGCACCCGGTCGCCCGGCCGCAGGCCCAGCTCCCAGAGGTCACGCACCTGTGCGGTCACCAGGGGTGGGGCGTCCTGCCAGATCTCGGGGAAGAACTCCGGGTCGCCGGTGGTGCCCGAGCTGGAGGAGACCGAGGTCAGCTCCTCGACCGGGACGCAGAGCATCCCGCCGAAGGGGTCGCCCGTGCGGGCCCGGTAGGCGCGCACCATGTCCTTGGTGATGAACGGGACCCGTTCCCGGAAGTCGTCCAGGGTCCGGATGTCGCGCGGGTGAGCCCCGTGGGCGTCCCAGAGTTCGCGGTAGAAGGCCGAGTTGCCGTAGGCGTACTCGACGAGCTCCAGGACGCGTTCCTCCTGCCGTGCCCGCAGTTGTTCGCGGGGCATGGTCTCCACCTGGGGCTCGAAGTACCTGTCGTCGGGGTCCTTGTCACCCACCATGGCGCCTCCTCGCGGCTCGGTGCCCAGATCTTCCAGCTATCAGCGCAATCAGTCAACCAATTCTACGGATTCAAGCCCACCCTTCCCTTCGACCGCCCATACAACTAAAATCGCTTACTGATTACACCTCATGGCCCCGAAGGAGCGGCATGTCGAAGATCTGGGTCAACTCGGGGGACTCCCACGTGATGGAGCCCGCCGACCTGTGGACCGAGCGGCTGCCCGCGCGGCTCGGCGACCGCGCCCCGCGCAGCGAGCGTGGCGAGAAGTACGAGATGCTCTACATCGACGGCGAGCGCATCGACCGCCAGCTCGGCGACTTCATGGACGCCATGCGTCCGCCGGGCGCCTGGGACCTGAAGGTCCGCCTCAAGGACCTCGACCAGGAGGGTGTGTGGTCCCAACTGGCCTTCCCCTCCATGGGGTTCTGGCTCGTCTCGATCACCGACCGCGAACTCGCCCGCGAGACCGTCCGGGCCTGGAACGACTGGGCGCACGAGGAGATCCTCAGCAAGAACAACCGCGTCATCACGACCGCGTGCGTCTCGACGGCGGACATCGGCGACGCGGTCGCCGAGCTGGAGCGGGCGGCGGAGCTGGGCTTCAAGACCGTCTTCCTGCCGTGCTCGACCCGGGAGGGCGAGGAGTACGCGCTCGACCGCTGGGAGCCGCTGTGGACGGCGGCCGAGCGGGCGGGCATGGTGCTCGGCTTCCACATCGGCACGGGCGGTGAGAACGTCGTGTTCCGCGGGCCCGGCGGCGCGGTCGTCAACTACATGGAGACGACCTACCCGGGGATGCGCGTGGTCTCCCACCTGG
Organism: Streptomyces sp. NPDC047042; assembly: GCF_040644035.1. Taxonomy (NCBI): domain Bacteria; kingdom Bacillati; phylum Actinomycetota; class Actinomycetes; order Kitasatosporales; family Streptomycetaceae; genus Streptomyces; species Streptomyces sp. NPDC047042. The sequence goes on along the minus strand of NZ_JBEYVP010000035.1, from coordinate 38,779 downwards.
TCGCCGGAGGCGCTCTGGACCGGCACCCGGATCTGAAGATCCTCATCGCGGAGGGCGGTGCGGGCTGGATGCCGGCCATCGGCGACCGGATGGACGAGGCCTACCGTCAGCACGGCATGTTCGTCCGGCCGAAGCTGAGCAGGCTGCCCAGCGAGATCATCAGGCAGCAGGTGTACGCCTCCTTCCAGCACGACAAGAGCTCGGTGGAGATCGTCGAGTCGACCGGCTACCGGAACGTGATGTGGGGCGACGACTACCCCCATCTGGAGGGCACCTACGGCCACACCCAGGCCACGCTGCGCGAGCTGTTCGACGGTGTGTCCGACGAGACCCGCGACCGGGTCACGCGCGGCACCTTCAACGAGCTCTTCGGCCTGCCCGAGCAGACTCCCCAGGAGGCGGCCGTCTGAGCGGCGACGCCGACGGCGGAACTCCGGTGACCACTCCCCCGCACTCCGAAGACCCGGTCCCCGCGGACCCGCACCCCGACGACCGGTATCCCGAGGATCTGGAACGGCCCGGACTCGTCAGGACCGGGCGGTCGACCTTCGTCCGGCCGATCCGGCCCGAGGACGCCGACCGCCTGGTGGCGTTCGTCGGCGGTCTGTCCCGGGCGACCCTGGCCTACCGCTCGCTCGGGCCGGTGGTCCGCATGCGCGACGACGTCATCCGGCGCGGCGCGCACGTGGACTATCTCAACGAACTGGCTCTCGTCGCGCTGGCCGGCGACGAGATCGCCGGTCTGGTCCGCTATGTCCGCGACCCGGCGGAACCGGAGCACGCCGAGGTCACGTTCACCATCCGCGACGACCACCAGAGCGAGGGCTTCGGCCGGCTGCTTCTGGAGCACATCGCCGCCGCCGCCCGCACCCGGGGCGTCCGGGTGCTGGAGGCCGACGTGCTCGCCGACAACACCCGGATGATCAACGTGTTCCTCGGCTCCGGCTACCGGATCGAGGCCGGGCCGCCCGGTCAGATCATCCACTTCGAGATCGCCATCGACCCGCAGGCCCAGGCCGTGGCCCGGGCCGAGCGCCGTGAGCACACGGCCGTGCGGCGATCGCTCAGACCCCTGCTCGAACCCCGGTCGGTCGCCGTGATCGGCGCCAACCGCGACCCGCTCACGATCGGCCACGAGATCGTGGCCAATCTGCTCCGGGGCGGCTTCGGCGGCGCCGTGTTCCCGGTCAACCCGCGCGCGGACCGGATCGCGGGGGTGCGGGCGTACGCGAGCGTCCGGGATCTTCCGGAGCCGCCGGACCTGGCGCTGGTGGCCGTACGGGCGGGGGCGGTGCCCGAGGCCGTACGGGAGTGTGCGCAGGCCGGTGTCAAAGCGGTGGTCGTCGTCTCCACCGGCTTCGGGGAGACCGGAGCCGAGGGGCGGGCGACCGAGGTGGAGCTGGCCCGCTTCGCCCGTGCCTCCGGAATGCGGCTGGTGGGCCCGAACTGCATGGGCGTGGTCAACACGACGCCCGCCGCGCGGCTGGCCGCGACCTTCTCGCCCGCCCTGCCACTGCCCGGCCGGGTGGCGATGTCCAGCCAGTCCGGGCCGCTCGGGCTCGCCGTCCTCGACTTCGCCAAGCGGTTGCGGCTCGGTTTCTCCGGCTTCGTGTCGGTGGGGCACGCCGTGGACGTGTCCACCAACGACCTGTTGCAGTGGTGGGAGGAGGACCCGGGGACGTCGGTGATCCTGCTGCACGTCGAGACCTTCGGCAATCCCCGCCGGTTCGCCCGTGTCGCCCGCCGGATCGCCCCGCGCAAACCGATCGTCGCGGTGCATCCGGGCCACGCGGACTCGGCGGTGAGCTCCCTGTTCGCGCAGTCCGGCGTCATCCGCACCCGGGGACTCCAGGAGCTGTTCGACGTCGCCCTGCTGCTCGCCCACCAGCCTCCCCCGCCCGGCAACCGGGTCGCCGTGATCACCAATGCCGGTGGCCCGGCGGCGCTGACGGTCGGGGCCTGCGTGGCGAACGGCCTGTGCGTGCCCGCGCTCGGCGAGCGCACCCGGCAGACGCTCCGTTCCGCCCTGGCACCCCGCGCCGAGGTCGCCAACCCGGTCGACCTGACCCCGACGGCCACCGCCGCGCACTACCGGCAGGCCCTGGACGCGGTCCTGGCGGACGACGACATCGACGCGGCGGTCGTCCTGTTCATGCCCCCGCTGGCCGACAAGCCCGACGAGGTGGCGGCGGCGATCCTCGACGCGGCGTCGGCCCGGCCCGACAAACCGGTGCTGGCCAGTTTCCTGGGCGGGGCGGGCGTCGCCGATCTTCTGCACCGGGGCGACCTGGTGGTCCCGACGTACACGTTCCCCGAGGCGGCGGCCGTCTCGCTCGGCCACGCGGCGGCGTACCAGGCCTGGCGCGCCACGCCCGCGGGCGTCGTGCCCGATCTCCCGGGTGTCGACACCGACCGTGCCCGGTCACTGCTCGCCGCCGCCGCTCCCGGCGCGGTCCCGGCAGCCGTCGCCGCCGAACTCCTCGACTCGTACGGCATCGCCGTACGGGACACCGAACCCGGCCCGGGCCCGGACGCGTTCCTCTCCGTGCGCGCCGACCCGGTCTTCGGCCCGGTGATCGCCTTCGGCCTCACCGGGGACTACGCCGACCTCATGGCGGACGTCGCCCACCGGGTCACGCCGCTCAGCGACCGCGACGCGCGGGAGATGGTCCGCTCGCTGCGGGCGGCCCCGCTGCTGGACGGCCGGGCGGGCGGCCCGGGAGTGGACCTGGCCGCGCTCGAGGAGACCGTCCTGCGGCTCTCGGCGATGGTCGAGGACCTGCCGGAGATCGAGGGGCTGGAACTGCGCCCGGTACGGCTGCTGCCGCCCGGCGACGGGGTGGCCGTCGCCCACGCGACGGTCCGGCTGGCCGACCACTCCGCCCACAACTCCAAGGGAGGTGGCCGCTCATGAGAGTCGGCATCTACTTCGACCTGCGCAATCCCCCGCCGTGGCGGCAGAGTTGGTCACGGCTGTACGGCTTCACCCTGGAGATGTGCGAGGAGGCGGACCGGCTGGGCCTCGACTCGGTCTGGTTCTCCGAGCACCACGGCTTCGAGGACGGCTATCTCCCCCAGCCGCTCACCATGGCCGCCGCGGCGGCGGCCCGCACCCGCCGGGTGCGGCTGGGTACGGCTGTCATCCCCGCCCCGCTGCACGCGGCCCCCGAGATCGCCGAGCAGGCCGCGGTCGTCGACATCATCAGCGACGGCCGGCTCGATCTGGGACTCGGCACCGGCTACCGGGTCCCGGAGTACCGGTTGTACGGCGGCGACCTCGGCAAGCGCTACTCCACGACCGACCAGCGGGTGAGGGAGATCCGGGGGCTGTGGGCCGAGTCTCTGGTCACCCCGGGCCCGGTCCAGGATCCGCTGCCGATCTGGCTCGGCTACCAGGGGCCGCAGGGCGCCCGGCGGGCGGGCCGACTCGGCACCGGGCTGCTGTCGCTCAACCCCGCCCTCCTCGATCCGTACCGCGAGGGACTCGCCGAGAGCGGGTACGACGCCTCGACGGCCCGGATGCAGGGCTCGTTCACCACGTTCGTCACCGACGACCCGGACGGCGACTGGCCGGTGGTCCGCAAGCATCTGTCGTACCAGTGGGACAGTTACCGCCGATACCTGGTGGAGGGCACGGACCAGCCGGTGCCCCGCCCGATCGACCCCGACAAGTGGCGGGAGCGCGGTCTGGAGGCGAGTGGCGTCGGCCAGTTTCTCTACGGCACCCCGCAGACCGTCGCGGACGCCATCAGGGAGTACGTACGCGGGCTGCCCGTCGAGGGCGTGTTCCTGTGGGCGTCCCTGGCCGGGATGCCCGAGGAGCTGATCGCCCGCCAAGTACAGCTGATCGCGGGGAAGTTGCGTCCGCTGCTCGCCGACGCCTGACCACACACCGAGGAGCACAGCATGTCGACGACCGGAACCGACGGGACCGCGGCCACCGGAATATCAGGCGCGGCTGGAGGGACGGTGTCGAACGGGCACTGGGCCGGGACGGGTATGCCGGAGCCGCCCCGGACCGCCGGGGGCGTGACCCTGTGCGGTGGCTGCCGCGTCCTCGGGGCGTGCAGGCTGGGCGTGGAGCGCGAACGCCTCGACGAAGACGGCGTGGCGCGGTTCGAGCTGAGTTGCCCGCGCTCCCACGAGGGCGGGCCCGATGTCGCGCACGGCGGCTGGACGGCGGCCGTCCTGGACGACTGCCTCGGCCATCTCCCGTTGCTGCACGGCGTGATGAGCGTGACGGCCGAGCTGACGGTGAAGTTCCTGAAGCCGGTACCGGTGGAGCGACCGCTGGAGCTTCGGGTGTGGGCCGACCGGCGGGAGGGCTCGCGGTGGTACATCACCGGCGAGCTGACGCTGGCGGGGAGCGGGGCCGTACTGGCCCGTGCCTCCGGCGTCTGGGTGACCCGCGACCAGGGCCACTACGCGCGGCACGCGCAGTGGCTGGCCGGGCAGACCGCCGACGGCACCGAAGGCCGGGCCGGGGGTCAGTAGGACCGCAGTCCCATGCTCCGGGCGATCCCGTTGCGCTGGATCTGACTGGTTCCCCCGGAGATGGTGGCCACGATCGACTCGCGGTAGCGGAAGCTCATCACGCTCTCGGTCGAGAACCCGTGCCCCGCGCAGACCTGCATCCCGAGCCGGGCGGCGGCCACGTATGTCTCCGACCCCTTGAGCTTGGCCATCGAGCCCTCCCTCGTGCACGGCTTGCCCTGAGCGAGCAGCCAGGCGGCGCGATACGCGAGCAGCCGGGCCGAGTCGATCTCCGTCTGCAGGTCGGCCATGGCGTGGGCGAGCGACTGGAAGTTGCCGATCGGACGCCCGAATGCCTGCCGGGTGCGGGAGTATTCGAGCATCTCGTCGAGCGTGGCCTGAGCGGCGCCCAGATAGCCGCCGCTGATGATCACCTTCTCCAGTTCGATGTTGGAGAGCATCACCTTCCAGCCCTCGTCACGCGGGCCCACGAGGTTCTCCTTCGCCACCAGGACGTCATTGAAGAACACCTCGTTGGTGCCCAGGATGTGCCGGGCCAGGGTCGGTGTCCGGCGCACCTCGACGCCCTCCGTCGACGGGTCGACGAGCAGCAGGCTGATGCCGCCGTGCTTGGGCTCGCGCGGCCCCGTGCGCACATAGGTGGCGATGGTGGTGTCGGGCAGGCCGCCGCCCGTGCACCACGCCTTCTGGCCGCGGACGAGGAAATGGTCCCCGTGGTCCTCGGCGGTGGTGCGCAGCGCGGCGGCGTCGGATCCGCTGTCCGGCTCGCTGAGGCCGACGGCGAGCCGGTGGCGCCCGGTCATCACCTGGTCGCGGATGAAGTCGCGCTGCGCCTCGTTGCCCCAGCGGAACACCGTGATCCCGGGGATGAGCACCCCGATGTAGCACATGGCGACGTCGAAGCTGGCCCGCCCCAACTCCTCCGCGATGAGGACGAGTTCGAGGGGGCCGCCGCCGTCGCCGCCCTCGTCCTCGCTGAACGGCAGCGAGAACCACCCCAGGTCGGCCATCCCGCGGAACAGCTCCGGCGGTACGACGCTCCGCTCGTCCCACTCCTTGGCCTTCTCGGCCGGGCACACGTCGGCGACGAACTGCCGTGCCGTCGCGCGCAACAGGTCCTGCTCGTCACTCAGCCCGAAGTCCACGGTCACTCCTCGCCGCCAGCAGTACATTCATCTAGCTAATTATTCTATGTTAGCGGATAACAGCCGGGTGCGCGGCGATCAGCCCCCGGTACCAGTGGTAGCTGTCCTTGGGGGTGCGGGTCTGGGTGTCGTAGTCGACGCGGATCAGGCCGAACCGCTGGTCGTAGCCGCGGGCCCACTCGAAGTTGTCCAGCAGCGACCAGACGTAGTAACCGCGGACGTCCACTCCGGCGGCGATCGCGTCGGCGACCGCCTGAAGGTGGTCGGCGAGGTAGCGGGTGCGGTCGCCGTCGTGGACCTGGCCGTCGGGGGTGACGGTGTCGGCCTCGGCGGAGCCGTTCTCGGTGATCCAGATCGGAGGCAGCCGGGGGTAGCGGTCGTGGAGTTGGGCCAGCAGTTCGGTGAACGCGGAGGGGACGACCGGCCAGCCCATGGTGGTGTGCCGGGTGCCGTACGGGTCGGTCTCGGCCACGCCGACGTCGACCGCGGTGCGCTGTTCGGGATCGGGCTCCCGGTGAGGTGCGGCGGTCACACAGATCGGCCGGTAGTAGTTGAGGCCGACGAAATCCAGGGGTGCGCCGATCACCGCCAGGTCGCCCGGCTGTCGCCAGGGGCCGTCGGCGAGGCCGGCCCAGGTCTCGGCCTCGTGGGCGGGGTAGCGTCCGGCGAACAGCGGCTCGGCCCAGACGTCGTTGTGCAGGGTCTCGGCGCGGCGGCGGGCGGCGAGGTCGTCGGGCTGGTCGGAGGCGGCGTGGACGCGGTCCAGGTTGAGGGTGATGCCGATCTCCTGGCCACCCGCCGCGCGCAGGGCACGTACGGCCAGGCCGTGGCCGACGAGCAGGTGGTGGGCGGCGGCCAGCGCACCGCGGCCCTCCCGGGTGCCGGGCGCGTGGCGGCCCTCGGCGTGGCCGACGAAGGCGGAGCAGTACGGCTCGTTGAGGGTGATCCAGCGGTGCACCCGGTCGCCGTAGCGCTCGGCGGCGAGCGCCGCGTACGCCGCGAACGCCTCCGCCGTCTCCCGGACTCGCCAGCCGCCACGGTCCTCCAGGGCCTGCGGCAGGTCCCAGTGGTAGAGGGTGACGGCGGGGGCGACGCCCGCGGTCAGCAGCTCGTCGAGCAGACGGTCGTAGAAGTCCAGGCCCTTGGTGTTGACCGCGCCGGTGCCCTCGGGCAGCAGGCGGGACCAGGAGATCGAGAAGCGGTAGTCGTGGACGCCGAGTTCGCGCAGCAGCGCGATGTCCTCGCGGTAGCGGTGGTAGTGGTCGGCGGCAGTGTCACCGGTGGCGCCGTCGAGCGTACGGCCCGGGGTGTGGCTGAAGGTGTCCCAGATGGAGGGGCCCCGGCCGTCCTCGTCGTGGGCGCCCTCGATCTGGTAGGCGGCGGTGGCGGCACCGAAGCGGAAGGCGGGGGGCAGTACCGGGAAGGCGGGGCTGCTCATGCGGTTCCGTTCTCGGAGGAGGCGAAGGAGGCGAAGGACGCGCCGCTTGTCATGGCCTGGGGGCGAGTTGAAGCGCTTCGACGCTGCCATCGGTTCGACGCGCTGTCAATGACACGCGGCAAAGTAACTTTCTCAGCGTTACCGCCTCTTGTTTCGTGAGAAACATGTCATTAGCGTTCTCCGCCAGGTGAAGCGCTTCGATGGATCGGCGGGCGGGCGCCGTGCCGGACCTCGACCACCGCACCCCGAAAGGACTTGACCTCGTGTCGGACAAGCAGCAGGCGGACGCCTCCCTCCCCAATCCCGTCATTCCGGGTTTCCACCCCGACCCCAGCATCTGCCGGGTGGGCGACGACTACTACGTGGTGTGCTCCAGCTTCGAGTACTTCCCCGGCATCCCCGTCTTCCACAGCCGCGACCTGTTCCACTGGACGCAGATCGGCAACGCCCTCGACCGACCGGAGCAGCTCCGGCTGCCCGCCGACACGCCGGCGTCCGGCGGTATCTACGCCCCCACCCTGCGCCACCACGACGGCCGCTTCTGGCTCATCGTCACCAACGTGACGGAGGGCGAGGGCAACCTGCTGTTCACCGCGACCGACCCGGCCGGGCCCTGGTCCGACCCGATCCGGCTGTCCGAGGTCCCCGGCATCGACCCGGACCTCGCGTGGGACGAGGACGGCACGTGCTGGTGCACGATCGCCGGGGTCTCGCAGGTCCGCATCGACCCGCACACCGGGGAGGCGTTCGGACCTCCGCGCAAACTCTGGTCCGGCGCGCCGGGGGCCAAGGCGCCCGAAGCACCGCACCTCTACCGGATCGGCGACTACTGGTACCTGCTCATCGCGGAGGGCGGCACCGAGCGGTGCCACGGTGTCTCGATCGCCAGGGGACGTACACCGGCGGGCCCCTTCGAGCCGTGCCCGGACAACCCGGTCCTCACCCATCGCGGGACCGACGAGCCCATCCAGAACACCGGCCACGCGGATTTGGTCCAGGGGCCCGACGGCTCGTGGTGGCTCGCCCTGCTGGGCGTCCGGCCGCGCGGCGGAACCCCGGGCTGGCACGTGCTGGGCCGCGAGACCTTCGTGGCACCCGTCGAATGGGTGGACGGCTGGCCCGTCGTCGGCAAAGTGACATCCGAACTGCCCGCGCCGGCCTGGCCGCTCGTCCCCGGCCCCGCCGAGGCGGTCCGGGACGACTTCGACCTCAGCGAACTGCGACCGAAGTGGATCTCCCTGCGCGACCGTCCGGCGGAGCTCTGCACCACCAAGGAACGGGCCGGCTGGCTGACGCTGCGCGCCCGGGGCGGCTCCCTGGACGAGCCGGACGTGGTGTTCGTCGGCCGCCGCCAGCAGCACCTGGCCTGCGAGGCCCGCACGCGGATCGACCCGGCGGAAGGGCGCGGCGGCCTCGCGGTACGACTGGACGAGGAGCACCACTACGAGATCGAGGCATCCGAAGGAGAGGTGCGCGTCCTCAGCCGCGTCGGACCGCTGCGCACGGTGGTGGGGTCCCTGGCCGTGCCCGCAGGTCCCGTGGTCCTCGGTGTCCGCATCGCCCCCACCCCTCCCCGGGACGCCCGCACCGGCCCGGACACCGTGACGCTCGGCGTGGCGGAGCCGGACGGCACATTCACCGCGCTCGGCGCCCTCGACGGCCGCTATCTGTCGACGGAGGTGGCCGGCGGCTTCACCGGCCGGGTCATCGGCATGTACGCCGCGACCGGCACGGTCCACTTCGACTGGTTCGACTACGCACAGTCCAACTCCTGACCCCCTGTCACGACACCGTTCGAGGACGGCCGGCCCCTCGGCCGGCTGTCCCCGGCACCCCCCCACGGGCGGAGCCCCCGCTCGTCCCACAGGGAAGGATCGAACATGAAAGGAACGCAACAGCCCGCCCCGCGCCGCAGTCGCGGCCCCGGCCGTCTGTTCCGCCTCGTCCTGGCGCTGGTCGCCGCGATCGGGCTGACCAGCACCACCGCGTTCGCACTGCCGAGCCACGAGGACGTCTCCCCCGCCCGGCTCCCGCTGCCCCGGCTCGCCGCCGCCACCCCGATGGACACGGTGGCCGCGATGCAACCGAGCTGGAACCTGGGCAACACCCTCGACGCCATCCCCGACGAGACGTCGTGGGGCAACCCGCCCGCCACCAAGGCCCTGTTCGACACCATCAAGGCCCAGGGCTTCCGAAGTGTCCGGCTCCCCGTCACCTGGGGCGGCCACCAGTCCGCCACCGCCCCCTACACGATCGACGCGGCATGGATGAACCGCGTCAAGCAGGTGGTCGACTGGGCACTGGCCGACGGCCTCTACGTCGTGCTCAACGTCCATCACGACTCATGGCAGTGGATCGCCACCATGCCCACCGACCATGACAACGTCCTGGCCCGCTTCAAGGCCACCTGGACCCAGATAGCGGCCACGTTCCGCGACTCCCCGAAATCGCTGCTCTTCGAGAGCAACAACGAACCCCAGTTCGACAACACCACCGACGCGCAGGGCAACCAGTACAACAACGAGCTCAACACCGCTTTCCACACCCTGGTGAGGCAGTCCGGCGGCAACAACGCGACCCGGCTGCTGGTGCTGCCCACCCTCCACACCAACGCCGGCCAGGACTTCCTGGACATCCTGGCCGCGGAGATGAAGGCGCTGAATGACCCCGACCTCGTCGCGACGGTGCACTACTACGGCTACTGGCCGTTCAGCGTGAACATCGCGGGCGGCACCCGGTTCGACGCCACCTCGCAGCAGGACTTGACGGACACCTTCACCCGGATCCGCAACACGCTCACCTCCAAGGGCATCCCCGTCTACCTGGGCGAGTACGGCCTGCTCAACTTCCCCGACCACAACCACCCCGCCCGCGTCGAACTGGGCGAGTCGCTCAAGTACTTCGAGCAGTTCGGCTACGAGGCCCGCGCGGCCGGAGTGACCACCGCCCTGTGGGACGCCTTCAACTTCCTGAACCGCACCACACTGCAGTGGCGCGACCCCGCCATCATCGACCAGATCAAGTCGAGCTGGACGACCCGCTCCGGCACCGCCTCCTTCGACCGGATCTTCCTGGCGAAATCGAGCGCGATCACCGCCCAGACGCTCACCATGAACCCGAACGGCGGTACCTTCCGGGGCCTGTGGCAGGGCGGCACCATGCTCGCGCAGGGCCGGGACTACACCGTCTCCGGCAACCAGCTCACCCTCACGGCCGCAGCCCTCACCCGGCTCGCGGGCAACCGCGCCTACGGGGTCAACGCGACCGTCGAGGCCCGCTTCAGCCGGGGAATCCCCTGGAAGATCCACGTGACCACGTACGACAGGCCGGTACTCTCGAACGCGACGGGCAACACCAACGGTGTCACCGTCCCCACCCAGTTCCGCGGTGACCAGCTGGCGACCATGGAGGCCAAGTACGCCGACGGCGGCAACGCCGGCCCGACGGACTGGACCCCCTACCAGGAGTTCAACGAGGCCTTCTCCCCCGACTATCCGGGCAGCGCCCTCCTGCTCACCTCCAAGTTCGTCAACTCGCTGCGGGACAACACGCAGGCGACGCTCACCTTCCACTTCTGGAGCGGAGCCACCGTGACGTACCGCGTGACGAAGTCCGGAAGTTCGGTCGCCGGCACCGTCGGCTGACGCCGGTCGTTCCTGCCCGGGTGCCTGCTTGGGCACCCGGGCTCCGGGCTCCCGGCTTCCGGGCCGCTCCGCTCAGCCCTTCGGCGGAGCCGTGCTCTCCCGGACGGTGAGGGTGGTGGCGATCTCCACCCCCACCTGGGGCACGTCCTCGCCCCGGCCCAGTGCCAGTGCCATCTCGGTGGCGGCCGCCGCCATCTCCGCGAGCGGCTGGTGGACCGTCGTCAGCGGCGGATCCACCCAGGCCACAGCCGGAACGTCGTCGAAGCCCACCACGCTCAGATCCTGGGGGATGCCCAGCCCGAGCTCGCGGGCGGCCCGGTAGACGCCCAGGGCCTGCATGTCGTTGGCGGTGAAGACGGCGGTGGGGCGGTCGGGGCGGGACAGCAGCTCGTGTGCAGCCGTGCGGCCGTCCTCCCGGGTGAGGAGGGTCCTGACCACCAGGTCGGGGTCCACCGGCAGGCCGGCCTCGGTGAGTGCGGAGGTGTACCCGGCCAGACGTGCGAGGCAGAAGGGATGATCGGGCCCGCTGATCATGGCGATGCGCCGGTGCCCGAGTCCGATCAGGTGCCGGGTCGCGGCCTGGCCGCCCCTCCAGTTGGTGGCGCCCACGAACGGTACGTCGTCGGGGAGTTCCTCGTTAGGGTCGAAGACGACGAACGGGATGCCCTTCGCGGTCAGTCGGTCCCGTTCCTCCTCCGAGAGCTGCGCCACCGAGAGGACACACTGCGGGCGCCGGTCCACGGTTTCGTCGATGGTCCTGGCCGGAGTGTCCTGAAGACCGAACTCCGACACCAGAACGCCGACCTTGTTCTTCCTGGCCACCCGTTCGACACCGCGAATGATCTCCACGGCCCACATGTTCTCCAGCTCCCGGAAGACCAGTTCGACGAGTTTGCTGCGGTTCTTCGGGGGCTTGCGGTAGCCGTACCGGTGGATCAGCTCCTCGACGCGCGCCCGGGTCTCGTCCGACACACCCGACCGGCCGTTGAGGACCTTCGACACCGTGGGAACCGACACTCCGGCGGACTCGGCGATGTACGCGATGGTGACCGCGGCCGGTCCCTTCCCGCTCCCGCCCGTGCTCCGCTCGTCGGTCGCGTCCGTGGAAGGTGTGTCTGATCGGCTGTCCGGCACGGCGGTCGGTCCCCATCCCCTGGCCCAGTGAAACGGTCAGTCTGACATCCCGGCAGCTCCTGGCCTGGACCACCCGGTCAAATTTCGATCTCTCCCGACCGAGCCGGCGACAGAAGCGCGTTACCAGCGGTAAGTTCCCGCTGCCCCCTCCACCTTCACAGGAGTTCCGCACTATGCGCCGTCTTCTCACCTGCCTCACGGTCGCGGCCGTCGCCTGCGGCGGGTTCGCCGCGACCGCCTCCCCGGCAGCCGCCGCCGACCCGGCCTCCGGATCCTTCAGCACCCTCACCTACAACGTCGCCGGTCTGCCGGCGATCCTCTCCAGCGCGTCCACGCCGCGCGACACCAGCACCACGGCCATCGGCCAGCGCATCGCGCCGTACGACATCGTGCATGTCGAGGAGGACTTCAACTACCACGCCAACCTCTACGCGGCGGACACGGCGCACGCCTACCGCACGCCCACCAGCGGTGGCGCCGGTATCGGCAGCGGGCTCAACACCCTGTCCAAACTCCCCTACGACGAGGACGACTTCGAGCGCGTGCGCTGGAACTCCTGCCAGTGGGACTCCGGCGACTGCCTGACGCCCAAGGGGTTCACCTTCATCCGTGAGCGCCTCGCGGAGGGCGTCTACGTCGACTTCTACAACCTGCACACCAACGCCGGTACCAACGACGGCGACCAGGCGTCACGCGCCGACAATCTCAGCCAGCTCACCGACTTCATCAAGTCCCACTCCGCCGGCAACGCCGTCGTGGTCATGGGCGACACCAACACCCGCTACACCCGCGCGGCCGACACCATCGCCGAGTTCGGCGCGGCCAACGGGCTCACCGACGCCTGGGTGAAGCTCGTCCGCGGTGGCACTCCGCCCGCCAAGGGCAGCGACGCCCTGGTCTGCGACCAGACCGGGCCCACTGTCCCCAACACCTGCGAGGTCGTCGACAAGGTCCTCTACCGCGGCAGCAAACTCGTGTCGCTCGACGCCACGTCGTACAACAACGAGCACGCCAAGTTCCTCACGGACGGCGGTCTCATGCTGTCCGACCACGACCCGATCGCGGTCGGCTTCTCCTGGTCCCGCAATGCCGCCTTCCAGCTCAGCGACCAGTTCGGCGGACCGCACGGCGACTACTACAACGACATCGACGCCGTACCGGCGGGCGCCCGCCCGGTCAGCATCTCGCTGCGCGCCGGCTCTCGCGTCGACGGCGTCGGCCTGACCCTCGGCAACGGCACGGTCCTCAGCCACGGCGGCTCCGGCGGAACGGCCTCGTCCCTGACGCTGGGCAGCGGGGAGTACGTCACCTCCGCCCAGCTGTGCCAGGCGGAGAAGAGCGGCCACACCCGGATCTTCTACGCCAAGTTCGACACGAACCTCGGCAGAAGCCTGTCAGGCGGCACCACCACGTCCGACTGCGTGACCCGCACCGCGCCCGCGGGATGGCAGCTCGCCGGGTTCCACGGACGCTCCGGTGACGAGATCGACAAGCTGGGCTTCATCTTCACGAAGCGCTGATGTCTCTGCTTGCACGAAACGCGGTCCCCGGAGTCAACCGCGGGGACCGCGCTCACTGTTGCCCTCGGTGGGTCTGCCGGAAGGACCCCGGTGTCTCGCCGACGTGACGCGTGAAGAACTTGCCGAAGTTGGTGGGTTCGGGAAAGCCCAGGCGGCGGGCGATGGTCGCCACCGGCTCGTCGGTGTGGGCGAGGAGCCGTCGGCCCTCCAGGGCGACACGGGCGTCGATGACGTGCTTCACCGGCTGCCCGGTGGCGGCCGTGCACGCGCGGGTCAGGGTCTTGACCGTGTAGCCGAGGCGGTGGGCGTAGTCGGCGGCGCGGCGGGTGGTGGCGTACGAGCGTTCCAGCTCGGCCCGGAAGCGGGCGTAGACCTCGCCGCCCGCGTACGGGTCGCTCCCGCCGCCGTCCTTGGGCAGTCGGTCGACCTGCAACAGCACGGTGGCCAGCAGGAGTTGGAGGATCTCCGCCGACACGGCCTGCTTCGGCCTGCCGTACTCGGCCCTCAACTGGCCCAGCAGGGTGGAGAGCACCGCGTAGGTGGGGCTCGCGCCGAGTTGCCAACACGCTGATCCGTACCACTCGTTGACGAGTCGGTCGGCGCTGCTGCTGTGCGGTGGGAAGGCCGGCGTGAACAGCAGATGCGTGCCGTTCGCCGTCCCCGGCCGGACGAAGCTCTGCACCTGACCGGGGCGCACCCACAGCAGGGTGCCGGGGCGGCAGGGGTAGGTCACGAAGTCGATCGCGTGTTCGCCGCTGCCTTCGGTGATGAGGGTGAGGGTGTGGAAGTCGACCCGGTGCACCAGGTCCGGCCGTCTGCGCCGGCGTCGGCGCCGCTCGTGCAGGGTCGCGAGATCGATGATCTCGAAGCCGGGGACCCGTTCCTCGGGCGGATTGAAATCGAGGCGAAGGATGGCGCCGTCCCCCGGCGGATCGGCGCCGTCCAGGTTCGCGAAAACCATCAGGATCTCCGAATGTCCTCGATTTACCATGCCGAGTCTTCAGGCTATCTCGTCTGCCTGCGGTTCTACGACAAGAGTGGAGGACAGCGAAGCGGCGTCAGGCCGCCTTCACCGCAAGGAGCATCCCCATGAACGGCACGGTCACGGTTCTCAACAAGGGCGCGGTCCGCGTCCACAGCTACATGTCCCCGGCCGACACCTTCCACACCACCACCCAGCTGATCGAGACGTCGGCCCGGATCATCGCGATCGACGCCCAACTGATCCCCGCCTACGCCGACGAGGCCGTCACCTACGCCGAGGGGCTCGGCAAGCCCCTGGACCGGCTGATCGTCACCCACGCCCACCCCGACCACTACAACGGCGCCGCCCGCTTCGGTGTCCCCGTGCACGCGCTGGCCCAGGTGCGCGAGCAGATCATCGCCCGCGGCGACAGCAACCTGCCCACCGGGCAGGTCGTCCCCCTCGCCGACTTCACCCCGGGCGTGACCATCGTGCCGGGCACCGAGGTCATCGACGGCGTCCCGTTCGTCTTCGAGGCCGTCTCCGGCGGTGAGGCCGCCGACGAACTGCTCGTCAAGCTGCCCGAGCAGGGAGTGCTGATCGCCCAGGACCTCGTCTACCACGACGTCCACCTCTACCTCGGCAACAACGACATCACCGGCTGGCAGCAGGCTGTCGACGCCCTGGCCGCCGAGTCCGGCTACGACACGGTCCTCGCCGGCCACGGCCTGCCCACCGGGCCGGAGGTCTTCGAGGACGTCCGCCGCTATCTGACCGACGCCCGTGAACTGCTCGGCGACGACGGCGACGAGTACAAGAAGGCGATCGTCGACCGATACCCGGCCCACGTCGGCCCGTTCATCATCGACATCGCCAACCGGTCCCTCTTCCCCGCCGGCAACTGAGCCTCGCCTCCTTCCGCTCCTCGGTATTCACGTCTGAACCCCAAGGGACCTGTCATGCCGTCAACTCGGGTGCACGCCCGTTCCCCGCTCACCGTCCTCGCGGCCGCGGCCGCCCTACTGGCCACCGCCGCGACCGCCACCGCGGCCACCGAGCCGCTCTCCCGGCCCCACATCGCGGCCCACTTCGACCTGGCCGCTGAGCAGCAGCCCGAGAACATCACCGTCGGGGGTGACGGGTCCGCCTACCTGACCTTCTCCTTCGCCCGGCAGATCGTCCGCGTCGCTCCGTCCGGTCGTACCCGGGTACTGGCCGCCCTTCCGGCCCCCGCGAAGGCCGAAACCCCCAACCTGGGCAAGGCGTTCGTCGGCGGCATCGCCCGCGCCGACGACGGCACCCTGTACGTCACCTACGCCACCGGAACCGCCGACCTCACCGGCGTCTGGGCCCTGCGCCCCGGCGGCCACCCGCACCGCGTCGCCGCGCTTCCCGCCGACGGCCTGCCCAACGGCCTCGCCCTGGACCAGCGCACCGGCCGTCTCTACATCACCGACTCCGTGCACGGCGTCATCTACCGAGTCCCCGCACACGGCGGCAGGGCCGAAGTCTGGGCCAGTGGTGCGGCCCTCGAACCCAGCACCTTTGCCGGCGCCAACGGCCTGAAACTGCACAACGGTGCCGTCTGGGCCACCAACCTCGACAAGGGCACCGTCCTGCGCATCCCGGTCACCGCGCACGGTACGGCCGGAGATATCCAGGTCCGCGCGAGCGGCATCGCCTTCATCGACGACTTCGCGTTCACGGGGCGTGGTGACACCCTCCTCGCCGCCCGCGACGACAACGAGGTCGACCTCGTCCGCCCCGACGGCACGCACACCGCCGTACTCACCGCGGGCGACGGCATCCAGACCCCGACCTCCGTCGCGGTCCACAACGGCACGGTGTACGTCCCGAGCGCCGCCTACCTCACCGACGAGGACCCCAACCTCCTGCTGGCCCACCTCGACCGCTGACGGGACAGGCATGCCCGAGACTCCCCCTGAACGGCGAACTCCTCCGCCGGCGGCGGCTGTTGGGCGTCGCGCCGTCGGTGCCGTCACACCACGGTCACCGGGTGCCGGACCACGCCGTTGAACAGATAGCCCTGGGTGTTGGGCACGGCGAGATCCGGCTGGGTGCGACCGGCCGTGTCCGTGGCGCGGGCCAGCAGGTGGGTGGCGCCGGGGATCTCGGGTCGCCAGCCGAGGGACCAGCGGGTCCAGGTGGCGGCACGGGGCCGGTCGTGCAGACGGGCCACCCGCCAGTTCGCCCCACCGTCGGTGCTGACGTCCACCCGGGCGACGGCACCCGCGCCCGACCACGACCGTCCGTGCAGTTCGTGCCGCTGCCCCGCCGCGAAGGTGGCCCCGCTCGCCAACTCGAAGGCGCTTTTGGTGGTCTGCCGGGTCAGCGGCGCGCTGCCGCCCTCCGGATACGAGGAGCCGAACAGCCGGTAGAAGGTGGTGTTCCACGGCGAGAAGAGCGGCTGCGCCGACACCTCGATGTCGCCGACCCACTTGATCGACGCGATCCCGACCCAGGACGGCACCAGCACCCGCACCGGATACCCGTGGTCGTACGGCAGCGGCTCGCCGTTCATCTCATAGGCGAGCAGTACGTCGTCCAGCGCCTTGGCCAGCGGCAGCGGACGCCGCACCCGGCCCAGGCTCTCACCGCCGCTGACGTACTCGGCGTCGAGGCCACGCGGCTGCACGTCGACGGCGTTCGGGGACAGCCCCGCCCTGCGCAGTACGTCGGACAGGCGGGCCCCGCGCCAACGCGCGACGCCGATCGCGCCCAGGGTCCACGCGGTGCCGGTGACCGTCTCACCCTGCTGGGTCGTGTAGTAGGAGCGGCCGTTTCCGGCGCACTCGACGAAGGCGGTGCGGGTGACGGCCGGCAGGGCGCGCAGATCGTCGTACCCGAACTCCACGGGCCTGTCCTCGCCGGGGGCGCCGCGCAGGCCGCTGCCCCACAGCCGCAGCCGCCAGTCACCGGCCTCCAGGACGGTGGTGGCGGTGTGGTTGCGCACGAAGAACCGCTCGTTGGGCGTGTGGTGGCCGGTGCCGCGCAGCGCCTCCCAGCGGGTCTCGGCGTTGGTGCCGCGCGTGATGAACCACTCGGGCGGCAGAGGCTTGACGATCGGCCCGGCCGCTGCATGGGCGGGCCGCGTGGTGGCGAGCGCCGTCCCGGCGGCGGTCGCGGCCAGCAGGGTGAGCAGCCGACGGCGGGAGACCCCGTCGGCCTTGGCCTCACCGGCGAGCCACTGGCGCAGCCTGCGGCGGTCGTAGTCGGTCTCGGAGGGGTCGCCGGCGGGGGTGGGGGTGGGCGAAGGCATGGGGGTCCTCGTCGTGGGAGGTGGTGGAGGCGCAACAGCGCAGACTGGGAGGGGATGTGGTCACCCCGTACCTCACGTGCGTACACAACCGGTTTGATTTGCGCGGCAGTTGGCGACGCGGTCAGGAAGGGTGCGGTCAGCCGGTCGTCCGACACAGCGCGGCGGCGACACGGACGAGGTCCACGGCGCGGCGGCGGGTCAGAGGCTCCGACAACGGCATGGCGGGATGCAAACACGTGCGGCGTTCGGTGTCAACGGAGCGTTCCGCTCTTGCAGTTGACGTGCACGTCAGGGGTTGGCGTCTGGGCGCCGCCGGCCGGACCGCTCCGACCGCCACGGCATGCCCCTCACCCAACTCCTCCTCAGGAGCCCCGACATGGCCACCGACCTGCCCTCCACGACCCACGACATCCTGCTGGCAGAGAGTCCCGCCGGGCTGCCCGGACCTGGGCACCTCACGATCGCCGCGAAGCCGATGCCCCTCCCCGGTCCGGGGCAGGTCGTCGTCCGAAACTGATACTTCCTCGTGTTCCCAGGGCTGCGCACGCTGATCGGCGGTGCGGCCGTCGGCGTACCGCTGCCCCGCGTGCACGTCGGCGACACGCTGTTCGGTCCCGCCGTGGGCGAGGTCGTCGCGGCTGCGCCCGGCGGACCGTTGCGCCCCGGGGACACGGTCACGCATCTACTTCATGATGCCGCCCGCTCGGTGTTGTGCGGGGCGAGGTGATCGACGGCGCCCGGCGTGCGCACCAGCGCGAACCGCGTACGGCGGCGCAAGGTGAACCCGATCGACTCGTAGAGCCGGATCGCGTTGGTGTTGCCCGCTGCCGCGTGGAGGAAGGGGGTGTCGCCGCGTTCCCTGATGCCCGCCGCGATCGCCCGGACCAGCCGGGTGGCCAGGCCCCGGCCGCGGTGGTCGGGGTGGGTGCAGACGGCGCTGATCTCGGTCCAGCCCGGTGGCCGCAGGCGTTCACCGGCCAGGGCGATGAGCCGTCCGCCGTCCCGGATGCCGAGGTAGGTGCCGAGTTCGACGGTCCGGGGCAGGAAGGGGCCCGGCTGGGTGAGGGCGACCAGGTCGAGCATCTCGGGTACGTCGGCAGGCCCGAGCCGGACCGCCTCGGGTGCGGGTTCGGCGTACAGCGCGGTGTCGACGAGTTGGACGCCGTCACCGAACTGCTCGATCTGCCAGCCGGCGGGTACGGTCTGGACCGCGGTGACCGGGGTGAGGGTGCCGGGTCCGATCAGTGTGGCCAGGTCGTCCCAGGCGCGGGGGTCGGCGGGGTCCTCCAGCGCGGCGAACGGGGAGACGTCGGTCGGGTAGCGGGCGGCCCGGCCGGTGCGCTCGGCGAGATGGGCGTGCGGGCCCGTCAGCGCGGCCCAGGCGGCGTTGTCCAGGACGTGCGGTTCCGTCGGGCTCGGGGACGTGGCGTGGTGGACGCTGGTGGACATGTCGGTGCGAGTCTCCGTATCTGGAGCGGGTGCCTGAGGGCGGGGCGGGAACGCCGGTCGAGCGCGGCAGGGACTCCGCCGTGGCGCGGCGGAGTCCCTGGGGCGGGCGACGAGTGACAGGGCGCGGGTCAGGAGTTGTCGAGCGGCAGCCCGGGCGGGTTGACCTGGGAGGTGCTGACGGCCTCGTTGGAGAGGTTCCAGGCGGCGAGCAGCTTGGCGTACTGGCCGTCCTTGATCAGCTGGTTGATCGCGTCCGCGATCGGCTTGGCCAGTCCGCTGTCCTTCTTCGCGGTGGCCGCGATGAGACCCTGCAGAGTCGCTCCCGCGCCGGAGAACTTGCCCGCGTTACGGGTCGGGTTGGGCGTCTTCGCGACCTGGGTGATGTGGTAGGCGATACCGGGGTTGGGACCGAAGTAGGCGTCGATCTTCCCGCTGGACAGCGCCAGGTAGAGGCTGTTGCTGTCCTGGAAGTACTTGATGTTGAGCTTCTTGCCCTCCTTCTCCAGCTTCCCCTTCCACTCCAGCAGGATCTTCTCCTGGTTGGTGCCGGCGCCCACGGAGACGGTCCGGCCCGCGAGGTTCTCGTAGTTGTCGTCGAAGTTCCAGGTGCTCTTGTCCAGCACCTCGAAGGCGAGGTTGTCCTGCCGGTAGGAGGCGAACTCGTACTTCTTCTTGCGCTCCTCGGTGTCGGTGACGTTGGAGAACGCCACGTCGACCTTGCCACTGTCGATGCCGACGAACAGGTTGTCCCAGGTCGAGTTCTTCACCTCCGGCTTCAGCCCGAGAACCGCGGCCACCAGTCGGCCGAGGTCGGGTTCGGCACCGGTGAGGGTCTTCTGGTCCTCGCCCACGTACGCCAGCGGCGGGAACCCGGAGGGAAGCGCGCCGACGCCGATGACCAGCTTGCCGCTGTCGGCGACCTTCTTGGGCAGCTCGGCGCTGATCGACTTCACCTCGGTGACCTTCAACTGGGTCTCCTTGGCGGCGCCGTTGGAGAGGCTGCCGACGGTGACCGTGCCGGCCGGCGCGTTGTCCGTCCTGGTGGCGGCGTCGCTGTCGCCCCCGCACGCGGCGAGTCCTGCGGCGAGAGAGGCGACGGCTGCGGACGCGGTGATCCCACGGAGGAGTCTGCTGCGGAGGCTGAGGGTGCGCATGGCTGTCCTTGTTTTCCTTGTCGGTTGTGCGGCGAGGGTGTGTGGGGGGGGCGGTCCGGGTGGACCGCGGGCTTGGGGAGGAGCTCGGGTGGGGTCAGAGGACCTTGCTCAGGAAGTCCCTGGTCCGCTCCTGTTTCGGGTGGTCCAACACCTCGGCGGGCGGGCCCTGTTCGATGATCCGGCCGCCGTCCATGAAGACCACCCGGTCGGCGATCTCACGGGCGAAGCCGATCTCGTGGGTGACGATGACGAGGGTGGTGCCGCTGCCGGCCAGGTCCTTGATGACGGCCTGCACCTCGCCGACCAGTTCGGGATCGAGGGCGGAGGTCGGTTCGTCGAAGAGGATGACGCCGGGGCGCAGGGCGAGGGCGCGGGCGATCGCCACACGCTGCTGCTGGCCGCCCGACAACTGCCGTGGGTAGGCGGCCACCTTGTCGGCCAGCCCGACGCGGCCGAGGAGTTCGCGCGCGAGTTCGGCGGACTCCTCCTTGCCGAGCTTTCCGGTCGCCACCGGGGCCGCGGCCACGTTGTCCAGCACGGTCAGATGCGGGAAGAGGTTGAAGTTCTGGAAGACGAAGCCGATACGGCTGCGCTGGGTGAGGATCGTCCGCTCGCTCAGCTCCTTCAGACGGTCGCCGTGCCGGCGTACGCCGATCAGCTCGCCGTTGACGCTGACATGGCCGATCTCGGGCTTCTCCAGGTGGTTGATCACCCTGAGCAGGGTGGACTTGCCCGAGCCGGACGGGCCGAGGATCACGGTGACCTCACCGGGCCGCACGGTCAGGTCGACACCGTTCAGCACCCGGTGGGTGCCGTACCACTTGTGTACGTCGTGCACCTCGACGGTGGCGGCCGTGTCGGTCAGCGTTCCGGCGGTCATACGGCGGCCTCCTTGCGGATGCGGGCGCGGAGGTCGGTGACCCCGGCCCGCAGTTTCTGCAACGGTGTCGGCGGCAGGGTGCGGGTGGCACCCCGGGCGTAGTACCGCTCGACGTAGAACTGGATGACGGACACGACGCTGGTGAGGATCAGGTACCAGACGGTGGCGACCAGCAGCAGCGGCACGATGTCGCCGGGGTAGGTGCTGCCCATGCTCTGCACGGTGCCGAAGAGGTCGAGCAGGGACACGTAGAAGACCAGCGAGGTGGCCTTGATCAGGCCGATCAGCTGGTTGACGTAGTTCGGGGTGATGGAGCGCAGCGCCTGCGGGAAGACGATCTTCGCGAACTGGTACCGCTTCGGCAGGCCGAGTGCGGAGGCCGCCTCGTGCTGGCCCTGGTCGACGGAGAGGATGCCGCCGCGGACGACCTCCGCCGCGTAGGCCGCCTCGTTGAGGCTGAGTCCGACGACGGCGACGACCATGTCGGTGGCCAGGCGCGACTCGTCGAAGGTGAAGAACGCCGGGCCGAAGGGGACGCCCAGGCTCAGCGTCTGGTATAGCGCGCTGAAGTTGTACAGGAAGAGCAGGACGACGATGAGCGGGACCGAGCGGAACAGCCAGATGTAGATCCAGCTCACCGCACGCAGTACGGGGCTCCCGGAGAGTCGGGCCAGGGCGAGCAGAATTCCGCCGAGCAGGCCCAACACCGCGCTGAACAGCGTCACTTCGAGGGTGATGAGGAGACCGTCGAGGACTGTCGGGCGCAGGAACCAGTACTGGAACCGGTCCCACTGGTAGAAGGGGTTGGTCGCCAGTCCGTGGATGATCTGCGCGACCAGCACGAGGACGACGGTCGTGAGGATCCAGCGGCCGGGACGCCGGATGGGCAGGACCCGTTGGGCGGACAGGGGCTTCGGTGCGGCCGGGGTGTCGACGGTCTCGGGGATGTCGGGGGCATCCGGGCCGGCGGGACGGGGTGTCGCCTCGGCGGGTGGCGCTGATCCGGAGGACACAGCGATGCCGGGAGATTCGCTCATGGAGGGCTCCAGCGGTGTTGGCCACCCAGGACCGCGAAAGGCGGCAGCACCGCGCCACCCGGGAGCGGCTCGGCACGAGTCGCCGCACGGGGGTGCACGCGGAACGGGAACTGGGCGGGAAGAGGGCACACCGCGAGAGCGGTGGTCGTCGACGAGTCGAAGACTCGGAAACGTCGGGCTCGGCTGAGCCTCAGAAAACCGTCAGCCTCGACAGAGGGTGCGGGAAGAAGCCCTACAGAGGGCACTGTTGACGCGCAGCAGGTCGACGGAGCGGTCCGTGCACAGCAGAACGCGGCCGAGGCGCCGCGGCGCGGCCGTCCCGTCAGCTGCGTACATCACTGTCACCATCACTTCTCCGGCCCTGGGGGGCAACTTGGTCTGCGCCGCAAGTTAGGCATGCCCCGCCGAGGGATGTCAATGCGACGGACCATCAGGTGAGACGACCCGGACGGCCCACCCGGCTGTCCGTCATTGACGGAATACGACGGCGATCCATAAAGTTTCAACGAGTATTGGGCGTCGGCGTCAAGCGCGGACCGGCATACGGAGGGGTGGGCGTGCGGCACAGCGGCAGCTCCTCTCCCGTCGGCGCGACCGCGGCGGCGCGTTCCCGTTTCTCCCGTCGTCGCCACATCGACCTGCAGCGCGTCAGTAGCTGCCTGTGTCACGGCTGACCTGCGGAAACCCGATTTTCGCAACGTCCTCTCGTCCTTCCTCCCCGTCCGCGCCCAACCGTGCGTGACGGCGTTTCGAGGTACCGCCGACGAGCCCTTCATCCGCCGAGAAGGAGCACGCATGACCGTTCAGGACACCACCACAGACCTGTCCGCGTTCACCCGCGAGTGGCAGGAGTGGCACACCGCACAGGAGGCACGGCTCGCCGACCCGCACGGGTTCCTCGCGATCACCGGCCTGCACTGGCTCAGCGACGAACCGCAGCGTTTCCCCGACGCGCCGGGTGCCTGGTCGACCGGCGCCGACGGGGTCGTGGTGGTCCTCGACGAGGACGAGGAGCTGGTCGTCGACGGCACCGCCGTCCATGGCGAGCACCGCTTCGGGGTGCTCCCGGAGCGCGGCGGAGTCAACGCGGTGTGGGGCGACGCCGTGATCGAGGTGGCCAAGCGCGGTGGGCAGGACATCGTCCGTCCCCGGCACCCGGACACCCCGTTGCGCACCGCCTTCACCGGCACGCCCGCGTACGCCCCACAGCGCCGCTGGGTGGTGACGGGCCGCTACACGGCCTTCGACGAGCCGCGGCCGACGACCGTGGGCGCGGCGGTCGAGGGCCTCGAGCATGTGTACGACGCCCCGGGCCGGGTGGAGTTCGAACTGGACGGCCGCCCCCTGTCGTTGACCGCGTTCCCCGGACACGGCCCCGGAAGCCTGATGGTGCTGTTCACCGACGCGACCTCCGGGGTCACCACGTACGCGGCCAACCGGTCTCTCTCCCTCGCCCCGCCCGCCGCCGACGGCACTCTCGTCCTGGACTTCAACCGGGCGACCAACCTGCCGTGCGCCTACACCGACCTGGCCACCTGCCCGCTGCCGCCGGCCGAGAACCGGCTGCCCGTGGCGATCGAGGCCGGGGAGAAGCTCCCCCGCGAGCGCGGCGGGTCCTGAGGACCCGCCCCGCCGCGTCCCCCGGTCGTGCCCTCAGAGCAGGTCGAGGGCGTCGAAGCCGTAGCTGGGGCTGAGGTATCCCCCGCCGCCCGCCGAGCCGCTCGCGGCGTCGATGCGCAGGGTGTTGGTGCCGGCGAGCAGCTGGGCGGCGGGGATCACGTATTCGTACGTGTGGTTGTTGCCGCGGTAGCTGCCGACGGTCAGGGTGCGGGTGGACGGCTCGGTGGCGGCGGCCGGGATCGCGGACGTCCAGGTGTTGTTGACGGTGATCTGGGGGCGTCCGCCCGCCTTGGCGGTGGTGATGCCGATGCGCAGGGTGCGGTCGGCGGCGGCCTGGGCGGCGGTGAGGGTGAAGGAGATCTGCAGGCCCTGGTTGATCTCCTTGAACTGGTAGGCGGGCCAGGCCGAGGCAGCCGAACCGCCGATCACGTAGGTGCCGGCGGTCCAGGCGGCGGCGCGTGAGTCGGAGGGGTGGGCGTAGGTGATCAGGGAGGCGTTCTTGAAGCCGGCCGGGGTGCCGTTCCAGTCGCCGATGCGCCAGATGGCGGGGTCGGCGGAGGGGTCGCCGGTGAGCGTGATGGTGTGCAGGGTCGTGGCCGCGCCCGCGGTGACCGTGACGTTCTCCGTGTGCACGGCGAGTTCGCCCTTGTAGACGGTGAGGGTGTAGGTGCCGGGGAGGATGCCCTTGACCGAGTACTTGCCGGTGCTCACGTCCACCTTCGCCCAGTACTGGGCAGCGGAGTTGGAGACGCCCACGACGTAGGGGTACGAGGTGTCGCGCCCCGCGAGCCCGTTGCCGACGATCCGCCCGCGACCGCTCGCGCCGGTCCAGCCGGTGAGGCCGAGCGCGTCCACCCAGGCGGTGTTGTCGCGGCCGGAAACGGCGGAGGTCGGCGCCGATCCGTCCGTGAAGGCGAGGACGTACGGGCCGTGCAGGCCGAAGCGCTCGGCCTCCGTCTGCCCCTCGGCGTAGTAGAGGTGCTCGTAGAGGCCCGCGCCCGACTCGTTGCCGTGGCGCAGGAGTTGACGGACGAACGGGCCGCCGGAGTCCTTCTCCTTGGTGGAGCGCACAACCCAGATCGAGGCGGCGGAGGCACTGAAGCCGAAGTAGTCGTAGTCGATGGTCCGCAGGTTGGCGAAGTGCTTGGACCGGGTGGTGCCGTCGGCCTTGGCGAAGACGTCGGCGGACTCGATGACCGTGTCCGAGTTGGACCAGGTGTCGGGATAGGTGGTGGGGAAGATGCCCGGCTTGAGGCGGGCGATGTAGCGGCTGGCGGTCACGGAGGTGTCGGGCTTGTAGGTGAAGAGGTAGATGTTGTTCTCACCGCTGCGCGCCGCGTAGTAGTGGATCAGGGTGCCATGGACGACCTTGATGAGGACGACTCCGGTCGCGGGCGTCGAGATGGTGACCGTCGAGGCGCCGAGGCCGCTCTCGATGTGGGAGTTCTTGCCGTCGTAGCCCTGGTACTGGGTGCCGTTGTAGACGAAGGACGAGAGGTCGCCGTTGGTGTGGTCGACCTTGAAGACGAGGCCGGCGCCGGTGTCCACGACGTAGTTGGTGCCGTCGTCGGTGTAGCCGAAGCCCGCGGCCGAGGCGGTGACGGGCGTGGCGAGGGCCAGGGCCAGTCCGGCCGCCGAGGCGAGGACGGTACGGCGGGAGATCGGGCTGTCGAACGGCATGCGGACAACTCCTGTGCTGCGAAGGGGGGTTCGGGGAGGGATGTGCGCCAGCCTGCCCGCCCGAGGGGCGCCGCGCGGAGATCGACAGCCGATGATCATGAAGCTGTAACAGCAGGTCACATTCGGTCCCACCATGTGGGATTCGACCGCGAACTCCCTTGATCATGAACGCTTCTTTTCACTTCTGTGGCATTTGCCGATCGGAAGCGTTGGTTTCCGTACGCTTCAGCCGTCCACAGAAAGGGATCTTCCGATGCGCTACACCTGGGCCACCGTTGTGGTGAGCCTCGCCGCCGCGGTCACCACCGCACTGTCGACCGGCGCCGCCGCCGCTCCGAACGGCCAAGGCCCGTATCACCACCGCCAGTTGCTGGCCCGCGACGACTTCCGGCACGGCACCGGCCAGTGGTCGACCGAGCTGGAGAAGGGCGGCAGCGTCACGGCGAGGCACGGCGTGCTCGACGTCGACGTGCCCGCCGGGGCCTCGGTGTGGTTCAAGCGGCCGTTCTCCGGGCGGTACGAGATCGACTTCACGGCGACCCCCGTCTCGGCCGGCGGCGCCAACGACCGGGTCAGCGACCTCAACTCCTTCTGGAACGCGCGCGATCCGCGCTCCCCGGAGAACCTGTTCGCCAACCCCCGCAGTGGCGCCCTCGCCGACTACGACCAGCTCACCACGTACTACGCGGGACTCGGCGCGAACTCCAACACCACCACCCGCCTTCGCCGTTACGTCGGCGTGCCGGGCTCCCGGCCGCTGATCTACGACTACACCTCGCCGCTGCTCACCGCGAACGAGCCCAACCGCGTCCGGCTGGTCTCCGACGGCAAGCGCGTCCAGTACTGGGACAACGGCGAGCTGGTCTTCGACTACACCGACGAGGACCCTTACACGAGCGGCTGGTTCGCCTTCCGCACCACCTGGAGTCACTTCCACATCAGCGACTTCCGCGTCTGGCGGCTCGGGGGCGGTCACCGTGGCTGAGATCTCGCGCAGAGACGCCCTCAAGGCGGCAGCGGCGGCTGTCGCGGCCACCCAGCTCTCCTGGGCCCTCGCCGCCGACCCGGCCGCTGCGGCGCCGGCCGAAGCCACCTCCGCCGACCCGGTGAAGCTGACCTGGCTGGAGGGCGGCACCCCCGCCGAGACCCCGGGCACCACCTTCGGCGTGGCCTGGCCCCAGGGCGCGGTCAGCGCCGGTGAGGCCTTTGCCCTCACCGCCGGCGACGGCACCGCTGTCCCCGTGCAGTCCTGGCCCACCGCCTACTGGCCCGACGGCACCCTGAAGTGGACCGCCCACGCGGTCGGCACCACCGCTGCGCCCGCCGAGGGCTACACCCTGGCGCCGGGCGCGCCCGCGCAGGCGGGCACCGCGCTCACCGTGGACACCAAGGGCGGCACGATCGACGTCGACACCGGCGTCATCCAGGTCAGCATCTCCAAGTCCGGCGCACACGACGTCATCCGCGGCATCAGGCGCGGCGACGCCAGGATCGCGAGCAAGGCCGAACTGGTCGTGCTGCGCCAGCCGGAGATCGACGACGACTTCGACGGCAGCGGCTCCAGTACCCGGTGGGAGCGTTTCACCGGCCGCGTCGGCTCCGTCACCGTCGAGCAGGCGGGGCCGGTGCGCGCCGTCATCCGCCTCGAGGGCGAGCACGAGCGCGGCGGCCGTTCCTGGCTGCCCTTCGTCATCCGGCTCTACCTGTACGCGGGGTCCGAGGCGATCCGTGTCGTCCACACCATCACGTACGACGGCAAGCAGGAGGCGGGCAAGGCCGGCGGCGACTTCATCAAGGGGCTGGGCCTGCGCATCCGCGTCCCGCTCTCCGACGAGCTGTACAACCGCCATGTCCGGCTCGCCGGCGCCGACGACGGTTTCCTCACCGAGGCCGTCCAGGGCATCACCGGTCTGCGCCGCGACCCCGGCGCGGCCGTGCGTACCGCGCAGGTCAAGGGCGAGCGGCTGCCGGACATCTCCACCTGGGACACCCGGGTCTCCTCGGCCCTCCAGTACGTCCCGGCCTGGGGCGACTACACCCTCTCCCAGCTGTCGGCCGACGGCTTCACCGTCCGCAAGCGCACCAAGGCGGGTCACGGCTGGATCCACACCACCGGCGGCACCCGCGCCCCCGGCTTCGGCTACGTCGGCGGGGTCAGCGGCGGACTCTCCTTCGGGCTGCGGGACTTCTGGCAGAAGCACCCCGCCCAGCTCGACGTCCGGGGCGCCGCGTCCGACGAGGCGACCGTCACCCTGTGGCTCTGGTCGCCCGAGGCCCAGCCGCTCGACCTGCGCTTCTACCACGACGGCCTCGGCCAGGACACCTACGACGAGCAGACCGCCGGGCTCAACATCACCTACGAGGACTACGAGCCGGGCTTCGCCACCCCCTACGGCATCGCCCGCACCTCCGAGCTCTACCTGTGGGCCAACGCCGCCACCCCCACCGCCGACGCGCTGGTCGCGCAGAAGGACGCGCTGACCGCCCCGCCGCAGCTCGTCGCGGCCCCCGAAACCCTGCACAAGGCAGGTGTCTTCGCCGGGCTCTGGTCCCCCGTGGACCGCTCGACCGCCGCCAGGAAGACCGTCGAGGACCGCCTCGACCTGCTCTTCACCTACTACCAGGACCAGCGCGAACAGCGCCGCTGGTACGGCTTCCTGGACTACGGCGACGTCCAGCACACCTACGACCCGGCCCGCCACACCTGGTGCTACGACGTCGGCGGCTACGCCTGGGACAACTCCGAGCTCTCCACCGACCTGTGGCTGTGGCTGGCCTATCTGCGTTCCGGGCGCGCCGACATCTACCGCTTCGCCGAGGCCATGACCCGCCACACCGGTGAGGTCGACGTCTACCACCTCGGGAAATGGGCGGGGCTCGGCACCCGGCACGGCGTCCAGCACTTCGGTGACAGCGCCAAGCAGGTGCGTATCTCGACGCCCGTCTACCGCCGGCTCTTCTACTACCTCACCGGCGACGAGCGCACCGGCGACCTGATGCACGCCCAGGTCGACGCGGACCAGACCTTCCTGGCCCTGGATCCCAACCGCAAGGTCCGCACCGACGGCTACACCCCGGGCGACCGGCACGCCCTGTCCATCGGCTTCGGCACGGACTGGAGCGGGCTCGGCTGGGCATGGTGGACGGAGTGGGAGCGGCGCGGCCCCAAGTGGCGTACGGCGAGGAAGAAGCTGCTGGCCAGCGCCTCGACGATCGCCGCCCAGCCCAATGGTTTCGTCCAGGGGAGCGGGCTCTACGACCTCGACACGGGCGCCTTCGCCATCCAGAGCTCGCCGGTCGTCGCGGTCTCCCATCTCTCCGCGAGCTTCGGCCTGCCCGAACTGGCGACCGAGCTGATCGGCGCCCTCGACGAGAGCGACATCCCCGGCTTCCGGGCCGCCTGGCTGGACTACTGCCGCTACTACAACGCCACCTCCGCCGAGCAGAAGGCCCGCTACGGCACGAGCTTCAAGGTGAGCCTGGTCCAGGGGCACTCCCGCTTGGACGCGTACGCGGCGAGCCAGACCGGCGAGGCCGCGCTCGCCGCCCGGGCCTGGAACAAGTTCGCCGTGGGCGACGGCTACCCGGACGCGAGCACCTCATGGGCAACCACGAAGATCAGCGGTCCGACCGTCCTCAACGCGGGCAGCGACGCCCCCTGGATCAGCACCAACTCCACGGCGCTGTACGGGATCGCGGCCATCGAGAACCTCGCCCTGGTCGGTGACGCCCTGAAGTGAGCCACGCACCGCAACCGGTGTGCCGTACCTGCCGTGCCCGCCGGGTCAGCCGGGTCAGCCGCCGAGATGGCGTTCCAGCCAGTCGGCGGCGGCCCGGCGGAACAGGCGGCGGTTGTCCGCGCGCAGGAAGTCGTGGCCCTCGTCGCGCAGGGCGAGCAGTTCGGCGGGGATGCCGCGTTCCCGGGCGGCCCTGACGAACTGTTCGGACTCCCCCACCGGCACATTGGTGTCGTGTTCGCCGTGGACGGCGAGCAGCGGGACACGCAGGGCGTCGATCCGGTTCATCGGGGAGAGGGCGCGCAGCAGCGGGCGGTCGCGCTCGGGATGGCCGTACTTGTGGGACGCCGACTCCGCGAGCCAGGGCTCCGTACCGGCGAAGAAGGTCAGGAGGTCGGACATGCCGCAGACGGCGACACCGGTACGGAAGAGGTCCGGATGCCAGACGAGGGAGGCGAAGGTCAGATAGCCGCCGTACGAGCGGCCCATGACCGCCAGCCGGGTCGGGTCGGCCGGGCCCGCCGTCACCGCGTGGGCGGTGCAGTCCGCGACGTCGTCCAGGGCGGCGAAGCGTCCGCTGCCCAGGTCGGCGTCGACGAAGGACCGGCCGTGTCCCGAGGAGCCGCGGACGTCGGGGGCGAAGATGTCCAGCCCCCGGCCGAGCAGTTCGTGGTAGAGCGGGTTGAAGACGGGGCGTTCCTGTTCCTCCGGGCCGCCGTGCAGATGGATCACGCAGGGCGCGGGCTCGGCCGGGGCGCGCCCCGGTGCCCTGTAGTACCAGCCGCTCAGAGGCAGTCCGTCCCGTGCGGTGAGGCGCAGGGGGACCGGGCTGACGGGTGGGCGGCCCGGTGGTACGGCGTCCTCGTCGCGGGAGGACCACGGGGTGCGCAGCAGGGACACGCCCTCGTGGGCCCACCAGACGCCCGGGCGGCGCCGTGAACCGGACAGCGCGAGCAGCATGCGGCCCGGGCCGGCCGCCACGACACGCGTGACGACCTCGTGCGGCAGGGAGACGGGCCGGGCCGGGCCCGCGTGGTCGGGGCTGAATCGGGCCGGGAACGTTTCGACGAGTTCGAGCTCTCCGGCCCCCTGCGCGTTCCACACGAGGACGGCTGTGCGGCCGTCGTGGGCCATCGCCAGCAGTTCCAGTTCCTGGTCCTCACGCTGGGACACGACCGACCTCTCGCCCGGCCGGCCCTCGGCGTCGAGGGTGACCGCGAACAGCGCCGCGTACTCCC
This sequence comes from Streptomyces sp. NPDC047042, assembly GCF_040644035.1. Classification (NCBI taxonomy): domain Bacteria; kingdom Bacillati; phylum Actinomycetota; class Actinomycetes; order Kitasatosporales; family Streptomycetaceae; genus Streptomyces; species Streptomyces sp. NPDC047042. The sequence goes on along the minus strand of NZ_JBEYVP010000035.1, from coordinate 8,365 downwards.
GGTCGGCGTTGCTGCGCAGCCACAGGGTGAGCCCGTCCGAGGAGAACCTGCCGATCCACGGGTCCCCGTCGGCGACCGGCACCGTGCAGGTGGTCTCCGCGTCGGCCGTGCGCCGTACGACCGCCTCGCGGCGTCCGCGCGGCCCGCGGCGCAGCAGCGCGAGGGAGCCGTCGCGGCTGAGGTCGCACACCCGGAGTGTGGCGGCGTGCGTCTCCGTGGCGAGGAGCACCGGGGAGGCCAGTCCGTCGGGGTCGATGAGGTAGGCGGACAGGCCGCCGCCGGGCCGGACGGCAGGCGCCTGTGCGGCTCTGAGGTCGACATGCGGGGGCGCCGGCCGCCGCCCGGTGTCGTAGCGGGCGCCGCCGAGGAGTGTCGCGCGGCCGTCCCGGTCGGTCCAGTCGGGCGGGAGTGGGGTACCCGCGGGATCGGTGTCCGTCGAGGGGGGTCCCGTGCGCTCCTGGTAGCCGGGGGCGGTGGGCCCGGCGACGGTGACGGCGACGGTCGACCCGTCGTGCGTCCAGCACCCCAGGTAGGCGGTACTGGACGGATCCGCCGCCGCGAGGATGCGCCGGCCGGTGCCGTCGGGCCGTACGCACAGCACCCGGGTGTGCTCGCCGCCGCCCGGCGCGGTGGTGTAGGCGATCCAGCGGCCGTCCGGTGACCAGGACACCTCCTTGACGGGGTCGGGCGAGGAGTCGAGCAGCCGCACCTCGCCGCCGTCCACCGGTCCGGCCCACAGCTGCGGGACCCCGCCCCGGTCGCAGATGAAGGCCGCCTCGGTGCCGTCGGCGTTGGCGGAGGGGTACCAGCAGCCGTGCGCGTGCAGCCGGGTCACGGCGTCCCGGGGGCCTGCCGCGTCGGGCAGCAGCACCGGGACGGGCGCGGGGGCAGCGGGCTCGTACCCGTCCGGGGTCCGGGTGTCCGGCGGCTGTGGGGCGGCGGACGTGAGGTCGGGTGTTTCGGGGCGGGCCATGGCTGAGGGCCGGGCGGCCGCCGCTGTGCGCACGGCCCGCGTGCCCGGCTCGTCGGTCACTTGATTCCGTGCGTCTGCAGCCATATCTCCAGGAGAGCCACCTGCCACAGGGCGTTGGCTCCGCGCTTGGTCCGGTGTTCGTCGGGTGCCGCCAGGAGGTCGGCCACGTACGGCGCCTGGAAGACGCCGCGTTCCTTCGCCTCGGGTGCCTCGAGCGCCGCACGCACCCGGTCCAGGACGGGGCCCGCCATGTGTTTGACGGCGGGGACCGGGAAGTAGCCCTTGGGCCGGTCGACGATCTCCGGGGGCAGGAGCTTCCGGCCGACCGCCTTGAGCACTCCCTTGCCTCCGTCGGCCAGTTTGAGTTCCGGCGGGCAGGCCGCGGCGAGTTCCACCAGTTCATGGTCGAGGAACGGCACCCGGGCCTCCAGACCCCAGGCCATGGTCATGTTGTCGACGCGTTTGACGGGGTCGTCGACGAGCATGACGTGGGTGTCCAGCCGCAGCGCCGCGTCCAGGGCCGTCTCCGCGCCCGGCACGGCCATGTGCTCCCTGACGAAGCGGCCCGAGGGGTCGTCGCCGGGCAGCATGTGGGGCTCGAGTATCCGGGCGAGGTCGGCGTGCGGGCGGTCGAAGTACGTCTCGGCGTACCTCTCCGGCTCGTCCTCCCGGGCGACCTCCGCCAGCCGGGGGTACCAGTGGTAGCCGGCGAACACCTCGTCGGCGCCCTGGCCGCTCTGCACGACCTTCACGTCCTTGGCCACCTCCTCGGACAGCAGGTAGAAGGCGACCGCGTCATGGCTGGTCATCGGCTCGCTCATCGCCGCGACGGCCCCGTCAAGGGCGGCCGACACGCGCTCGGAGGGGATCATCAGCCGGCGGTGATCGGTGGTGAACTCCCGGGCGACCAGGTCCGAGTACAGGAACTCGTCGCCGTCCTCTCCGCCCGCCGCCTCGAAGCCGACGCTGAAGGTCCGCAGGTCGTGCTGCCCCTCGTCGGCGAGCAGGGCGACGACCAGGCTGGAGTCCAGTCCGCCGGAGAGCAGGACACCGACCGGGACATCGGCGACCGTCCGGCGGCGTACGGCGGTGCGCAGGGCGTCGAGTACCGCGTCGCGCCATTCGTCCGGCGCCATGTCGGCGTGCTCGGGCCGCCGGGTGTACGACGGCTGCCAGTAGCGGTGGTCGCGGTGGGTGCCGTCCGGTTCCACGACGCGCACGGTGGCCGGCGGGAGCTTGCGGACGCCTTCCAGGACGGTGTGCGGCGCCGCCACGGTGGCGTGCCAGCTCAGGTACTGGTGGAGCGCCACCGGGTCGAGGGAGGTGTCCACGTCCCCGGCGGCGAGCAGGGCAGGCAGCGAGGAGGCGAACCGCAGCCGGCCCGGCGTCCGTGCCAGATACAGGGGCTTGATCCCGAGGCGGTCACGGCCGAGGACGAGCCGGCCGGTGCGGTGCTCGACGATGGCGAAGGCGAACATGCCGTAGAAGTGTTCGACGCAGGCGGTTCCCCACTGCTGGTAGGCCTTGAGGATCACCTCGGTGTCGGACGTCGACTCGAAGCGGTGGCCGAGCCCCCGCAGTTCCTCGCGCAGCTCCTGGTAGTTGTACACGCAGCCGTTGAAGACACCGGTGAGCATGCCCCGGGCATCGGTCATCGGCTGTGCTCCGAGTTCGGACAGATCGATGATCTTCAGACGGCGATGTCCCAGCGCGACCGCGCCCCGCGTCCAGATGCCCTGCCCGTCGGGCCCACGGGCGGCCAGCCGGTCGCTCATACGCTCGACGGCGGTGAGGTCGGGCCGTCGGCCGTCGAAGCGGATCTCCCCACTCAGACCGCACATGGCCTGCCCCTTCCCTGATGAACACCTTCGCCGGTGTCGCTGGACATGACGAAACAACTCCTGAACGGGTGGGTGGCGGACGGGACCCGCACGGCGGCCGTGGTGATCACGGGCCGGGCCGTCCTCATGACGTTCTCCGGCATCTCAGCGGCCGATGACCTCCGGTGCTCCGGAGCCGAACGGCGGGCCCGGCGCGTCGGCGCCCGCGAGGGGAGGGTTGCCGCGCCCGAGCGGTGCCGTCCTGCGGTTTCCGCGTTCGCCGCGGGTTTCGCCGATCAGCAGGTCGACGCAGGCCAGCAGATCCTCCTGCCGCGCCGTACGGCGGATGCGCGCGGCGGCGCTGCCCTCGGCAAGGGCCTCCTCCGTCAGGGACCGTACGGTTCGCCAGTCGCCGTGGGCCTCGAGTGCGGGGCGCAGCCGTGTCAGCATCCCGCGGACGACCTGCCGCGCGGGCTCGTCCCGATGGGTGGCGGGGTCGACCAGGGTGCCTTCGAGGCCGGATCGGGCGGCCCGCCAGGCGGCGCCGCGCAGCCATTCGTGCCGGCCCCGGCAGGGGGTGTCGTCCTTGCGCAGCCGCTCCCGGGCGTCGGTGACCAGTGCGCGGAACAGTCCGGCGATGAGCACGACGGTCTCCGCTCGCGGGCAGGCGTCGCAGATCCGCAGTTCCAGGGTGCGCAGATGATCGGAGGGACGTACGTCGTAGTAGATCATTCCGGGGTCGCTGATGATCCCGGCCCGCACCAGGTCGCGCACCGCCGCGTCGTACTCGGCCGCGTTCGGGAAGCAGCCGATCGGGCCGGCGGTGGGCCAGCGCTGCCAGAGCATCGTGCGCCAGCTGGCGTAGCCGGTGTCGGTGCCCTGCCAGAAGGGCGAGCTGGCGGACAGCGCGAGCAGCACGGGGAGCCAGGGAGAGACCTCGCACATCACCCGCACCGCGGTGTCGCGGTCGGGTACGTCGACGTGGACCTGGGCTCCGCAGATGAGCTGTTCGTCGGCGACCTGCCGGTATTCCTCGACCATGTGGCGGTAGCGGGCGTCGGGGGTGGGGGGCCCGGAGACGGCGGGTGCGAGCGGGGCCGTGCCCGCGGCCATGACCGCCAGCCCCAGGGAGGCGGCGGCCGTGTCGAGCCGCTGTCGGGTCCCGGAGAGGTCCGTGTACAGATCGTGCAGGGACCCGTGCACTCCGCTGTTCGATTCCACGGCGGACCGGTGCAGTTCGCTGGTGAAGGTCCGCCTGGGCAACCGTCGCAGGACCCGGTCGGCGCGCGGCACGAGCAGGCCGCTCTCCACCTCCAGGACGTGGAACTCCTCTTCCACTCCGATGCAGATACTCACGGTCAGCTCCTTGAGTGCCTCAATGCCTTCCGTCCCGGAGTGCGGTTCCCCACCGGGAGAATTGCGACTGTGACAAGCACCGAGTTCCCCGAGCATCCACGCATAAGCCCACATGTGCACCTTTGGCTCGATACCACCACAGACGAGCGCATCTCGCACATCGCGGGCGAGGCCGGCCGGGACCCTGCTCAGCCCTGCGGGCGGATGACCGCACGGACGCAGCCGTCCGTCTTCTGCTTGAACATGTCGTAGGCCAGCGGCGCCTCGTCCAGGGACAGGCTGTGGGTCGCCAGGTGCGCGGTGCCCAACTCCCCTGCGGCCAGCCGGTCGAGCAGCATCGGGATGTAGCGCTGACCGTGCTGCTGGGCTCCCCGTACGGTCAGCCCCTTGTTGATCACCGCGCCCAGCGGGAACTTGTCGACGGCGCCCGCGAACACGCCCAGGACGAACACCGTCCCGCCCTTGCGGCAGGCGTGGATGGCCTCACGGACGGCGGTGGGGCGGTCCGTCTGCAGTCGCAACTGCTGTTTCACCTGGTCGTAGGCGTGCACCAGGCTGTTGTCGCTGTGCGCCTCCATCCCGACCGCCTCGATGCACACGTCCGGTCCCCGGCCACCGGTCCGTTCCCGCAACTCGGCGCCGATGTCGGTCGCGGTGTAGTCGATGACCTCGCTGCCGATGTGCCGCTCGGTCATCGCCAGCCGTTCCGGGATCCGGTCGATGGAGATGACCCGTTCCGCGCCCAGCAGGATCGCGGCGCGCGCCGCCATCTGCCCGACGGCTCCGCAGCCCCAGACGGCCACGACGTCCCCCGGCTTCACTCCCGCCAGGTCGGCGCCCATCCAGCCGGTCGGCGCCGAGTCGGACACGAACAGGGCGCTCGTGTCGTCGACGCCATCCGGCACCTTGAACGCCCCGTAGTCCGCGTACGGGACGCGCACGTACTCGGCGTGGCTGCCGCGCAGTCCGCCCATGGCGTGGGAGTAGCCGAAGATACCGGCGGTGTCGGCCCCGAAGAGGGCCTGTCCGATCCCGGGGTTGGTGTTGGTGTTGTCGCACAGCGACCACAGGTCGTGGGTGCAGTACCAGCAGCGTCCGCAGCCGACGAACGAGGAGACCACCACCCGGTCGCCCACCGAGTGCCGTCGCACGCCGGGCCCCGCTTCCACGACCTCGCCGAGGAACTCGTGGCCGATGACGTCCCCGGACCGCATGAAGGGGATGTAGCCGCCGATGAGATGGAGATCGGAGCCGCAGGTGGTGCCCGCGATCATGCGGACGATCACGTCCTGGTCGTTGTGCATGACGGGATCGGAGACCTCTTCGACCGCGAGCTTGTTCACGCCTTCCCAGCACAGGGCCTTCACAGCATTCCCTCCCCCCGCGCGCGTCGGGTCAGCACCCCGACGAGCCTGCCGCCGGGCGTGTCGTGGGTGGTGGGTTCGTCGGGTTCAAGGACCTCGCCGCCCTCGAGGAGGGCCTTGGCGTCACGCAGGGCGCGGCGCAGGTCCTGGCGCGGGTCCAGGCCGGCGAGCCTGGCCGGCATGGAACCCATGACGTCCGGCAGCGGTTCCCTGAGCCGTACGGCCAGTTCCGTGCCGCGGTCCCCGGGCGCCGCGCTGACGCGCGTCTCGATCCGGTCGCCGTAGTCCTGGAGCGGTGAGGGCAGCTTGTCGGCCGGTATGTCACCCGGTTCACGGTTGACCGTGACCTTCAGCCAGCGTTCGTCGGCCGGTACCAGCGGCTGCGTCTGCGACCGGCGGACGACGACGGCCGCCGCGGCGAGTCCGGCGCCCATCGTCCAGAGGGACTTCTTGGAGATCATGGCGATCACCTCGGTAGGGCGGTGGTACGGGGACGGGTCAGCAGTGCGCCCAGGCCGATCATGCCGATAGCGAGGACGAAGTGCAGCCGGTTGTCGGCCGTGTCCAGGGGCACGAAGTTGGCGGCGCTGTCGTGGCCGACGAACAGTCCGTACAGCCACAGCAGCAGATAGACGGCTCCGCCGGCCAGCAGATAGGTGCGGGCCCCGGAGGCCGTGCGGGCCATGGCCACACCTGCCACGCCGAAGGCCAGGTGGACCAGGTTGTGCAGGACGGAGACCTGGAAGATCCCCAGCAGTTGGGCGCCGGAGTCGTGGGAGGCGAACTTCATCGTGCCGTAGTCCGTGGTGATCCCCGGGATGAATCCCAGGATTCCCACCAGCAGGAACACCGCGCCCACCAGCAGCGCGGCCTGTTGCACAGGAGTTCGGGTGGTGCTCGAAGTGCGGGCGTGCGTGGTCATGGGAGCCGAGACCTTCCCTCGGGGCGCCCGAGTGGACGCCGTCACCGGGCGAGTACCCCTGGACCGCGACACAACCCTGTCGCGGGGGCGAGTCGCCGGGTCCGGCGCGCGAGCGCCGGGCGCCCGTCACCCGCCGCGCCCGGCGCCCTGCTTGCTTACCGGGTCACGACGTGCCGTTCGTCGGGCACGCAGTGCGTCATGGTGAGTCCCTCCACGTCGCGCGGCGGGTTCTCGCCGAGGTTCGCGAGGCGCTTGCGGTCGTCGTCGCTGAGGTCCTGGCTCGCCAGCGGCTCCAGGTGCGCCACCTCGTCCGCGCTGATGCCGAGACCTTGCCCGATCCGTTGGCCGAGGTCGTTCTCGGCGAGCAGGAAGTGCCACACCATGCGTTCCTGGACCGGCCGGTCGCACTGCGCCAGCGCGGCGGTGAGGTTCCTGACCAGGTCGTCGCGCTCCCACCGCTCCATCAGCAGATAGCGCTGACCGGCCTGCAGGTAGTCGTTGGTGCGGGGGATGCGCTTGCGCGTCAGCCTGCCGTGGATCTCGGGCCCCTGCTCGTCGTGCGTCGGGTACTCGCCCTCGCGCAGGCCGCCGGTGATCGACGGCTCGTAGTTGACGCTCGGGTTCTCCCCTCCGCCGTCCTGGTGGTGAGCCATCAGTCCGTCGCGCTGGTTGGTGCGCACATCGGCGTTCTTGGCCTGGTTGACGGGCAGCTGGAGATAGTTGGGGCCGACCCGGTAGCGCTGGGTGTCGCTGTAGGAGAAGGTGCGGCCGACCAGCATCTTGTCGTCGGAGAAGTCCAGTCCGTCGACGAGGACACCGGTTCCGAAGGAGATCTGCTCGTTCTCCGCGAAGAAGTCCTCGGGCATGCGGTCGAGCACCATCCGTCCGACGGGCCGGGGCGGGAAGTCCTGCTCCGGCCAGGTCTTGGTGTCGTCCAGCGGGTCGAAGTCCAGCTCCGGGTGGTCGTGGTCGTCCATCAGTTGCACGAGGAGTTCCCACTCGGGGTGATCGCCGCGGGCCACCGCCTCGTAGAGGTCCTTGGTCGCGTGGCCGAGCGACTCCGCCTGGACGTTCGCGGCGTCCTCCTCGGTCATGCTGCGTACGCCCTGCCTCGGCATCCAGTGGTACTTCACCAGCACGGTGCGGCCCTCGTCGTTGACCCACTTGTAGGTGTTGACGCCGAAGCCCTGCATATGGCGGTAGTCGGCCGGGATGCCGCGCGGGCTGAACAGGTTGACCAGCATGTGCATCGCCTCCGGCGTCTGCGACATGAAGTCGAAGATGCGCTTCGGCTGCTGTTAGAAGGTCACCGGGTCGGGCTTGAGGGCGTGGATGACGTCGGGGAACTTGATCGCGTCCCGGATGAAGAAGACTCCCAGGTTGTTGCCGACCATGTCCCAGTTGCCGTCCTCCGTGTAGAACTTCACCGCGAAGCCCCGCGGGTCCCGGGCGGCCTCGGAGGAGTCCCGGCCGCCGATCACGGTGGAGAAGCGCACGGCGAGATCGGTGCGCCGGCCGCGCTCCTGGAAGAGCTTGGCGCGGGTGTACCGGCCGATCGGCTCGTCGCCCCAGCTGCCGTACGCCTCGAAGTAGCCGTACGCGAGGACCCCGCGCGCGTGCACGACCCGCTCGGGGATGCGCTCCCGGTCGAAGTGGCTGATCTTCTCGAGGAACTGGTAGTTCTCCAGCGTGGCGGGGCCCCGGGCGCCGACCGTGCGCTGGTTCTGGTTGTCGTAGACGGGGTGGCCCTGCCGGTTGGTGAGCACCTTGCGGTCGTCGCCGGGAGCGGGGCCGGTACTGGATACGTCCGTCATGGTCGTGAACTCCTTAGGGGCTGACCCCCACGGCGGCGGGTGGGGGGTAGCAGCTCCAGGAAGCGGTCGGTGTCACCGAAGCGCCGCATCGCGCGCAGCACGTCGGGCGCGGAGTG